>JANXYO010000013.1 GCA_025356015.1 Spirochaetaceae bacterium
GGCGGCGATGAGGGAGTCGACCGACTGCTCGGCCGCGCCTCGCCTTGGCTCCTTCACCAGGAGGAAGAAGACGAAGAGAAACAGGAGGGTCGGCACCGAGACGATGATGAAGGGGAGCCTCCAGCCGATCACGGGGCCGAGGTAGCCACTCACGACCTGGCCGAGGATCTGGCCTATGCCCATCACCGTCGTCATCCAGGCGACCGCCGGCCCCCGCTCCTGCTCCTGGTAGAGGTCCCCGATCATGGAGAAGATGACGGGGAAGGATGCCCCGACCCCGATGCCGGTGAGGATGCGGTAGACGAAGAACTGGGAATAGTCGCCGGAGAAGGCGGTCAGGAAACAGGGTATCTCGCTAATAAGGACCGAGCCAACGAAGAGCCTCTTCCTCGAGCCCTTGTCTGAGAGGTATCCGACGACCAGGCTGATGACGGCGCCCAGGATGGTGAACAGGCCGCTCATGAGGCCGATGTCAGCGTCGTTCACTCGGAACTCGGCCTCGATCATGCCGAGGGTCGAGTTTATGAGGTTCTGATCTGCGTTGAGCAGGCCCACGACGACAATCATCAGGACCAGTGCACGGCTGCGTTCTTTCTTGTCCATTGCGTTGTACCTCGACGACCGCATGGTACGACGGCCCGCAGTTTACGCGCAATATGCGCCCGATCATCGCCGCTCTCTATCGGAGAGCGCCACTCTCCCGTGGCGAATTGCATTTAGTCGGCGGTGCCCTGACGATGACGGGGTGACCGAGCTCCACAGGAACCTCATTTTCAACATGAAGCGCCGCAGGCGCCTGCTAGCCATCTCGCAGATGCAGCTGGCCGAGCGGGCAGAGATCTCTGCGGGCTATGTGGGGGAGGTCGAGCTCGGCAGGAAGTACCCTTCGCCCGAAATCCTCATGCGCATCGCGTCAGCCCTCGGCGTGAGGCCATACCGCCTCCTCATGGGACCCGATGACGTCGCGGACGCGGCCGGGGCAGACGCCGTGTATGACGCCGCGGGCAAGATCCGGGATCGGATCGCCGCCAACCTGGATGAGCTTATGCTGAGCCTTGATCCGGATTCGCCCAAGAAGCCCGGGAAACCCAAGCGCTAGGGGGGCAACTGGACCAGGAAGCCCCGGGAGGAGGCTCCCGGGGCCATTTGTCAGGGCTTGCTGCCCGTGGCCTCTGCCGCAGCTCCCGCGGCCTTGCGGGCGAGGTAATCGGCGACAATGCTCTTCGCATCCTCGATGTCCTCGTCGGGTACGCTCACGACCATGCCACCGCTTTCCGGGAAGAAGGCGGGGTAGACGTCTACGATGTGCTCGCCCGCGAGCTCGGCTTCTATCCCCGCCGACTCGATCAGGCTCTTTACGACAAGAGCCTCGTCCTGGAACATGCTCGCGAAGATCTCGGCCATGACGGTCTCCCTTTCGCCGCCCCTCCCCCGCCCTCTCGCGGGGCGATCGGCGGCAACGCCTACTGTCAATCTAATGCATTTCGGGCCAAGGGGGGCCTTTCATTCGCCTCAGGCGCGCATGCCCTCGATCGCCTTGAGGCTCTTGTCGAAGGCCGGCCCCAGGCGCCGGGCGGCCGTATCGGTGACTATCCAGTCCTCCTCGTTCCTCACCCCTCCGACGCCCATCCACGGTCCGAGGGCCTCATAGTTGATGAAGTCGCGGAACCGGCCCTCTGATTTCCATAGTTCGACGAGCTGGGGAATGAAATAGATGCCCGGCTCCACGGTGAGGACCATTCCGGGAAGGAGGGGCTTGGCGAGGCGGAGGGAACGCAGCCCGAACTGGCCGCTCTTGGGCTCACCGTCGTAGCCGACCCAGACCTCGCCGTAGTTCTCCATGTCGTGGACGTCGAGACCCATCTGGTGCCCCAGACCGTGGGGGAAGAAGAGGGTATGGGCACCAGCCGCGACGGCCTCGGCGACGTCGCCCTTCATGAGTCCGAGGCCCTTGAGGCCGGTGGCGATGCTGCGCGCGGCGGCGAAGTGGACCTCGCGGTAGGGGACACCCGGCTTTAGGAGGCCGCAGGCGAGGGCGTGGGTCTCGATGAGGATGCCATAGATCGCGCTTTGGCGCTCGTCGAACTTCGCTCCGATCGGGAAGGTGGAGGTGAGGTCGCCCGAGTAGCCTTCGGGGGATTCAGCGCCCGCGTCCACCAGGAAGAGCCCCCCGGCCACAAGCCGGCGGTCGTAGCTGTGGATGTGGAGGGTCGCGCCCTTGGTCGTGGCGATGGGAGGGAAGGCGAGGCGGGTCGCGGAGAGGGCGACCTGGGCGATCCTCGCCATGACGTCAGACTCCTTCATGCCCGGCCTGGCGGTCACGATCGCCGCCCTGTGCATCTCCACCGAGGTCGCCACCGCGTGCTCGAGTTCGGCGATCTCCTCGGTTCCCTTCCTCTCCCGCAGCTCGATCGTGGCCCGGATCAGGGGAAGGGAGGCCCCGGCGTCGACAGCCGAGATTGGCTTTCCAAGAAGGGAGGCGAGCTCCACCCTGGTCTCGGCCCTGTAGGGGGGGTAGTAGAAGGCGGCCGATCCCGCGACCGTGGCCTGGAGCTCGGACCGGGACTTGAGCCGCTGGATGCCAGCCTGGGCGGCCAGTTCCCTTATCGCGGGCAGGGCTCCCGTCCAGACGATATCGTCGATGCCGAGGTCGTCGCCAAAGAGGGTCGCCTCCCCCGAGGCTGCGTCGATTGTCGCGGCGAGGCCGGCCTGGGCAATTCCCACGAAATAGAGGAAGCTCGAATCCTGCCTGAAGGGGTAGGTGTTGTCGAGGTAATTCATGGGACTCTCGCCATTGCCGAGGAGGAGTACCAAGCCAGAGGAGACTCCGCGGGCCACGAGGGCCTTTACGAGGGCGGCGCGGCGAGTGGTGTAGACGCTTGCTTCGAACATGGTGGCGCCATGCTAGCTTCGAGTGCGGCTCCCGTCAACGAGGAAGCGCTCCTAGCGCTTCGAGGCTGCCGCCGACCCGATCCGGGGATCCCCCTCCAGATAGCGACGGGCAAGCTTCTTCCCGTCGGCGCTCCGCCAGGGATTCTTCCTATTCTTGAGATAGCTCCTATAGAAGGCGCAGGCCTCGTAGTAGCCGTCGGGTCCGCGGAAGGTGGAGAGCTCGTCGCATTTGTACAGCTCGAGGAGGATCGGGAATCGGTGATCGTCGATGATGCCCTCGAGCCGGCTCATGGGAAGACGGGGCAGGGCGGCTGGCAGCATGTGGTAACGGACGAGGAAGGACACATCATCGATGAGGGATCCGGGGAAGCCAAGCCGGCCCATGAAGCGCTCGGCCACCTTCCTGCCAATCTCCGCGTGTCTGTCGAACTTCCGGCCATCGCTCGACTCGGATCCCGGCTTGCCCGTGTCGTGGAGGAGGAGGGCCAGGGACAGGCGGAGGGAGGGAAGCTTGCGGTGGCGGAATGTCTCTATCGTGTGGCTCCAGGCGTCTCCCTCGGGGTGGTACTCCTTGGACTGGTCGATTCCGTGCAGGCTGGCAAGCTCGGGCCAGTAGGCTTCGAGGAAACCGGTCGTGCGCAGGAGTTCGAGACCGAGTTCGGGCTTCCCACCGGTGAGGATGAGGGAGAGTAGGCTTCGCTGGGACTCGATGGTGACGGCCTTGGGAAGGGCAATGGAATCGCCGCTTCCGAGGGCATAGGGCTGTCGGGACAGGAGGATCGAGGCCTGGAAGAGCTGGTCCTCGCTGCTCGCGGGGCGGAGCTCGGCGATGGAGGCGCGGAGGCTCGGGTAAATGCCCTGGGGATCGTGGAAGACATCCTTCTTAGGGTCGTAGAAAAGGTCCAGGGGGGCTAGGGCCGCCCTCGCGGCTCCCTGGATCGAGTCGGCGCAGCGGATGTACAGGACAGAGCGGCCACCGGATTCCTCATCACCGTCCACCCCGTCCACCGCGGCGTCGGCGAAGGGGAGGCCGGGATAGCGCAGGGCATCAAGGCTCCTTGCCAGGTCGACAAGGCCGCACTCGGCGAGGATGAATCTGAGGGGGGCGGGCCGCAGGCCGCGGTATGAGTCGAGGGCCGTGAACGAGGCCTCATAGGCTCCGATCCCAGCCGCCTCGAGGGTCGCAAGCAGCCTGTCCATCCATGTGATGATACCGAAGCCGGGCCCCGAGGTAAATGCTTATCTAGGCGTCATTGCCTATCGCCTGCACCGGGCAGTCTCCCATGGCCGTCGCCGCCTGGGCGAGTTCAGGGCCCGAAGGCTGCTTGAACACATAGGCAGAGCTCCCGTCGTCGGTCATCGCGAAGTTGGCGGGGGCATCGCCCGTGCAGACGGCGCATGCGATGCAGGTCGAATCGACATACCAGTGACCGGGGACGTTGGCAGGAACTCTGTCAGCCTTGCTCGCCATACTGGCCTCCTTGTGATCTCCCCGATAAGCATACTGCGGCCGGCCTCGGGCGCAAGACGCCTTTAGGGCCGCCGACCCGGGCGCGAGCCCGGGCCTGTCTTCGGGCCCTGCGCGTTCCAGGGATCCTCTGGCCAGGAGTGCTTTGGATAGCGCCCGCGGAGTTCCTTTCGCACCTCGGCCCAGGCAGAACGCCAGAAACCGGGGATGTCGGCGGTGACCTGGATCGGCCGGCCCGCCGGGGAGAGCAGCCTGAACACGACAGGCCTCCCGAGGATCCTTGGATGGAGCTTGAGGCCAAAGAGCTCCTGGACACGGGTCTCAAGCGCTGGATCGCGGTCGGGGGCATACTCGAGTCTTCTTCTGGCGCCCGAGGGAAGGGCCAGGAGCTCCGGGGCCTCCTCCTCGAGGCGGTGGCGCTGGGCCTGGTCAAGGAGGCCTTCCAGGGCCCGCCTGAGGGATCGCCCGTCCAGCACCCCGTCCTGGGCTGTCCCGACAGAGGGGCCGAGCCAGGTCCCTGCCTTTGACAGAAGCTCGGCCTCCCCAAGGGAGGCCGCCTCCCTCCCCCAAAAGGAGGGCGAGTTGGCGGTCCACCAGCGCAGACGGGCCAGGAAGGCTCGTGGTCCGGCCCCGTCCCCCTCCTCCCATGGCAGGATCCCAAGGCCCTCTGCCTCGAGTCGGGCGATGAAGGCCTTCGCGATCTCCCCGCGGGGAAGGGAGCCCAGGGCTGTCTCGGACAGGACGATCGCCCCGGCCATGCGCAGAGAGCGCGCACGGTAGCCCAGGCCCCGCCACTCGATGTGCAGCCGCTCGCCCAGGATCGGGGATAGGGCCGTCAGGGCATCTGCCTCGCCGAGGCCGATGCCCGCGTAGACCTTGCCCTCGGCAGAACCCGCGTCAGCGTCGAGGGCCAGGATCCAGGCCTCCGAGGCCAGGTTCCCTTCGGCGCGCAGGGTCCTGCCGGAGGGGAGGCGGAATAGGGCCGTGCCCGTCTTTGTGTTCCCGGCCCTCGCCTCGGTCCGCCTGCCCAGACGGTCGGGGAAGGCCCGCGCCAGGAGTGCCCCGAGCCCTGGTTTCCCTTTCCCTGGTCCTGGCTTCCCTGGCATCGTCCCCTGCCCGCTCCTCAGGCCGGCGGCGCGCCCGAGCCTCCTGGCTTCGGCGATCACCCGGCCATCGGCCGGAGATGGATCCCCCTTGCGGGACATGAGTCCCTCGAGCCTAAGTCCCAGGTCCCTGTCCCCCCCCGTCTCGCCTTCGGAGAGGACTGCTGCGGCGAGACAGGCTTCCTCTCCGAGACCAGAATCGGCTCCGTAGAGGCTGAGGGCAGCGAGCCTCGGCTCTGTCCCCATGGCGGCCATGCGCTTCCCGAAGACAGTGATCCCGCCACTGGACTCGATGGCCCCAAGTTCGGCCAGGAGCACCCGCCCCGCTTCCCAGGCGGCCTCGGGCGGTGGATCGAGCCAGGGCAGGTCGGCCGGACGCCTCGCCCCCCAGAGGGCAGACTCGAGGACGAGGGCCGAGAGCTCCGAGCGGAGGATCTCAGGCTCGGTCCTTTCGCTCAAGGCCTCGGCCTCGCTCCATGTCCTCAGGCAGAGGCCGGGACCGAGGCGGCCCGCCCGGCCCCTCCTCTGCTCTGCCCTGTCTGCCGACTCTCGCTCGGTGACCAGGCGGTTCAGGCCCGTGCGGACGTGGAAACGCGAAAGCCGGGCGAGGCCGGAATCCAGGACGGCCACCACCCTGGGCACGGTGAGGCTGGTCTCGGCGAGGCTGGTGGCGAGGACGACGCGCCTGGGCGAACCCGGCCTGGGAGAGATGACGGCGCGCTGGGCCTCGAGGGGAAGGGAGCCATGGAGGGCGAAGGCAGGGACGCCGTGTTCCGAGAGGGCCCTCCTCGCCCTGTCGATCTCGGCCGCCCCGGGAAGGAAGGCGAGGACATCTCCCCCCGCCTCGGACATGAGGCCCGAGGCGAGGGCGGCGAAGCCCTCCTCGAAGCCCCTTCCTTCCGCCAGGGGCGAATATCGGGTTGTGATGGGATGGGCTCGTCCGGGAACCTGGATCAGTCCGGCTCCGATGTGGTCCCCGGCTCGCTCAGAGTCGAGGGTGGCCGACATGAGAAGAAGAAGGAGTTCGCTCCGGAGGGCCCTCGCCTCGAGGACGAGGGCGAGGCAGAGATCGGCCTGGAGGGACCGCTCGTGGAATTCGTCGAAGACAATGGCTCCGATCCCCGCCAGTCCCGGGTCGTCCTGGATGATGCGCACGAGGACGCCAGGAGTCATCGCGATGATGCGGGTCGAAGGCCCGGCGCGGGAGTCGAGGCGGACGGTGTAGCCCGCGGTGGCCCCTATTTCCTCGCCCAGGAGCTCGGCGATGCGGGCGGCGGCCGAGACCGCTGCTATCCTCCTTGGCTCGATGACGATGATCCTGCCCTCGACTCCCCCTGCCCCGGCGAGCCAGGGAGGCACGAGGCTCGTCTTCCCTGCCCCCGGCTCGGCGCCGAGGCAGAGGGCTCCCCCCTCCCGAAGCAGGCGCCCAATGTCGGGAAGGAAGGGGACAATGGGAAGTCCTGTGGCCTTGTAGTCGAGCATGGATGCCAGTGTGCATCGCAGGAAGGGAGCGCGTCGAGCCTCAAAGGCGCCCCATCACCCCTTGCAGGCCGCCCGCGTTCGAGTTCTGGTCCTTGCGCCTCTTGGGGGCAGGCGCTAGTCTGTGCAAGTCAGAGCCCGATCGAAGCGGGCCTGATCCTGGCCCACGAAAGGACAAGCGATGCGCATCGCCGGAACTGGCTGCTGCCTCCTCGACATACTCTATCCCCTCATCGACTTCGCTTCGCCCGCATTCACGGCCTGCCGTTCCCTGCGCGACGGTGACGGAGGGCTTTCCCCCGGCCGCCTCGTCTTCGACACCGATCTTGGAGGCTTCCTTGGCCGGCCCTGCGGCGATGCCATCAGCGACATAGCGGGGGCCGCGGGTCCCGGGGCCGAGAACATCGGCGGGCCCTCGATCGTCGCCCTTATCCATGCCGCCCAGATGCTTGAAGGGAAGGGGGCTTCGGTCTCCTACCACGGACCCCGGGGCGAGGACGAGGCGGGCTCAAGGCTCGCGGGCCTGCTCTCGAGGACCCCGGTCGCCCTCGACTCCTATATCGGCGTCGGCGGGCCCTGCCCGGCCACCCTCGTGCTCTCCGATCCCCGATGGGACTCGGGCCGGGGCGAGCGGAGCTTCGTGAACATCCTGGGGGCGGCCGCGCGCTACGGGCCCGAGATGATCGGCGAAGGCTTCTTCGATGCCGACATAGCGGCCTTCGGGGGGACTGCCCTCACCCCCCTCCTGCACGAGGCCCTCCCCCGCTTGCTCTCGAAGGCGCGCGGCCGCGGGGCCCTGACCCTCGTCAACACCGTCTTCGACTTCCATGCCGAAAGACGAGATCCCTCGGGCCCCTGGCCCCTCGGCGGCCTTTCCCACCTCGAGCTGCACCGTCGCCAGGCCGGGCCTGGTCCCATGGCATCCTACGAGTTCTGCGAGCTCCTCATCATGGACCTCGAGGAGTGCCTGCGTCTGGCCGGAAGCCGTGACCTAAAGGCAGCCCTGGGCTTCCTCCGGGGCTCGGGACTCGGGGCCTTCCTCGTCACGCGTGGAGCGAAGAGCGTCATCGCCTGGGCAGGCGGACCGAGGTTCGCCGCCCTGGACACCACCGAACTGCCTGTCGCCGATCGCCGCTCCACCATGAAGGGCGATACCACGGGCTGCGGCGACAACTTCGCCGGCGGGGTCATCGCCTCCCTCGCCGAGCAGCTCATGGCCGGCCGCGACGGCAGCCTCGACCTCGCCGAGGCCGGGAGCTGGGGCATAGCCGCCGGGGCATTCACCCTCGGCTTCCTTGGTGGGACCTGGATCGAGTCGAGGCCGGGCGAGAAACGCGGCCTCGTGGAAGCCCTGCGCCGGGAGCCACGGGCCCAGGCGGCCCGGCCTTGAACCCCGAGCCCAGCTCGGGCAGCCCTGCCGCCGTCGATACCGCCGCGGGCGGCAGGCCCAGGCTCCTCGTCTTTGGCGCGGGCAACATCGGGCGTTCCTTTGTCGGCCAGGTCTTCTCACGTTCTGGCTGGGACCTTGTCTTCGTCGATGTCGACCAGGCCCTCGTCGCCGCCCTGAACGAGAGAAGGCAATACGAGATTGTGATCAAGCGGGTCGCTTCGGCCGACGAGTCCCTCATCGTCAAGGGGCTGCGCGCCGTCGACGGCCGGGACCTGGACGCCGTCGCCGCTGAGATAGATGCTGCCGACATGGCCGCCACGGCAGTCGGGAAGGCAGCCTTGCCAAAGATCCTGGGCGCCCTTGCCCGCGGCCTCGAGCGCCGCTGGAGATCTGGCGGCAAGCAGCGTCCCCTGGACCTCATCATCGCCGAGAACGACCGCGATGCCGCAGCCACCATCAGGTCTGGCCTCTCCGCCCTCCTGCCCACGGCCTTCCCGCTCGGCGAGGCCCTTGGCCTCGTCGAGACGAGCATAGGCAAGATGGTGCCCATCATGAGGGCGGCCGACCTTGAAGCAGACCGCCTTCGGCTCTTCGCGGAGGAGTACAACAGCCTCATCGTGGCCAGGGCCGGCTTCCTCGGCCCCCTGCCCAGGCTGGACGACCTCGTTCCCGTCGACGACATCGCCGCTTGGGTCGACCGCAAGCTCTTCGTGCACAACCTCGGCCACGCGGCCGTCGCCTACCTTGGCTACCGCGCCGATCCTTCGGTTTCCTGCCTGAGCCAGGCCCTGGCCCTTCCGGGAGTGAGGGAGGGATCAAGGCTGGCCATGGCCCAGGCCGCCCGGGCCCTGGCCCTGCGCCATCCCGCCGAGCTTGACCCGGCACAGCTCGAGGAGCACATCGAGGACCTCCTCTCGCGCTTCGCCAACGAAGCCCTTGGAGACACGGTCTTCCGCGTGGGCCGGGACCTTTCGCGCAAGCTCGGCCGCTCAGACCGCATTGTCGGGGCAACCCTGCTCTGCGAGGGACAAGGCCTTCCCTGGGACGCCATCGCCCTGGTCTTCGGCGCGGCCCTCGGCTTCCGCGCCCTGGATGAGGGCATGAGGCCCTTCCCCGGTGACGCGGCCTTCGCCTGGAGGCTCGAGGCCGGGGGCTGCGAGGCCCTCCTTCGCGAGGTCTGCGGTCTCGATCCCGCGCTGAGCATCGATGCGGCTGTCATCCGCGGCCTCCTCGCCGCCGACCGGGCGAGGTCGCGGTGAGCGGCAAGGGCAGTTCGCCCCGGGGAGTGCTCGTCGCCGAACGCGCCGGCATAAACCTCTACTCGGAGCACAGCCTCCATTCCCAGCTCAAGGACTGGCTCTCCGAGCCGGGCGACAGGAGCGAGGTCCTTGTTGAAGGCCGGGTCGTCGACCTGGTCAAGGCCGACGGGGAGCTGGTCGAAGTCCAGACGGCCAGCCTCGGCAAGATCGTGGCCAAGGTCCTCGCCCTGGCCGCAGGGGGGCGAAGGGTAAGGGTCGTCCATCCGGTCGCGGCCGAATCCCTGATCCGGCGCCTTGATCCAGGGACGGGGGAACTCCTCTCCACGAGGAAAAGCCCCAAACGCGGGGATTTCTGGTCCCTTTTTGACGAACTGGTCAAGGCCCAGGGCCTGGTCGCCGCGAAAGGGGTGGAAATAGAGCTCCTCCTCGTAAGGACTGTCGTCATCAGGGTCCGCGACGGCTTGGGTTCCTGGAGGCGGAAGGGCGACCGGACGGCGGATCGCATCCTCGAGGAGGTCCTTTCCTCGAGGCGTCTGGCTAGCGGGGCCCAATGGCTCGCCCTGATTCCGAAGTCCCTGCCCCCGCCCTGGTCCTCGGGGAGCCTCGGAGAGGCCCTCGGGATCGAGGGCGAGAGGGCCCGAAAGGTGCTCTATTGTCTTGCGAGGGCAGGACTTATCGCGGAATGTGGCAAGTCAGGCAGGATGAAGCTGTACGAGAAGTGTCCCAAGACGAGAAGCAAGTCCCGCTCAAAGTGAGCCTCCGCTCGCTCGCCCACAAGCTTCGAGGCAGTATCCCTCGACGCCGGGCCCACCAACAATCTTCGTGACACCAATACCACTTGACCTCTTTTTTGGAACTCGTATAATCAAAAGAGAATCGCAAGTGAATCGAAAGGTTACCGCAAGTGACAGAAGACCTTGCCGAGCGCGAGCGCATAATCCTCAAACTGCTTTCCGAGCGGGGCTCGGTCTCGGTTGCCCTCCTTGCCCAGGAGCTCGAAGTCTCCGAGGTCACCGTCAGGTCAGACCTCAAGAACCTCGAGGAGCAGGGCGTCCTGGGGCGGACCAGGGGCGGGGCCTACCCGGCGATGCACCCCAACGTCATCGAGCGCCAGCGCACCCATCTTGACGAGAAGAACAGGATAGCCAAGGCAGCCGCCGAGCTGGTCCGCGACGGGGACCGCATCATGATCGAGGCCGGCACCACCACGGCCCTCGTGACGCGCTACCTGCTGGGCAAGCGCGACGTCCACATCGTCACCAATTCCACCCTGGTCTTCTCCTACGCCAGGCTTAATCCCTCCCTCCAGATAACCATGGTTGGCGGCGACTATCGCCGCGAGGCAGAGTCCATGGTGGGTCCCATCGCCTTGCGGACGATCGCCGGCCTCAATGTGCGCCTCGCCTTTGTGGGCACGGACGGCTTTTCCCTCGAGCGGGGCATGACCACCCAGCTCGTCGAGGGGGCCGAGATCGTGAAGGCGATGCGCGAGCGCGCCGAGTCGACCTGGCTCGTCGCCGATTCCTCGAAATATGGCAAGACAGGATTCGTGAGCGTCCTCCCCCTCTCGGAGCTGGGCGGCATCATCACCGACATCGGCCTGGACCAGGCTCCTCTTGGGGAGCTTTCCGGGGCGTCGATACTCGTCCGGACCGTCTAGAGGCAGCGCCCGGGAGGGCGCATGGGGGCCCGGGCGGGTCCTCCTTGCCTGAGTCCATAACCGCGGAGGTTGCAAGTGGCCAATGTGCTGATCATGCCCCGACAGGGCAACACGGTTGAATCCTGCGTCATCGTGCGCTGGAAGGCAAAGGAGGGCGCCGCGGTCTCCGCCGACGAGGCTGTCTGCGAGGTCGAGACCGACAAGGCGAGCTTTGATGTGCCTGCTGGCGCATCTGGCGTCCTCTTAAAGATCCTCCATGCCGAGGGCGACGATGTCCCGGTGCTCGCGCCGATCGCCGTCATCGGTGCGGCCGGCGAGGATTGGGCCGCCGCCATCGGGGCCCAGGCGCCGGCAGCCGCGGCCCCGTCCTCTGGAGCCCACTCAGCCCCTCGCTCGCAGGCCCCGGCCCCATTGGCCGGCTCCTCGCCCGCCTCGGCCCCGGCTCCGAGCGCCGGATCCGTTGGGGCGAAGACAGGGGTGGCCGCTTCTCCCCGGGCGAGGCGCCTCGCCGCGGGCGAGGGCATCGACGCCACGGCCCTCGCTGGCTCAGGCCCCGGTGGCCGCGTGATCGAGCGCGATGTTGTCGCCGCCATCTCCACTAGGCCCCAGCTCACGGCTGCAGCCAGGGCCGC
>JANXYO010000048.1 GCA_025356015.1 Spirochaetaceae bacterium
CCCACTGGCGTGAATCCGTGCCGTACCTTGCTCTATCCCATCCCTAATGACTTGTTAATGACCGCTGCTCTGCTTTCCCAGCAACTTCCGTGCCAGAAGGCTCAGCTTTATACCACTCTGCTCGATTCCCTGTCAATCGCCCGCAACCATCTTTCCGCTTTTTCCGCGGCCTGCTGGTTCCAGGCTCCTCTCTGCAATCACTACGGCGCTCGACGTTTTCGACACCATCGCCACATCGACGGGGCATCGATCCTCTTTTAGTCCATCGCTGCTGTTTGATTATCTGGTACACGAGCCCGAAGGGGCCGTTTGCCATTTTCCGAACGCTCTGGAAGCTTAGCTCTTCTGCGGCCACCCTGTCAAGGCAGTTTGTGGAAATCGCCATTCTTCTCAAGCGCCTGGATCCCTTCGCGTGTGGCTCCTTGTCAAGGCGCCGCATCTCGGGGAAGGGCACTGTACAGGATGCGCTTCCTCTGGTCAATCGGTACGGAACAGTATTCCGCCTCAAAAACCGCGAAGATTGACAGTGGCTTCAGCGCACAGGTATAGTCTTCCATATGAATGCAGCGACCCTTGTTACTTCGCTCAGGATAATCCTGGCCCCTGTGTATTTTTTCATATTCATCGCGACGCCCAAGGGCGAACGGATGACGGCGGCGGCGCTGATCGCCCTCTGGCTTCTCTACGCCATCATCGAGATATCAGACTTCATTGACGGCAAGATCGCCCGGAAGACCGGTTCCGTCACCGATCTGGGGAAGGTCTTCGATCCCTTCGCTGATTCCTTCGCCCGGCTCACCTACTTCCTCGCCTTCCTCGTGTCGGGGATCATGCCAGCATGGGTCTTCATCGTGGTCCTGTACCGTGATCTCGGTGTTTCCTTCATACGCCTCATGTTCATGAGCAAGGGCATCGCCATGGGGGCGAAGCTGTCGGGAAAGCTCAAGGCTGGCGTATACGCGGTCGCCGGCGCGGCCGTCATGGTCTATGTGACCCTTGCCGCCCTGGTAAGTGAAGGCGCTCCTGCTTGGCTTGGCCAGTCGATAGCGCCGCTGCAGGTCATCGTCCAGGTTTCCTGGTTCGCCTGCCTCGCGGCCGCCGTCTGGACAATGCTGGACTACGCCATAGCCTACCGAAAGCACAGCAGCAGCCATTGAGGGCCAATAGATGAATGACAGTCTGACGCGAAGCATCCTTGTTACCATTGGTATCTATCTCGCCGGCCAGGCCATCCTCTTCCTTGCATTCGCCCTGCCCTCCGGCTTCGGCGCGCAGTATGGCCTTCCTTTCGCCCTCGCGACGGTGGGCTTCCACGCCTTCCTCCTCGGCCTCCTCCTGGTCTTCAAGCAGGACTTCGTGAAGGAGGCGACCGGGGAGCGGCTGGACCGGGTCAACCTGGCAAACCGCATAACCCTGTTGCGGGTTAGCACCCTCCCCACCTTGCTGTTTCTCGTGATGGCGGCGAGGGACTACCACATCAGGGTCCCCCTCCTCGCACTGGTAGTCCTTGTGTTCGCCTCCGACTTCCTCGACGGCTATGTCTCGAGGAAGGCTAGGGAGGTGACCAAGATCGGGAGGATGATGGACAGCTCGAGCGATTACAGCCTCCTCATTGTCCTCACTGTCGTCTTTTATTACTTTACCTTCATCCCGGCCTGGTTCTTCTATCTGGTCGTCGCGAGGCTCGGACTCCAGGTCGTCCTGATGGGGATACTGATGGCAGTGAAGCGCAAGATCGAGCCAAAGACGACCTTCCTGGGCAAGGCCGCGGTCGCGGGGATCATGGTGCTCTACGCGGCTGTGGTCCTGCAGCGGCTCTTCACGATCCGCACGCCCGAGCTCTTTGTGGCCCTGCTCTGGGCGGTCGCCGCGGTTGTCCTTGTGAGCGTGGCCGACAAGCTCATCTTCTTCGAAAGGGAACTGACGAAACGATAGATACCGGCCCGCGGCCTCGCTGAGGCCGCGGGAGGACCGGCACCTGCCGGAATCAAGGGAGACAAGCATGGCAATGATCAAGAGCGCCCTGGAAATCGCGCTCGAGCGGACCAAGGACCTCAAGGTGGACGAAGCCTCGATCGAGGCCCATGACCTCAAGCTTGCCGGAAGGAAGGCCGTGGGTCGCTACCTCGAGGACCCCGAATCGGGGAGCCTCGCCGAGAGCGTCGCCTCCTTCCCCAAGGAAAAGCGCCAGGCCGTGAGGGAAGGCATGTTCGAGGTCATATCATCGCAGCTGCAGCTGCCGACCAACGAGGCCAACCTCGCGAAACTCCAGGTCCTCGGCGCCGCCTGCGCAGCCCTGGCTGCCTCGACAGGCCTTGCCGGCGGGGAGAAGCGAACGACGGCGCTTTTCCAGCAGCTTGCGACCTTCTTCCGCCAGTACCTCGACGACATGAAGAACGTGGAGCAGGTGATCCGCAAGCAGTGGGCACCACGGCTCCGCGAAAAAGAGCGGGAGATGTCAGCCCGGATGGGCCAGGATGTCAGGCTGGATCCCATGGCCGATCCCGAGTTCGCGGCCTTCTACAAGCAGAATGTCGGGGCGGTGAAGCAGCAGTACCAGGCAGCCCTGGACAAGGCCAGGGCCGACGTCGCCTCGATGCTCGGAATCAGCCTCGGCTAGAATCGACCGGGCGGGATAGGGCGACAAGCAGGAGGGCGGCATCGGACCTGCGCACGCCCGGGAGGCGCGATGCCTGCCCGAGCGTGCGGGGCCGCGCGGCCGCAAGCTTTTCCTGCGCCTCCGAGGAAAGACCCTCGACCTTCGCGTAATCGAAGTCGCCCGGGATCCGGAGCCTCTCCGCGCGCTCCATCCTGTGTGCGAGCCGCTCCTCCTTCGCCTCGTATCCGGAATACCTCGAGTCAAGGGCGACCGTCTCGAGCCATTCGAGCGGGAATCGGGCCTCGAGCTCCGGCATGAACCGGGATACGCCGCCCGAGACCTTCGGGTCCCGCAGGGCGTGGACGAGGGCCTCCCCGATGTGGGGCCCGAGGGCGGGATCGGACGCGGCGTCCTCGCGCGTTATGCGACGCCGGCTTGCGAGCTCCCTGATCTCGTCGGTCCCCTCAAGCCTCCGCCGGAAGCGTTCCAGCCGTTCTTCGTCGGCCAGGCCGATTTCCGCGGCGATCGGCGTGAGCCTGAGGTCGGCGCTGTCCTGGCGCAGCGAGAGGCGCCGCTCGGCCCTGCTCGTGAACATGCGGTAGGGTTCGCTCGCACCCAGGGTGACCAGATCGTCCACGAGGACGCCGATGTACGCCTCGGCCCTGGACAGGACCATGGCCTCATCTCCCGACAGGAACCGTGACGCGTTGATCCCTGCCACTAGGCCCTGGGCCGCGGCCTCCTCGTAGCCCGAGCTCCCATTCGTCTGTCCCGCGACGAAGAGCCCCTTCAAAAGCCTTGACTGGAGCGATGGCTCGAGCCGCCTCGGGTCGAGGTAGTCGTACTCCACGGCATAGCCGGGCCTCGCGATCTCGGCCTGCCTCAGGCCAGGGATGGTCCTGATGAAGGCCGCCTGGATGTCCTCGGGAAGGGAGGTCGACAGGCCGTTGAGATACATCTCGTCGGTCTGGAGCCCCTCGGGCTCGACAAACACCTGATGTCGCTCGCGCTCGGGGAAGCGGCGCACCTTGTCCTCGATCGAGGGACAGTAGCGAGGCCCAAGGCCCACGATCGCCCCGCTGAACAGGGGCGAGCGGTCCATGCCGCTCCGGATGACGCGATGGCTGTCCTCGTTCGTGTAGGTGACCCAGCAGGGGGCCACAGGCCTCGAGACGGAATCGCGGAGGAAGGAGAAGGGCCTGCACTCCTCGCCATCCTGCCTGGCCATTTCGCCGGTGTCGATCGTCCCGGCCCTGATCCTCGCCGGAGTCCCGGTCTTCATCCTGCCGAGGGAGAAGCCCCGAGCGCGAAGGGCAGTCCCGAGGCCGAGGGCCGCCGGCTCGCCGAGCCTCCCGCCTGACGCGCTCCAGTCCCCGATGAAAAGCCGGCTTTCCATGAAGGTTCCCGTCGTGAGGACGACGCAGGCCGAGCCGATCCTGTTCCCGCGGGCGGTGAGCACGCCCTCGACCCGCTTGCCCGAGTCGTCCGTGAAGATGTCGACGACGCAGTCCATGAAGAGGGAGAGTCCGGCCTGGGCCTCGAGCGCCCGGCGCGCGAGGGAGGAATAGAGGGCCTTGTCCGCCTGGGCGCGGGGGGACTGCACCGCCGGTCCACGGGAGCGACCGAGCATACGGTACTGGATCATGGAATCGTCGATGAGGAGGCCCATCTGGCCGCCTAGAGCGTCTATCTCGCGCACGAGGTTGCCCTTCGAGAGCCCGCCCACCGCGGGGTTGCAGGAGAGGCGGCCCACGGCTTCGAGGTCCTGGGTGACCATGAGGGTCCTGCGCCCAAGGCGGGCAAGGGCGAGGGCCGCCTCGATGCCCGCGTGCCCCCCTCCGATGACTATGGCTTCGTAGTCCATGCTCCCTACTTCCCGAGGCAGAAGCCGGAGAAGATCGCCTCGAGGATCTCAGCCGAGCTTATCTCCCCGGTGATTTCCCCCAGGGAGTCGGCCGCGGCGCGCAAGTCGAGGGACAGGGCGTCGAGGGGAATCCCCGCGGCCAGGCCGGAGCTCGCCTCGTCTATGGATTGCAGGGCCCTGTCCAGGAGGGCCTTCTGCCTAGAGCTCGCGACCCTCACCCCGATCTCCGACGCCCCACCGCCATGGGCTCCGGAGCCGTCACGGATCGTCCGGGCGAGCGCTGACGCAAAGGCCGGGAATCCCTCGCCCGTCATCGCGCTCATGGCGAGGAAGCCCTCGGGCGCACTCAAGCAGGAAGGATGGTCTGCCTTGTTCCACACGCGGACGGTGGCTGCCTTTCCTCGGGCGGCGAGGAAGTCCAGGTCCTCGGGGGCCAGGCCGAGGCTGCCGTCGACGACATACACAAGGGCATCTGCACCCGCGACCAGGCGCCGGCTCCGCGCGACTCCCTCGGCCTCGGTACCGGCAGGTGCATCGCGCAGGCCTGCGGTGTCGATGAGCCGGACTGGCAGTCCCTCGAGCTCGACCCCCGCCTCGATCCAGTCGCGCGTCGTGCCCGGCTCCCGGCTCACTATCGAGCGTTCCTCGCGCAGCATGAGGTTGAAGAGGCTCGACTTGCCCGCGTTCGGCCGTCCGGCCACGACGACGCGCGCGCCCTCGGCATAGATCCTCCCGAAAGCGTAGCTTTCGCTCAACGTGGCAATCGATGAGCGCACGCGCGCGAGGACGGCTGCATCGATGCCCTCCTCGGGCGAGCCCTGGTCCTCGTCGAAATCGAGCCTCACCTGGACCTCGGCCAGCACAGCGATGAGCTGTGACCGCGCTGAGGCGATCCGATCCGAAAGCCCGCCCTCAAGCCTCCGCAGGGCCTCGGCGCGCTCAGCCTCGCTGCCGGAACGGACGAGCTCGGCCACGGCTTCAGCCCGGACGAGGTCGGTCTTGCCGTGAAGGAAGGCCCTGAAGGAAAACTCGCCGGGCAGGGCGGGCGCGAAGCCCGCGGCCTCGAGGACCGCGAGGGCCTTCCTGGTCACCGCGGGCGATCCATGGCAGGAGAACTCGACGGCGTCCTCGCCCGTGGCGCTACTGGGCGCCCTGAAGACCGTGGCGAGGACCTCGTCCACCGTGTCCCCCGATCCGGGTTCGATCAGCCTGCCAAAGAGCGAGCTGTGCCCCGAGGCTGCGAGCAGGGCGGCTTTCCGCGAGAAGCAGGAGGACGCGAGCGCGATGCTGCCAGGCCCGGCGGTGCGGATGACCGCAATGGCCGATTCTCCAGGCGGAGTCGCGAGGGCCATTATGGGGACGGGATCGTCGAGATATGAGCGCTGCATGGGGTGATGCAAGACTAGCCCGTATCCCTCCCCGCGCGCAAGGCCCGGAAGGAATCCATCACCTCCGCGCCCTTCTATTGACAGGAGGGTGGCTCACGCTGAGAATGAATTGCGTGAGGGGGCGCGCTATCTTGTTCCGGATGTCAGCCCCCATCCTGCAGGAGGAATAATGAAACGCAAGGCATTGCTCGCATCTGCGATTTTGGCACTCGTTACCGTGGCGCTTCCCCTTTTCGCCCAGCCCGTCGTCAGCGAAAAGAAGGACGTCGCGATCTTCGCCCTCGGCTACTACGGTTTCGCCATTCCTCTCGAAGGCCTTGGCAACATCGACTCGGAGATCCAGAAGGTCTTCGTCGACCTGGGCCGCTTCAACATCATAGGCGTGACCCAGCGCCTGTCCTCGGGAGGGCTGGACCAGTTCATAGCCACGCTCAAGAAGGCGAAGGAAGCCAATTTCGTGATGCCGGACAAGTACCAGTTCGGCGAGGCGATCATGACCGAGGCCGAGTTCAACAAGCTCCTCGGCGCCTTCATCGTGGCCGCTCCGGTCGTCTCGAGCTTCAACTCCTTCTACGACCAGAAGAAAGGCCAGTTTGAAACTGACATCAAGACCAACGTGACCTTCATCGACGTGAGCGCTGGCGGCACCACGATAGGCATCGCGCAGATCGAGACCACCGGCACGGACAAGAGCAACCAGGCCAAGTCCATCGGCAACGCTGTGAACGCCATACCCATGCAGCTCCAGTTCGAGATCCGCAAGGTCCCCGCGTTCACTCTCAACACCAGGGTCCTCACCGTCTCGGGCTCCGAGATCAAGCTCCAGCTCGGCCAGAACATGGGGATCAGGCTCGGCGACGAGTATGCCGTCATAATCGGTGGCACTGTCGAGGGCTTCAAGGACGAGAGCGAGCAGGGCCTTGTCATTATCAAGAACGTGGGGGCCGAGGTCTCCACCGGCCAGGTGCTCTACTCCTCCGCAAGGCTCACCAAGGACATCCAGCTTCGCGAGGTGCCAAGGCTCGGCCTCGACTTCGAGCCTTTCCTCCATATCGTGAGCGGAAAGAAGCTCGACGTGGTGGTCGATCCGAAGGGAGACACCGGCTCGAACACGATCCTCGGCTTCCGCGTCCCCTTGAGCAGGGGATTCTTCGGCTTCAGGCCCTTCGTCGCGGTGGAGCTCCCCCTCAACGGAATCCGCCAGATCTTCACAGTCTCGATCATACCGATCAACGTCCTGCTGGGCGGCGAATTCCGCCTGCACCTCGGCAGGCTCTCGGTCACTCCCTACGGCGGCGTGGGGGCCAGCTACATCTACGTCTCGGAGGCGATTACCGGGACGGATTACCAGACCGAATACGTGCCCCATATCGGCGCCCAGGCCTTCGTCAATCTGTCCTACCTCGTCACCCGCGACATGAGTATTTTCGCGGACGTGGGCTTCGAGTACTGGGCGAGCCTCAACACCAATCTGTACACGAGCTACGGCGGCCTCGGGGTGGGCGGCGGCGTCTCGTTCAAGCTCTAGCGCACACGCGCACACAGCGCGAGGCCGCCCTGTCCACGGGGCGGCCTCGCGCCTTTGAAGGGGATAAGCCATGGATGACACCGACCTTTCCGGCCTCGACCTCGCTGGCGCGAAGGAGTACATCTTCGCCTATGCTGTGGACATAAAGCGCTATGACAGGGAACTCGCCCAGGCAAGGTCAGAGCTCGAGCTGTGGCGGGGCCGGATCGCCCTCGCCGAGGGCAAGTCGATGACACAGCTGGCCGTGGCCGCGCGCTCGAAGTCCGACCAGGTACAGAGCCAGATTTCGACTCTCGAGGCCGAGCGCGCGGCACTTGTGGTGAAGGTCGCCCGCATGAAGGAGCAGCTCCCCATGATCAGCGCGAGGGAGCGGAGCATCGACCCCGACCGCCTGCTCGCCGAGCTCCAGCTCATGACCGGGGAGCTCCTGGGTGACTCAGCCTCGGCCGAGGCCAGGACAGCGGCCGAGTTTTCGAGGCTCGAAGCCGAGTCGGCGGCAGAGACGGGTCTTGATGCCCTCAAGAAGAGGGCCGCCGGGGAGGATCAGCCCGAATCGTGAATCCCCTCCCCCTGATCCCGGGAGCGGCGCGTCCCCTTGTCTTCGCCCACCGCGGCCTTTCCTCCCTCGCCCCCGAGAACACGATCGCTGCCTTCGCCCTCGCCAGGGACAGGGGCGTGCCGGGAGTCGAGCTCGACTTGAGGCTCACCGCAGACGGAGTGCTCGCGGTCAGCCACGACCCGACTACGGGCCGCCTCGCCCCCGAGCAGGGGCGAGCCGAGGGTCTCGAGATCGAACGCAGCTGCTGGCGCGAGCTCGGGACGCTTGACCTTGGCTCGCACCGGGGAGAGGAGTGGCGGGGCGAGCGCATGGCGCGGCTCGAGGAAGTCTTCGAGGAGCTCGGCGATTCCCTGTACTACGACCTCGAGCTCAAGAACGCCCATCGATTCGACTATGGGCTCGAATCGGCCCTGGCCAATGCCCTGGCGGCGAGGCCCATGCTCAGCGAACGCTGCATTGTCTCATCCTTCAACCCCATCTCCCTGGCGAGGCTCAAGTCGAGGGCAGGATCGGTGCCGACGGCCATCATCTGGTCAGCCGACAGGCTGCTCCCCTTCTTCCTCAGGCATGGCGAGGGAAGATGGCTCTCGGGAGCCGACGCGCGCAAGCCCCAGGCCACGGTCGTGCGCCAGGCCGAGGCGGAGCGCTGGAGGCGCCGCGGATCCTATCCCTTCATCTCCTGGACCGTCGATGATAAGGCCGAGGCCTCCCGCCTCCTTGGCCTTGGCTGCGTGGGGCTTATCTCAAACCGGCCCGACGGAATCGGGATACCGCCCCCGCGATGAGGCAGGCCAGGAAGCCGAGGGCAGTGCCGAGGAGACACAGGATCGCGAACCAGTCGCCCCAGCGCGAATAGGGGGTCGGGTCCCGAAGGCTCGCGTCCACCGGGGCCACGACAAAGGACCGGGAAAACGGCTTCTGGATGTTCCCGATCCTCCCGCGGGCGTCGACCGTGCAGGTGATCCCCGAGTTCGCGCATCGCGCGACGGCCTTTCCGTTTTCGACGGCCCGGAAGACCGAGAACGCAAGGTGCTGCCGCTCGGCCGATTCGGACTTTGACCAGGCGTCGTTGACCACGCTCACGATCAGGGATACCCCTGGGCCGGCAAGCCGGCGTACGAGGTCGCCAAAGCCGTCCTCGAAGCAGATGGGGGTCGCCATCTGGCCCGCGTTCGTCGGCAGGGGCTGAAGGCTCGCCCCGGGACGCCAGAAATTCCCTTCCCGCTCGACAAGGAAGGCATAGAGGCCCGGTAGCTCGCGGCGATAGGGGAAGTACTCGCTAAAGGGGACGAGGTGGACCTTCCGGTACACGAAGATGCCATCCTGGCCCCGGGGCAGGGAGAGGACGGCGTTGAAGTCTATCCTCTCCTCCGAGCCGGGAGCCGCTCTCTCCCCCTGGTTGTTCCCGATCAGGAAATCGGTGTTCGAGTCCCTGATGAAGGCGAGGCAGCGGCTGACGATCTGATAGATGGCCTCGTCGGTCCTGTAATTGCGGTGCCAGACTATCGAGGGCACAAAGGCGGTCTCTGGCCAGACTACCAGGTCGGGGGATTCGGCCAGGGCCTTGGTGCTGAGTCCCTTGAGGACCTCGAAGCCCTGGCTGTAGGAATCGACGCTGCCGTCAGCCCCCTGGATGTTGGCCTGGATGAGGGCGACCCGCAGCATCCTGGCAGCACTCGACTCCGAGTGACCGGACAGCGACAGGCCTCCCCAGGCCACCGCAAAAAGGAGGGCGGCGAGGGCGGGCAGGGCCCGCGCCGCCGCGCTCAAGCCGATGCGCGGCCGGGGCGCAGCCCCCGCCCCCGTAAGGGAGGCTGCGATGAAGAACTGCGGGGCCATCACCAGCAAGGATACCCCCCAGACACCGGTGATCGAGGCGAGCTGGATGAGGGCGGTGAAGCGGTACTGAGAGTAGGCGATAATCCCGAAAGGGTAGCCGAAGACGCCGAGGGTCCTCGCATACTCGAACGCCACCCAGGCAAAGACGGACAACGCGCCCCCGAGGTAGAGGGACCTGGCGCGGAAGAACGAGAGCAGGGCGAAGAGCAGGCCATGCCAGAGCGCCATCGGGATGACGACGACCAGAATTGCCAAGGGGTCGTAGCTGTAGAGCCAGAAGTTGCTCAGACCAAAGGCCAGCGCCCCGAAAGCAAGGCCCTGGATGAAGGCTTCCCCCGGGGGGGCTTCGAGCGCAAGGATGGGAAGGGCGAAAACGAAGGCCAAGGGCCAGATGCCCCCACCCGTGAGGGGGTTTGGAAAGGATAGGGCGAAAAGCACCGCCGACAGCGCTGTGAGGAGGATGCTGTGCAGGCGGCGCTTCAATTCGCTTTAGGGCAGGCTCGCCAGCAGGTCCTTGCCAAGGGCGTTCAGGCCCAGGTCGCGATAGGCGGCTCTGCGCGCCGACTGCTCGTCCGGACCCAGCCCTGTCGAGGCCTTCTCGGAGGAATACAGGACGGTCCCGGTCGCCGTCTCCACGACCTTCACGCTGGCCTTCGCCGTGGCGATGAAGGTGCCACCTTCGCTGCGGACATTGTCCATTCTTGCGGCGCCGTAGGCGAAGCGCGCGAAGCTCCCTCCCGAAGGCAGGGCTGCGAGTATGGCGGCATCGTCCATCTTCGCAAGCAGGGACTGGTCGAAGGGCAGGCCGCGCACGATGAACTTCTGCTTGATCAGGGCCTCGAGGAGACTTGACTGGACCACTCCTCCCGGGACGGCGGCTCCGTTCTCGTCAAGGTCGACTATGGCGACGGCCATCGAGACGTTCTTCGCGTTTGATGAGATCTCGTAGCCGATCTCGACGTACTTGCTCCTGAACTCGTCGGAGAGCGAGGTCCGGAAGGCCTCATACTTGGCCGGCAGGCGGTCGAGGAGATCGCTGGCAGACTGGAAATCAAGCCGCACGAGGAGCTTTGCCTTGCCGACGAAATCGGGCGGCGGTGGGGTGTAGCTCATGAGGCCGGTCTGGTCCGTCATCGCGGTATCGGTCTTGGAGACAAGCCGCGTACCTTGCTTGCGCTGGTAGCTGACGAGGAGGGCGGCTCCTGGGACTCCCGGGGCCGCGTCGCCCTCGCCCGCCACGAGCTTGACCCTGAAGGGCTGGGCGAATGGCTGGCTCACCAGGGCCTTGTAGCCCGCAACGCCCATGGTGTCGAAGCGGAGCTTGGAGAGGGCGTTGCGCGCGTTGTTGACATTGCGCTCGAGCTTGATGTCGGCGTTGTCTATGTCCGAACCCGAGGCCGCGACGACTGCCTCGACAAACTTGCGCACGGCCTCGTAATACCTTCCAGACTCGATGAGGGAACGGCCCTGGGCCTCGGGAATCGCTACAGCATCGATGCTCTCCTGGAAGAGGTCGGCGATCCGCTTCTTCTCCTTTTCCAGGTCGGCAGTCGCGTAGGAGGCCAGTACGTAGACGATCACCTGCTTGGTCTTCTTGTCGGTGACGACAAATTTGTCCTTGATGGAGAAGCCCGCGATCCTGTTGTTCGACTGCGAGGTCACAGTCGACCTGATGTTCGCTGAATAGCTGTCCAGGGTCGCCTTGGCCTCGGCTGTCGAGTTCACGCTAACCTTGACGCCTATGTACTTCATGATGTCGGCGAGCATGTTCGCCCCCGCGTCACCAGTTGCCTTCGCCACGTCCCCGTTAGGGTCTGAGGCGTAGCCGACGAAAAAAGTGTTCTTGGCGTCGGGCTTGGGCGTGTTGAGGGTCCAGTCGGGCGCCTTCTGCTGGGCCGGGATCGTGGCGCAGGAGGCGAAGAGGAGTAGGGCGGCGGCAAAGACCGCGAAGCTGTTTTTCGACATGCTGTCTCCTTGGTTCTGCGCGAGGGCGGACCAACCAGGACCGCACAGGCATGAGTGCCGGAAAACCGGGCAGAGGGACTGATGACGCCGATCCATCCGCCGGGTTCGCCGGCGGGTCCGGCCTGCGACGCAGAGCCGGACCCGCGCTTGTCTTTAGAATCCGTCGAAGAAGGACTGCTGGACGAGGTCCATAGCCCGCTGCTTCTCGGGGGTCTTAGGCTCGTTCGCAGCCTCGCCCGAAAGGATCTTCTGGAGCTGGGACTCAAGCGTCGCCTTGTCGATCGTGTACAGCTGGAGGAGGCGGTACTCGTCATGGTCGAAGATCTTCTTGCTCGGGTCGGGCTTGTACCAGCGGATCTGCACCCACCAGTCGGTCGTCTTGCGGAAGCCGGAGAACTTCGCATCGGAGACGCTCTTCACGGCGCGCTCCATGTAGGTCTCGATCTTGTCCTTGTCTCCCACCTGCGCGCCGGCGAAGGTGTCCTTCACGCGGAGGCTGAGGTAGCGGGCGATCTCGGTGTCGGCGTTGAGCCTCGAGGAGGCGAGCTGCACGCCATCAAGGTCCTTGCCCGTGGTGTCGACGACGACGACGAAGGCATCCTTGTAGTCGGGCAGCTTCTCGACGGACTTCGGCCCGTTGATGGCGGCTTCGACCCAGGACGGAGGCATCAGAACGCCAAGGGTCGTGCCCTTGTGCTGGAGGATCTCGAAGTTCGCCATGGTCTTCGGCGGCTCGGGTGCGGGGGCGGGCTTGCTCGCGCAGCCCACGACGACGAGGAGGGCCAGCAAGATGGCCAGAATCGCGATGATTTTTTTCACGGTGACCTCCTTAGGTCTTTCGCTAAAGCCAGGGCTTGCGTTGCCCCGGCCTTCGCCTTGAACGCGGGGGACGACGTCCCCCTTTCAACGAGGGGGCGGAGGCCCAAAGGCATCCGCCTCACCCCGGCTGTTCACAATCCTGTGCTGAAGGTGAAGGACTTGCCGCGCATGTACACCAGGTTGAGGTCGGGCAAGCCGGCGGTGGCCGCTGCATCGTACATCGCGTCCTCGACCTTGTCGCGGCTCATGAAGCTGTAGAGGTAGAGCTTGGTCTCGCTCGGGGAATACGAGACCTGCTCGACTTCCCTTACCTTCTTCGCCAGGGCACGCCTGATCTGGCTGATCTGCCGCGCGTCTGGAGTCTTCTGGAGGAGGACCTCGTAGCGCACGCCTCGCGTGAGGGAGTTCTTTATCAGCTCCTTGGACTGGTCGGCCATCTTGGGCATGGCGGACCACACGGATGCGGCCACGGCGTTCGCCACCGCGGCGTCCATGGAGTTGGGGCTGAAGGCAGGCTGGCTCATGAAAGCTACTGAGCCGAGCAGGGCTGCCGTCGATGTGTCGAAGATCTTCATGGAGCCCGTGGCAGACGCGTAGAACTTGGCGTCCCGGGTCTCGCTCGATACCGAGAAATCGATCTCGACGTAGACGTCGGCATTCAGCTTCTGGGCCAGGTACTGGATCAGGTCGATGGAACCGCCAGTCTCCGACTGGTAGGCGGTCTGCTGGTCCTTCTTGTTCTTCTCGATCTGGTCGAAGTCGATCACCGAGAGCCCGAGCTTTTCGATAAGATACCGGTTGGCCTGGGACACGGCGATCTTGGCGAGCTTGGGCTCAACCTTCGCGCCTTCGTTGTAGTAGACCATGTAGTTGAGGCGGCCGAGGTAGTTCTGCAAATAGGTCTGCTCCTCGGGAGTGAGCTGTCCGGGCGGAGGAGGAGGCTGGTCCGCGGAAACGGGGGCCGTGGCGGCAGCCTGGGCCGCCGGCGCCCCGGCAGGAGCGGCAGCCGTGGCGGGAGCGCCAGGAGTCGCCGTGCCCTGCACGATCGCCTGTGCTCTGGACTGGGCGGCGTTTGGTCCGGTCGCGCCGGCTGGGCCCGCTGCAGGAGCCGCGGGGGCTGGGGCCGGCGACGACGCGCAGGAAGCCAGCAGGACTATGGCCACGATGAAGATCGCGGACCTGAGCACTTTTCTCATGCATCGCTCCTTGAGTTACTGGAATTAATCTAACGCAGGGCTTGGCAAAAACCAATGCGCCGTCCGCGCAATTCTCTCGCGGATCGATCTCTGTACGGAGGGTGTTTTAGAGAGTCTAGCCGCAGCGTGGCTGCAATGCAAGGTTCTAGGGCGCTCTGGCACCCGAGGAGGGGCCTTCCCAGACGATGATCCTCTCGAGGGCGAGTTGGTCGTGCCCGCCCTCGCGTCCGACGACGAGGCCAAGGCCCGCGGCAGGCCTGAGGGCGAGGGCAAGCGAGGTTCCGGCTTGCGTGATGATGATCCCGGAGCGGTCAGGAGAGGGGCCGAGATCGAATGCAACGAGGCCATCGGTGATACGCAGGCTGCCCAGGGATTTCCCGGTGGAGTCCAGCACCTCGCCGCTGCCCAGGATGGAGAAGCCCGCGGATCCGGGGACCCGCTCGAAGCGAAGGAAGGCCGAGCGGAAATCGCCGGAGAATTCCGCCTCGAGCGAGAGATGCCTGCCGATATCGACCAGTGCCGAGAAGCGAAGGCTCGAGGCGACAGGAAGATCGACGCTGCCCGCGCGCACCGATGCGCCCCCCGCCGACGAG
>JANXYO010000062.1 GCA_025356015.1 Spirochaetaceae bacterium
AGGACCTCGCCGACTGCCTTCGCTGCGCCGGTCGAGGAGGGGATGATGTTCATCGCCGCCGCGCGCCCGCCGCGCCAGTCCTTCTTGGAGACTCCGTCGACCGTCTTCTGCGTCGCCGTATAGCTGTGGATGGTCGTCATGAGACCCTTGTCGATCCCGACGCCCTCCTTGAGGAGCACGTGGACGACGGGGGCGAGGCAGTTGGTGGTGCAGGAGGCGTTGGAGACGACGCTGTGCTTGGCGGGGTCGTACTTCTCGTGGTTGACGCCCATGACAAGGGTGGGGATCTTCTTGGCCTCGTCGGCGCTCTTCGCGGGGGCTGAGATGATGACCTTCTTGGCTCCGGCCTCGAGGTGTCCCCAGGCCTTCTCGTTGGCGAAGAGCCCCGTGGACTCGATGACGTACTCGACCCCGAGCTTGGCCCAGGGAAGGTTCTTGAGCTCCTTCTCGGCGAGGACGCATTTGACCTCGTGCCCGTTCACGACAAGGGTGTCTGCCTCAGGCAAGGAGGCGTCACTCTTCTTGGCGGAGATGGCCGCCTTCATCCTGCCGTGGACCGAATCGTACTTGAGCTGGTAGGCGAAATACTCGGCGTCGGTGGAGATATCCACGACAGCCACGACGTCGATCTTGTCCTTGCCGAGGAGACCCTGGTCCACGATGGCCTGGAACACGAGGCGGCCGATCCTCCCGAAACCATTGATAGCGACTTTCATCCCGTTCCTCCTGCTGATGGATATCTATATTTTTATATTGAACAGATACGCAGAAACCGGTTTTCCTGTCAACTGCCCGGCGGTTTCTTTTCGCAGCAACGCAGGGACCGGGCCAGACAGGGGAAACCTGGAAAATAATACGGAAAAACCGGATATTTATAAAGCCCCGGCCCCGCGTGCCGCAAAAATCCCCGCCACCGTATGAGGGCTTTCAAATTCGCGGCGGAGTGATTAAACTTCAATCTGCCCGTTGCCGATACTCTGAAGGTCGGAGCCGAATCATAGTTCCCCTCCCAGTCTACTATGGTGCGTCCGACCCCACTACGGGCTGGCCGGTTTCCCCAAACCGGCCTTTTTATTTCCCCCTTGCCGCCACGGGCCAAGTTCCCACCGGCCCTTGAATCCTTGACCAAAACAGGACGCCTCGCGTAGGCTGTGCCATGCCCTCTTCATCAAGGTCGGCCAAGGCTGTGCGGATCCTTCTTTTCTCGGCGCTCGCCATTGCCCTCCTCCTCGGCATCGGGACAGGCGTGGCGATCGCGGCCACTCGGAACATCCACAACGTCGAGAACTTCAGCGACTTCCAGCCAGCCCTGCCCACCAAGATCTTCGACGTGAAGGGCCGCCTGGTCACGGAGTTCTTCTCCGAGGAAAAGCGGGAGATTGTCTCCATAAAGGAGCTTCCGCGCCACCTCATCGACGCCGTCATCACCAGGGAAGACCAGAGCTTCTACCACCACCACGGCTTCACCTTTAAAGGCCTCTTCAGGGCCTTCCTTGGCGTCGTGATCCGCAAAAACCTTGGCGGCGGCTCCACCATAACCCAGCAGCTGGCGGGGACCCTGTACGCCGACCGCCGCGACATAAGCATAAAGAGGAAGCTCGTCGAGCTGTGGTGGGCCCTCCAGCTCGAGCGGCGCTGGACCAAGGAGGAGATCCTCGAAAACTACCTCAACCGCATGATCATGGGTTCGGGTGTCTACGGGGTCGAGGCCGCGAGCAAGTACTTCTTTGGCCACTCGGCCCGGGAGATCAGCCTCGCCGAGTCGGCGATCCTCGCGATCCAGCTCTCCAGCCCCACCAAATACGACCCCTTCCGCAACCCCAACCTCGCGAGGGCCCGCTCGCGCGAGGTCCTGGACCAGATGATCCACCTCGGCTACTGCACGAAGGCCGACGCAGACGCCTCCTTCAACGACTACTGGGACAACTTCGACTACACCCGCGTCGCCGCAGGCGCCTTTTTCATGAGGGACGACAAGGCGCCCTGGTTCAGCGAGTACGTGCGCCGCCAGCTCGAGGACATGCTCTACGGCTCCCTCGACATCTACAAGGATGGCTTCATCGTCAACACGACGATAGACCTGGACCAGCAGCGCGCGGCCGACGCCTATATGAAGAAGGGCATCGACCAGGCGAACCGCGACTACCGCGCCTCGAGCTCGCTCCGCCTCGGCGAGGCCGAGTCGACCTACGTCCCCATCGTCGAGATGCTCGGCCTCGCCTTCGACCTGGACTCCCTCTTCGTGTCCGAGTCAAAGGTCACGACCAGGACCCTCGAGTACTACAAGAAGCGCCTCAATCCCACAGTCGACGCCGCCTCCCTCCTCTTTGGCCTGCCCAACCTCAAGGCCATGGCCAACGCGGGCTCGGGCAAGCTGAAGACCGACCTCGAGAAGACCACGGTCGAAGGCGCCCTCGTCACCCTCGAGAACGACACGGGCAGGATCACGGCCATGGTGGGCGGTTCGAAGTTCGACCAGTCGAACCAGCTCATCAGGGCGACCCAGTCCCTTCTCATGCCCGGTTCCTCCTTCAAGCCCCTGTACTACTCCGCGGCGATAGACTCGAGGAAGTTCACCGAAGGGACGATGATCTACGACAGCCCCGTCGTCTTCTACAACGAGGACGGCACCCCCTACGTGCCCCTCGACTACAAGGGTGAATGGAAGGGACGCGTCCTTACCTGGTACGCCCTCGCGAACTCGATGAACGTGCCCTCGGTGAAAATCCTCGACGCGATCGGCTTCGACGCCGCGATAGACCGCGCCGCCCTCCTCCTCGGGGTCACCGATCCCGACGAGGTGCGCAGGACCTTCCCCCGGGTCTACCCCCTGGGCCTCGGCGTCATCGGCGTCTCACCCATCAGCATGGCACGCGCCTACTCGGTCTTCGCCAATCAGGGCAAGGAAGTGTCGCCCATTGCCATCCTTTCGGTGGAGGACCGAAACGGCCGCATCATACTCGAGCCCGAGCGCGACCTTCGGGTCCAGCAGAAGAAGAAGGGCTCGGCGAGCCAGCTCATAAGCCAGCAGAACGCGGCGGTCATGGTCGATATGCTCGAGCGCGTCGTGAAGACGGGTACACTGCAGTGGCCCTCCGAGGGCGGCAACGTCTTCACCTACACCGACGCCATGGGGAAAAAGTTTACGATCCCGGCCGCAGGAAAGACGGGCACTACCCAGAACTGGGCCGATGCCTGGACCGTGGGCTTCACCCCCTACATGACGACGGCCATCTGGTTCGGCTTCGACAGGCCAGGCAACTCCCTAGGCGTCAACCAGTCGGGCGCCGTCCTCGCCGGCGACATATGGGCCCACTACATGAGGGACATCCACAAGGGCCTGCCCTACCGGCCCTTCGCCCGGCCCCAGTCGGGCCTCGTCGAGGTCACGGTTTGTGCAGTCTCGGGACTCCTGCCCACCGCGGCCTGCAACGAGGGCACTGTCACCCTCCTGTACTACGAGGGAACCCAGCCGAACCAGCTCTGCGATGTCCACGTCTTCGGCGCGGAGCGGGACCGCAGCCTCCTCGACAAGCTCGGCAACCAGATGCGCCTGCTCGACGGCCAGCCCCAGGCCGATCCGACTCTCCGCCTCAACATCCCGGGCATAGACTTCGGCACACCGGGCAAGCAGCCTGGCGACAGCCAAGGCAATGATACGAAAAGCGGCATCCTGAACTAGACAGAGGCGCCCCGCGCCCTGGTGGCGCAAGGCATCCCTTAAGGAGGGCCCCGATGCGCATCGCCCCGATCCTCGCCCTGGCAGCATTCGCGTCGCTCTGTGCGGGCGGCCTTGGGGCCCAGGCCCAGAGCGGGCCTCAGGCGGCCGGAGTGGCCCCTTCCAGCGAGAGCGTCCTCAGGATCGCCCCATTCGGCGGCGAGGGCTTGGGGCCAGGGGAGGCCGAAGCCCTCCAGAACCTGGTGACAAGCTACGCGATCGAGCTGCGGAGCTTCCGCGTCATCGATGCCGAGGGCCAGGAGCTCGCCCTCAGGGAAGCGGAGACAGCCGTCCAGCTCGGGATCCCCAAGGACATCGCGCCCCTGGCCGCCGACTACATCCTTTCGGGCAGGTCCCTCCCGGCTGGCGGCCTCATCATCTTCACCCTCGAGCTTACCCAGGTCTCCACCGCCGAAAAGCACAGCGTCGTCGAGACGGCGCCGACCGTGAACGGCCTCATCCTCGCGAGCCGGCGGATGACCCGTTCCCTCCTCCAGTCCCTGCCCGAGCTCGGCCCGGGCGGCGAGGCTCCAGCAGCCGGAGCCCTGGGCGCCCCCCCTGCCCCGGCCGACCTGCCACCCAGCCAGGCCGCGGTCAAGAATCCGAGCCTCGCGATGGCCGCCGGAACCTGGAGGGGGGACAAGGGACTCGACCGGGTCTCCCTCTTTCCCGATGGGCGCGGGCTCGCCGTCCTGTCTTCCGGTGCGACCATGAAAGTGCGGGCGCGCATCCAGGGATCAAGCATCGCGGTCGCCCAGGACCAGGCGAGCATCCCCGAATTCTACAGGAGCCCGGGGCTCGACCTGAAATCGGCGCGGGAGGTGGCGGCGACCGCGCGTCCCTGGAAATGGATATTCTCGATCAGCACCGACGGGAACAGCCTTTTCGGGGTCAAGGAATCTGTCTTTGTGAAGGTAGATGCGCAGGGAGCCGTAAGCGTCGACAACAACTATGTCCGCGAGGCCCTGTGGAAGCGCCTCTACAGGTGAAGTGAGGCGCCCTGGCGCCTGCGAGACCGCGGGGCGAGGGAGAAGGTGAGGACGGCGAGGGCAGCGCCAAGAGCGAGCTCCTTGGCCGCGAGATCGGGCAGGGCCGGAGCCTGGTCAAAGGGCACGAGGCTGCCGGTCTCGTATCCCTGCCGTGCCACGTCCCTGCCCGCGATGACCACCTCGTACTCGTTGGGCGCGAGATAGCCGAGGCCTCTCGCCTCGCGCGCCGATCGCTTCGCGTCGGACTGGAGGGCATCGAGCTCCCCTTTCAGCCTCTCGTTCACCGAGGCAAGCTGGGCCAGGTTCTCCATCATGAGCGACTTCCTCTGCTCGAGTCCGCGATAGGCGAATACCCCCGCCTGTCCCGCAAGGACCGAAAGGAGGCAGTAAACGGCAAGGCCAGCGAAGATCGAAAGGGCGATTGCCGGTCCGATGCCGACGGACCTTGGGGACCATTGGTCCCTTCGTGAGGAATGGAGAAGTCTCATCAGG
>JANXYO010000075.1 GCA_025356015.1 Spirochaetaceae bacterium
ACTGTGGATTCAGGCCTTTACTATTTCAAGAAGGCCCGCGGCTTGTAGAGCCGGTCTTTTTCCGGCTATGGTGGCGGCCATGGAACTTTTTGTGGCAACGGGCAACGCGCACAAGCTCGTGGAGCTTGCTCCCGCTTTCCCCTCCCATGTCCTCAAGACCCCTGCCGATGCTGGCCATCCCCTCATCGATGTCGAGGAGGACGGCAAGACCTTCTTCGAGAACGCCTACAAGAAGGCGATCAGCCTCCACCGCCTCATCGGCGCCCCCTCCATAGCCGATGATTCTGGCCTGGTCGTCAGGGCCCTCGGCGGTGAGCCGGGGATCTTCTCGGCCCGCTATGGCTCCCCAGACGGAGGCCGGAGCAAGCTTTCCTCGGGCGAGCGCAATGCCTACCTCCTGGGTAAGATGGAAGGAGCGGATGACCGCTCCTGTGCCTTTGTCTGCTGCCTCGTCCTTGTCCTGTCCGAGGACCGCTTCTTTGTCGTGCAGGAGACCTGTCCCGGAGAGCTCCTGCGCTCTCCCCGGGGCGAGGGCGGCTTCGGCTATGACCCCGTGGTCTACCTCCCCGCACTGGGAAAAAGCGTGGCGGAGCTCTCGGTCGAGGAGAAGAACCATCTCTCGCACCGGGGACGGGCGGCCGCGAGGATGTGCAGCATTCTCTCGAGCCTGGAATCCAGTCCCTGACGCCTATTTCCCGGGAGCGGATCAGCAGCCCACTTCGACGATCAGTGAGAGGCTGCCGATGGTCCCCTGGCCTCCCGCCCTCAGTGAACCGAATTCCGTGCCCTTTCGCCCCAGGTAGAAGCTTCCCTCGATTCCGATCTGGCAGTTGTCCACGTAGCTCGTGCTGATCCTGGCGCGAAGAAGGGAGCCCAGGTCGGCCGGATTCAGGAGCCAGGTCAAAGACGCGGACAGGCGGTCCAGGGCCGGCGAGACGCGGGAGAAAAACGAGGACTGGCTGGCCGTGAAGGCCAGGTTGTGCCTGTAGGAGGAGCCCCGGTCAAAGACCGGCGATCCGTCTGAAGCCGCCGGCGGCAACTCCCGCAACCCGTCCTGAAGGTAGAGGTATTCCGCGACAAGGTAGGTTCCCCACACGGGGAGGGAGTAGCGGATTTCCCCAAGGCCATGGGGCTGCCAGGGGCGCTGAAAACCCGCCGTGGAATGCTCGAGCAGGGCAGCCTCGGCATGGATGCTCATGCCCGAAAGGGCCTGGGGGCATCGGGAAAGGGAGTGGCGTCAAAGGAGGCTCCCGCCTTGAGCCCCTCCAGCTTCGAAAGGAAGACAAGCAGGTTGATATCCGCGCCGCTGAGGACCGAGGATGACGAGAGTTTCGCCGCGTAGGCCGCGCCTCCGAGGCGGTCGGAGATTACGGCGGACTGCTCAAGGGCGTAAGTGGGCTTAAGGCCGAGCCCAAGGGTCTTCAGGTTCCCGGCAAGGCGGGTATAGAAGTTCGAGGCCGCTCGCCACCATTCGGCACGGAGCCTGGAGTCAGGTGAAGCCGTTTGTGCCAGGTTTTGGAGGTGTAAAAAAAAAGCCGCACCCCCTGGGGGATGCGGCTCTGCCTCGAAGCTGCGATGCAGCCTATTTCTCTTCTGGGGCTGCCTTGATACCGTACTTCCTGTTGAATCGCTCGATGCGGCCCGCGGTGTCTACGAGTTTCTGTTTGCCGGTAAAGAAAGGGTGACAAGCCGAGCAAATTTCGACCTGGATGTTCTTTACCGTCGAACGGGTCTCGATGACATTTCCGCAGGCGCACTTGATGTTGGTCATCTCATAGGTTGGATGGATGTCCTTCTTCATTGGAATACCTCCGTGCACACTGTCCTGGAAAGCCTGAAAACCGGCCATTAGGACGGCGAATTATCCTTAAAGATCCTCTAGTCGCTGCCGTTGTAGGGCGTGTTCATGGATCTCAGGAACGCGTCATTATTCTTGGATTTCATCATCCTGTCAATCAGGAGCTCCATGATCTCCACGTCGTCCATGGGGTTGATGACCTTGCGGAGGACCCATATCTTCTGCAGTTCCTCCTCGGACAGGAGGAGCTCTTCCTTTCGCGTCCCCGATTTCTTGATGTTTATGGCGGGGAAGAGGCGGCGGTCCGAGAGCCTCCTGTCGAGGTTGATTTCCATGTTGCCCGTGCCCTTGAACTCCTCGAAGATGACCTCGTCCATTCGCGAGCCCGTGTCGATGAGGGCGGTGGCGATGATCGTGAGCGAGCCGCCCTGCTCGATGTTGCGAGCGGCGCCAAAGAAGCGCTTTGGCTTGTGCAGGGCGTTCGAGTCCACGCCTCCGGACAGGATCTTCCCGCTTGTCGGCACCGTCTGGTTGTAGGCACGCGCCAGGCGGGTGATCGAGTCAAGGAGGATCACAACGTCCTTCCCGTGCTCGACGAGGCGCTTGGCCTTGTCGAGTACCATCTCGGCGACCTGGACGTGGCGCGTGGCCTGCTCGTCGAAGGTCGAGGAGATGACCTCGGCCTTGACGGTGCGCTCCATGTCGGTGACTTCCTCGGGTCGCTCGTCGATGAGGAGGACGATGAGGTAGACCTCGGGGTGGTTGGCGGTGATCGCGTTCGCGATCCTCTGCATCAGGATCGTCTTGCCGGTGCGGGGCGGAGACACGATGAGGGCGCGCTGGCCCTTGCCGATGGGGCAGAAGAGGTTGATGATCCGCGTCGAGATCTCGGTGGTCGTCGTCTCGAGGTTGAGCCTCTGGTTCGGGTAGAGGGGGGTGAGGTTCTCGAAGGGGATGCGGTTCTGGGCGACCGCCGGCTCGTCGAAGTTGACCTGCTCGACGCGGAGCATCGCGAAGAAGCGCTCGCCCTCCTTGGGGCTGCGGATCTGGCCATAGACCGTGTCCCCCGTCTTGAGGTTGAAGAGCCTTATCTGCGAGGGAGAGATGTAGATGTCGTCTGAACCCGGGAGGTAGGAGTTCTGGGGCGATCGCAGGAAGCCGTAGCCGTCGGGGAGGATCTCGAGCGAGCCGTAGGCGTAGATGATGCCGCCGCGGTCAGTGTGGGCCTTCAGGATGTAGAAGATGAGCTCCTGCTTCTTGAAGGAGATCATCTCCTCGTGGTTGATGCCGTACTTGGCCCCGATGTCCCGCAGGTCCTTGAGACCCATCTCGGTGAGGTCATTGATCGAGAGCCTCGAGCGGTTCTCGCCGAAGTCGCTCTTGCTGCCCTGGTCGCTCTGGCCCCGCTCTGCCGAGGCGCGCTCGAAGTTCTCCTGCCTGCGCACGAAGCCGGCCTGCATCGCGTCGCGGCCTTCCCTCTCTTCGGGGCGTGTCGAGGGCGAGGGGATGGGCTCACCCGAGAAGCCGCCGCCGCCGTCGGCCCGGGGGGCCTTTCGCTTCACGCGGATGCGAACGGGCGTCCGGTTCTCGCCCTCGTTCTCGCCCAGTGGCTCCTCGTCGGCGACAGCGGACTCGTAGCCCTCGTCGGCCTGGGAATTCTCCAGCCCGCCTTCGGCGGCGGGCGGCGCGTTGTCCGAACTCTGCTCGGCGGCTCCCAGGGAGAGCTCGGGCTGCTCGATGGCTTCGCCCTCGACGCGCTCCGCTCCCTCTGCTTGATCAGTAGGCCTCCGCTTGCGAATGATGGCCATGGGTCTCTCCGTATGATGGTCGTGGTTTTCCATGAAGTCATGGCGGGCCGTCAATGGCCCGGTACCTCGTCTGTGTTCCGATTCTTGTCGGGATTGTGGCGCCTGCAGGGTAGCGAGTGGTGCGCACTCGCCGTTGGTGTCGCTGTTCAGGCGAGCAGCCATTCGTATGCTGCCCAAACCGGACTTCCTGAACGCGGCTCCATTGCCTTCATGCCGGGCCTGCGGTCGCTGACTAAAGGGCGCCGCTCGGCGCTCGTGTCAACTATAGGCCGCCATGATCCCTCTGTCAATATCGGGCGTCCCTCGCCCCTTTCCGGCCTTCCTTAAGGCCTCATTCCGGCGGCTATCACCGCCGTCCGGACGATGGCCCGACTCGCCGCGGCCATGCGGATCTCCTCCCTGTCACCGTCGAGCCTTAAGACCTCGTCGAAGGCCTCGCCTTGCCTGGTGGCCCAGGCGAGCCATACAAGGCCGACGGGCTTCTCGGGCGTGCCGCCCCCGGGACCGGCGACACCCGTGATGGCGAGGCCTATGTCGGCCCCGCTCGCGCCAAGCGCTCCCTCGGCCATCTCGCGCGCTGTTTCGCGGGAGACCGCGCCGAAATCGTCTATCGTGCTGCTCGCCACCTTGAGGAGGCGGACCTTGCATTCGTTCGAGTAGGCGACCACCCCGCCCCAGAAGACATCGGAGGCTCCCGGTATGCCGGTCACCAGGGCGGCCACGAGGCCCCCGGTGCAGGACTCGGCGCTCGCCATGGAAAGGGATCGCTCTCTGAGGACGGCCACAAGCTCGCGCGCCTGGTCGTCCCGAGGCATCATTGGCCGGTCGCCACGGCGGGGATCTCGTTCTTGGCGAAGGGGCTGAAGGAGGAGGGATCCCGGATCATCTCGCAGTTGCCCTCGAAGACCACCCCGTCTGCGATGCGCAGCTTCGCCGTCCTCACGTTGCCGTATACCCGCGCGGTTGGGAGCATCTCGAGCCTGTCTGCGGCCTCGATGTCACCATGCACGGTCCCGCCCACTATGACGCTCGTGGCCCTGATCCTGCGCGCGTTCACGACGGCATCGGCGTCGATGATGAGCCTGCCCATCGCGTCGATCTCTCCCTCGAACTTGCCCTTGATGCGAAGGGAGTCCTTGAAGCGGAGGGTGCCCGAGAAGCTCGTTTCCTTGCCAAGGGTCGTCGCGATCAGTGGCGCTGTCTCGTCTTTCCTGGCCTTTGCCATCTTTAGTTCGGCCTCACTTGGTCTTCATGACGAAGACGCCGTCCCAGTCCTCTGCAGGCGGGTTTTCGACGTAGTGCTTGCAGCGGAGGTAGTACACTTTGGAGGGACCGTCTGACTGGTCTACCTTCAGGGCCTCTCCGAAAAACTTCTGGGCTTCCTGGAAGTCCATCAACTTATAGAGCTTTCGCCCCTGGGTGAACAGCTCGAGTACTTTCCGTTTTTCCTCGGTGATCACACCCGCCCCCTTACGGAGCCGCCTGGCCCCGGAACTTGCTCTTGATCGCCATGAGCTCGGTCTCGGCGTCCCTGAGGCTGTCGGCCTCCGCCTTCAATGATTCCACCGCGGCGTCGAGGGAGTCAAGCTTGGCAAGGGCGAGTTCGGTCTCGGCCCGCGCCCTTTCGACGAAGGGTCTGGCGCTCCCGCACTCGGGAGCCAGGACAGAGGCCTCGCGGGCGAGGGAGGACAGTGGCGCGCGAAGGCTGTCGGCGAACTCCAGGACCTTTGTCGAGATCTCGTCGGCGACCCTTATCCGCGCTTCCCTGCGCTCGATCTGGTGGATGAGTTCGTGTGTCCGGAGCACCGCCCTGATCCTGGCGAGAACCTCGCTGAAATTGAAGGGCTTGGTTATGTAGTCGTCGGCACCCATCTCGAGGCCTTCGACCTTGTCCTTCACGTCGTCCAGGGCCGAGAACATGATGATGGGAACCTCGGCGAAGTCCCGGAATTCCTCGCTCGTCTTGATGATCTTGGTCACTTCCCAGCCGGAGAGCCGGGGCATGATGTTGTCGAGGATGATGAGGTCGGGCTTCCAACGCTTCACAAGATCGAGGGCATCGGCGCCGTTGTCGGCCTTTTCGATCTGGAAGCCGAGCTTGGTGAGCATCACCTCGAAGAACTCGAGGTTGATCTGCTCGTCATCTACTAGAAGTATGCGCTTTTTGGTTTCCATGCGGGTCTTCCGTTCCGGTTTGGTTTGCCTCGCGCGACCATCTGCAGGTCGGGCCTCGGCTGCGCGCATTGTCCCACGTTGCAGTTGGGTTGTCAATGCGAAGCGCCGGATTGCGGCCTGGCCGCTTGATGGACCGCCGCCGGCCCCTAGGCCTCGGCCTGGGCCTCGGGTTCCGAGGCGGGCGCCTCGGGGTTCACCGTCCAGGCGGCCTTCTTGAGTTCCCTTCCTGGCCTGAAGGATGCGACGCCGTGGTCCTCGACAGAGACGATGGCGCCTGTCTTGGGGTTGCGTGCGCGCTTGCGGCCCTTTCGCAGCTTGACCTCGAAGGTGCCGAAGCCGCGGAGCTCCACCGTCTTGCCAGTGAGTATGGCCGTCTTGATCTCCTCGAAGAGGGCGTCAATGAGGCCATGTATATCCTTGCGGTTGAGCGACCTCCCGGCGTGGAGCGCTTCAATGAGCTCTGCCTTCGTGACTTTGCCAGCCATGATCCTCTTCTCCGAGAACCGGGGGTTTCGCGCCGGCGGAGCGCGTTTGGCGCTGCGCCGGCGCCTTTAGTTCAGGCGCTGAGGGTATTCACCAGGCGCTGCATCCGCGACTTCTTGCGGGCGGCCGCGTTCTTTTTCACGATGCCCTTGCCGGCGGCGGTGTCGATCTTCTTGCTCATCTCAATGAGGGCAGCCTCGGCCGCGGCCTTGTCCTTGGCCTGGGCGGCGACAAGGACTTTCTTGGCTGTGGAACGGATGGCGCTCTTCTCCATTTTGTTGCGGAGGCGCCGCTTCTCGTTCTGCCGCTGGCGCTTCTCGGCGGACTTGTTAGTCTGAGCCAAAGGAAATCCCTCCAATGATTGCTGTGTATAAGCTGCCGCCCCTGCCTCGTGTGGCGAACCGGCGACTGACATAACAGGCTAGCAGAACGCCGGAGGGTTGTCAATACTTGGGCAGTCTTCACATAGCCTAGATTCCATAGTATAACGATTTACCGGCGGTACACCATGCTCAATGCCCTCATCGTCACGGTCATCATCCTAGTATTTTCCTTTTACGAGGTCCTCATCCGCTTCAACCGGGTGTTCAGGCGCCGACGCTCCCTGGAAATCACCGAGCGTCTTGGCAGAAGGGCGGTATCGCGGATCTTCAGGCTGTTCCAGGTCTATGCGGGATTCCGCATAGGCTTCGAAAACCGCTCCGGAGAGCCCCTGCCCGAGCGCTTCCTCCTCCTTGCGAACCACCAGAGCCTCCTGGATATCCCCATAACAATGGGGCTTCTGCGCTCGCGCAGGCTCAGGTTTGTCGCAAAACGTGAGCTCGGCCTTGGCATACCCCTCGTCTCGGTCCTCCTGCGGACCGAAGGCCATGCCCTCATACGGAGGACTGGTGACGCCATGCGGGCGATGACGACGATCGATGCCTTCGCGAAACGCTGCCGGAGCGACAACACCTGTCCGGTCATCTTCCCCGAGGGAACGCGTTCTCGGGATGGGGAGATCGGCCCCTTCCATACCGCGGGCGTCAGACGGGTATTCGAGGAAGAAAGCCTGCCCATCGTCGTCGCCGCCATAGAGGGGGGGTGGAGGGTCGCTCGTTTTGGCGACCTGATCTCCAACCTCAAGGGAGCCAGCTACTGCATGCGGCTCATCTCGGTCCTGCCGCCGCCAAAGGGCAAGAAGGAGACCCTCGAGGCTGTCCAGAAGGCGAGGGAACTTGTAATCGCCGCGATCAAGGACATGCGCGCCTCGGGATGCTCGGGAGCCCTCGCCACAGAATGAAATAGGGCCGTCTGTCGACGGCCCTTAACGGATTACTTCGGTGATTCGCGCCTGGATCAGGCGAAATCGCGGGGTCGGCGCTCCGTCCTCTTGCACTTCTCGCACTCGGCGATGTTTTTGACCTTCCCGCTCTCGAAAAGCGTCTTCATCTTGATCTCGCCGCCACAGGGGCAGAAAAAGCGCTGGGTGGAGCTGGACGTACGAGCGTTCTTGGAAATCTGTGCCATTGATGACTCCTTCTCCTCCGCGGAGGATAGCTAAAAGCCGCTTGCGTGTCAATTCTTTGGGATGGGGACCGGGCTTGGGAGCCACGGAACCAAAAAAAGCGCTCCCGGGGAAGGAGGAGAACCCCGGGAGCAGCACCACGAAAATGGAGGAATGGGCGGGTCCGTCTTCCCGACCCCTACATCAAGGTAACAACACTCGCCCCTCAAGGTTACCGCCGAGCTTCAATCCCCCGGCTCCTCTAGTCGTCTGCCTTCCTTCCCATGCCCAGGCGGGCCGCCAGGGCGGCCATGTGGTGTGCGAGGGCCTCCCTGATCCTGGCCCCCTGGGACTTTCCGAACCTTGAGCCGAAGTCCCTTGCTGCCTCCCCTATGGGGTAGGCGAGGCCGTACTTTCGCTTGAGCTCGTCCCAGTACTTCACGATGAAGACATAGAGGTCGGAGGGGGTCCTGCCTGGGAAGAGGGAGTGCAGGCCCTCCTCTTCGATCGCCATGACGACCGGGCGGTACACATTCTCGTGCCAGGACCACACGGCCTCGGCGAAGCTGAGCTCCCGGGAGAGGTCCTGGTTCACAAAGTACTTGTGCACCAGGATGTGCTCGAGGATCTCGTCATAGCGGCCGGGGGTGCTGAAGGCGAGGTTGTAATCCCCGGTGAGCTGGCCGAACTCGGTCTTATCGTAGAAGCGCCTCTTCTCGTACAACAGGACCTCGCGCTTGAGCGCGTCGAGGGTCATGCCGGGGCTCAAGGGGACTATCGCGTCCAGGCTCGTCACCTCGGCGTCGATGCTCGCCTGGCCGCGCATGCGCGCCACCGACACCCTGTGGTTGCCATCCCTGACGAAATACAGGCCTCCGATCTCGTAGAGCCGCACTGCAGGGAGGGGCACGTCCTGGTAGTGGGCCATGTCCACCCTCACCCAGCGAGAGCGCAAATGCTCTCGGCGTGGAAGGAAATGGCGGTTGAAGTCCCGGTAGCGCCCCTCGCTGCCCACGATGAGGTCGACCGCGACGGCCTTCATTCCCACGTAGGTCTCGCTGCCTGGCTTCATGATGGCGAGGACATCCTCGAGGGGGAGGAGGCGGCCCCGCTCCGGGTCGAGGAGTCCCGCGATGCGCGACAGGAGCTCCCTGGTCCTTGCCCGGGCGAAGTCGCCCTCGGCCTGGGTCGCATACCAGTCGCTCAAGGCTCGACCTCCGTATCAAGGAGCCAGTGCCCGAAGGCGTTGATCACCAGGGTTTCCTCGTAGCGGGAAATGCGCACGTCGGCGAGGTCATACAGGTGGATGTGGCCGTGGATGAGCCAGCGCGGCCTGAAGGTGCGCATGAGCCAGAGGAAGGAGCGGAAGCCGCGGTGGCAGGGGTCGTCGCGGTCGTGGATGCCCCTGGGTGCGGCGTGGGTGAGGACAAGGTCGACCGCCCTCCCCCTGAGGAGGCGGTTGAGGAGGAGGCGGGGCGCCAGAAGGAGGATGTGGAGAACCATGGAGAATTCGCTGTACTGGTTCGGGCCCCGGTTGTAAAGCATGGAGCCGGGGAGGCCCAGGATGATCAGGCCCTCCTGGCCGGTGATCCTGAAGCCGGTGTCAATCGCCCCATGGTCGGAAAGCGGATCGGGGGCGAAGACCGTCGACCATGGCCCCGCCATCGAGAGGGCTCCCAGGTCATGGTTGCCCGCGACGAAGACCAGGGGCTTGTTCAGCATCGAGGTTATGAAGCCGAGGTACTCCATGGGGAGATCGCCCGCGCTCAGGACCATGTCGACATCGCGGAAACGCTCCCGGACCCGGGGCGAATACACGACCGGGTCGACCTGGTCCGAGACACATAGGATCTTCATCGCCGGCGGGCTGTGGCTGCCGGCAGATGGGCGAGCATCTCCTGGAGCTTTTCCTTCGTATAGAGCTCCACCGACCTGTTCTCGGCGAACTCGAGAGCTGTCCTGGTGAAGCCCGCGCTCGTGACAATGCCGCCCCTGACCACCCCGAGCTTCTTCATCTGGTCTATGAGGGAGCGGACGGCAGTGTCGTCGACATTGTCCGAGATCCGGAGGAAACGGACGAGACGGGGCAGCTTCTTCGCACCGAGCCATTTCTCCGACTCGCCCTCCACGGCGATGATGTCGACGCCGTCAGACACCTCGGCGATGTCCCGGATGGAGAGGCTCATTGCATTCTGGATTATCGACTTGCATATCTCGAGGAACTCCTCCTTGCCGCAGGTGAGGAAGTCCTTCATCCGGTCATCAGTCCTGTATTCCTGGTACTGGGCGAGCTTCTCCGCGACATCCCTGAAGCCGGCCTTCTTCGAGTAGATCCTCTCCCACTGCTCGATGGCCTTGTCGAGTTCGCGGTTCTTCTCCCTGCACATCGCGAGGAAGTAGCGCCCGTAGAGGGACTCGGGCGCGGTCTCGTCCTTGATCATCTTCACGGCCCGCTCGAGTTCGGGCACGGCCTTGTCGAGGGCTCCCTGGCTCATGTAGCAGCCACCGCGCTCGACCAGGGCTTTCTGCCTGAGCTCAGGAGAGCGCGCGGCCTTCTCGAAGGCGAGGAGGGCGGGGGTATAGTCGCTCCCTTCCTTGAGGATCTTGCCGAGGTAAAAATAAGCCTCGAAGTCGTCGGGATTCCACTTGATGGCCGCCTCGAGCTCGGTTCGCGCTTCCATTGGATGCTTGGTGCGGTAGAGGATGAGGCCGAGGGTATGGTGGGCCTGGTAGAGGCGCTCGTCCATCTCGATCGCCTTGCGCAGGTATTTGAGCGCGACGTCGGTACGGTTTCGGTCCTCGAACAGGCGCCCGGCGTCGAAGAAGTGGGCTGCCCGGCCCGAGTCGACTTGGGTGAGGAGGATGTGCTCCTTGAGCGCCTCCTCGGTCTGGTTGAAGCGCTCGTAAAGGCTCGCGATGCGCGTCCGGAATTCGATTTCCGGGAGATCGGGCCCGAACTGGGAGATCTGGTTGACGGCTTTGAACTCCATGAGGGCAAGCTCTGGCTTGTTGTCCCCGAGATAGGCAAGGCCAAGGTACCAGTGGGCCACGGCGTTCCTCGGGTCCTTGGAAAGGATCGCCTTGGCCGAGCGGATCGCCGCCGTGGCCCGCCCCTGCTTGAGCTGGTCGGCTATGGCCTTGGTCTGACGGGGGGTCGCGATCATGCGGATGATGAACCAGCTCAAGAAGCCGACCGCTACTCCGAGAATAATGATGAGAATCACAATGAATGACATTCAGTATTCCATCCTAAAGGAGGGGCGGACCGAAGTGGCTTTGATGCCCTCCCGTGGTATTATACTATAGTCGATACGCATTGCTTGAAAACGGGCTCCCATGTGAAAGCGAAAAATACTCCCGCGGAGGTCAGAGGCTTGAGGGTTTTCCCATTCCTGGTCATCGCCTGCTTCCTCGTGGTCTCGCAGCGGCCTGTAGCCGCCGGACCCTTCGAGGACGGTGAGCGCCTTTTCCGGGAAAACAAGCCCCAGGATGCCGTCCTCCTCCTCGAAAGGGCCGTCACCGAGGGCGGAGTCGACGAGAGGGCCTGGATCTATCTCGCCATCTCCTACCAGCAGTTGGGAAAGCTCGACGACGCGGCTTCCGCCCTCCGCCGTGGCCTCGGCTCTGCCCAGCGCCTCAAGCACCTGTTCTATTTCGACCTCGGGAACGTGTTCACCCTCCAGGGCAGAAACGCCTTCGCCGAGGACGCCTACAGCCAGGCCATCGGGAGCAACGCGAGCTATGCCCCCGCCTACCTAAACCGGGCCAATTCCCGGCTCAACCTCAAGAATTTCCCGGGCGCCCAGGACGATTATCGCCGCTATCTCGAGCTCGATGCCGCCAGCCCCCAGAGAGCCGCCATCGAGGAGATCCTCAGGCGCCTGGGCAACGCGATCGCGGATTCCCAGCGCCTCGCCGCCGATGCCCAGGCCAGGGCCCAGGCCGATGAGGCCGCGAAGAAGGCCCTCCTCGACCAGGTGACCTCCTCGCTCAAGGCGGCCGCAGACGAGACCACGAGCCTCTCGGCGGGTTCGGGAGCGGTCCAGGGTTACGGAGATGAGCTCAAGATAGAAGAATGAGCGAGAATAACACAGGGAGAGCAGCCACATGACAAAGACATCGAAGGTCCTCCTCGGCGCGGCTGGGGCCGCCCTCCTCCTTGGCCTCGGGCTCTATGTCCTGCTGGGGCCGCTTAGCTCAGCCAGCACCAGACGCAATGTCCTCGCCTCGGCCAACTACTACATCCAGAAGGGCGACTACGGCCGGGCCCTCGACCTCCTGGACAAGCTCCTCATCGCGAACGCCTCGGATTCAGAGGCCCAGTCCCTCCGCGACAAGGCCATGGCTGGGAAGTCGGGGAACGATGCGGCCAAGGCAGCCGAGGTCGCCAAGGCGGAGGAGAGCGGCCAGGCCGCGATAGCAAGTTCCCTCGCCAAGCTCGGCCAGAACCTAAAGGGCGCCGTTCCTCCCCAGGCCGCCGCCGCGAGGCCACCGGCCGAGAATCCCGCGGACGCGAGCGCGAAGGCGAAGAAGGCCGAGGACGACGCGCGCAGGAAGGCCGAGGCCGAGGCCGAGGCGGCGCGCAAGAAGGCCGAGGCCGAGGAGCTCGCCAAGAAAGGCCGCGAGCTCCAGGACAGGATGCGCTCCGTCAACGACCTTGTCGACAAAGGCAAGCTGGCCATCGACAAGGGCAACTTCAAGGACGGAGACAGGCTCTTCACCGAGGCCCAGGCGGCCTTTCCCGAGGGAGAGGACAAATACGCGGGCCAGAAGCTCGCCGAGATAGCTGACGCCCTTTATGGCGCCTCGAAGAAGAATCCGGGCAGCGAGGCCGACGCGGCCCTGAAGGAATCCATCCAGACGGCGCGCGATTCCAAGAAAAAGGATCCGAACAACGCCTTGCCTTACTACACCCTTGGAAAGATCAACTCAGACCTGAACCAGACAGACAACGCGATAACCGAACTCAAGCAGGCTACCAGCCTCGATCCGAAGAACTACCTCTACTCCTACCAGCTGGGCATTGCCTACCTCAAGGCCCGCCGCTACGAGGACGCCCGCCAGGCCTTCGAGGCCACCATCACCCTCAATCCCCGCTTCGAGCGGGGCTTCTACAACCTCGGCACGACCTGGAAGGCTCTCGGAGACCAGAACAAGGCCCTCGACGCCTTCCGCAAGGCTGTCCAGGTGAAGAGCGACTACGGGATAGGCTGGCAGGAGATAGGCCGGATAATGGCGAGCCGCGGCGACAGCAAGGCCGCCGTGGACTCCTTCGGCAAGGCGATCCAGGCCGACCCCTCGAATGCCCAGGCGATGCGCGAGCTGGCAGTCGTCGAGGCCGAGGGCGGGGACAACAAGGCCGCCGAGGCCCTCTTCCAGCGCGCCCTTGGCGTGAAGGACGACGCCCTCACCAACTACAACATGGCCACGGTGAAGCTCAAGCTCGAGAAGGGCCCCGACGCGGTCAAGTACGCCGAGAAGGCCGTAGCTCAGTCGCCCAACGTGGCAATCTACCAGTACACCCTTGGGCTCTCCTACGAGAGGGCGGGGAACGTGGACGGCGCCATCACCGCCTATACCCAGGCCGCGGGCCTCGACAAGAAGTACGACGAGCCGCGGATAAACCTGGGGCGGATCTACCTCGACTCAGGCTTCACGGACAAGGCCCTCACCTGGCTCGATGGCGCCTACCAGGCCAATCCCAAGTCCTTCGAAGCCAACAACAACCTCGGCAACGCCTACGCGAAGAAGGGTCTCTTCGAGAAATCGGTCTTCCACTACGAGATCGCCCTGAGCCTGGCGCCAAGGGACTCCACGGTCCGACTCAATCTCGCCAAATCCTACGTGGGTGAGAACAAGCTCGACGCTGCTCGCGATGCCTATGTGGAGCTCCTCAAGCTCGCCCCCGCCCAGTGGGATGCGATGTTCGAGCTTGGCCGCCTGTACGCGAGCATGGGAAACGCCGCAGAGGCCAAGAAGATGCTGGGCGATCTCCTCGCGAGGAAGCCCGACTATCCGCGGCGTGCCGAGGCCGAGAAGATAATGGCGGGGATCTAGACGAGCCTCCTGACGAGGCGGTAAAGCTGCTCCCTCGTGATGCGCGTCCACACAGGGCGGCCGTGGGGGCAGCGGGGCTCGGGCAGGCTGAGGGCACGCGCGATGAGCTCGGTCGCGGCCACCTCGTCGAGGATGTCCCCGTCCTTCACCGCCGCCCTGCAGGCGGCCATCGCACGCACCGAGCGCAGGGGGTCGGCCCCGGCCGCGAGATCGAGGGCGAGCTCCCGAACAGCGCCGACTGGATCGCCCTTGAGCATCGCGGGCACAGCGGTGACAAGCCAGGACACTCCTCCCTCGCGCTCGAGGCGGAAGCCCGACCTGGCCGCCGCGGAGGAGAAGAGCGCGAGCCTTGAGTCCTCCTCCTCATCCACGGCCTCGAAGTACTCCGGGACGAGGAGCTCCTGGACATCGCTATCGAGTGAGGCCAGCTCGTCGAAGATGAGCCGCTCGTGCGCCGCGTGCTGGTCGAGGAACCAGAGCTCGTCGCCTCGCTCGAACAGGAGGAAGGGGCCAAGGGCCCTCCCCACGTAACGGAAGGCCCCCTCGGCCGGGGCGGGGACCGCGGCCCGATCCGGGGCTCCTCTTTCCCTGTCCTCCTCGATTCTCTCCCGCACCTCCTCGAAGTCAGACCAGGAGGGACGCGACACAATATCGCCCAACGCGTTGAGCGACGGCCCTCCCGGGACTCCGCCCGCCGGGTAGGGAGCGCTCTCGAGGGAGAGCTCCTGCCAGGGCTCGGGGCTCATCGCCTCCGGAAGTCGGTGCGCGAGGCTTCCAAGGAAGGACTGCACAGCCGAGACGAGGGACTTTCTTATGGACTGCGCATCCTTGAACCTGACCTCCCGCTTGGCCGGATGGATGTTGAAGTCGGCCACCGAGGGGTCGATCTCGAGGAAGAGGAAGGCGCAGGGATGGGCCCCGCCAGGGAGGTATCCGGAGAACGCGTATTCGAGGGCCTGTACGAGGGACCACTCCTGGACCCGGCGGCGGTTCACGAAGACCTGGAGGAGGCGCCTGTCCTGCCTCGAGTACGAGGGCCCGGCGGCCACGACCTGTCCCTCGAAGAGCTCTCCCGAGAAGCGTATTGTGTAGGCAAGCTTGCGCGGCATCTCGCTGCAGCAGGCGAGGCAGCGGGCAAGGTTGTCTCCGGGAAGGAGGATATCGCTCTGGGCGCTCCCCGAGCTCCAGGTGAAGCGGACGGCCGGGTGGGTGAGGGCCTTGTCGGTGAATGCCTGCCGGCAGAGTGCAGCCTCGGCCTGGGGGCGCTTGAGGAACTGCCTTCGCGCGGGGAAGTCATCAAAGAGGCCGGTCACGGCGACGGCCGTGCCCCGCCTTCCCGCGCTCGCCTCGATGCGGGTCTCGATCCCTGGCCCCGCGACCAGGCGGTGGGCGCTGGCCGAGAGCTCGTCCTTCGTGGTGATCTCGAGGCGCGCTGCTGCGGCGATCGAGGAGAGGGCCTCTCCGCGGAAGCCGAGGCTGCGGGTCCTGAGCAGGTCGTCTGCGGTGCGTATCTTCGAGGTCGCGTGGGGGAGGATGGAGAGCTCGAGGTCGCCGCGATCCATCCCGGAGCCGTCGTCGACCACCCTGATCAGGCTCGTCCCGCCAGCCTCGATGCTGACCGACACCTCCGAGGGCCCGGAGTCCAGGGCATTGTCCAGAAGCTCACGCAGGGCCGCTGCGGGTCTGTCGATGACCTCTCCCGCTGCTATGAGGCGGGCCGTCTCGGGCGCGAGGACGCGTATGGTTCCCATGGGCCCTAGTATACCCCGCGGCAGGATGCGGGTGGGAGGACGCGGGAGCAAAAAAAGACGCTCCGGAAAACCGGAGCGTCGATCACCGCGGATAGGGAGGCGATGACCACCCTTCCGCAATAGTCCCTAGAAATGGAGCCTCATCTCGATGGATATGGAGGGCTTGATCTCCATGGCGCCTGAGCTGTCGTACTGGACCAGACCGTCTACCCGCACAGGCACCGTCTGGAAGAGCACGGCCAGGTCGAGGTTGGGCGCGTTCGGGACGGGCATGACGACCTCGCCGCCGAAGGAGGAGTTGGCATCCAGGAGCCTGAAGGTCCCGTCCGAGATCGCCTGGGCCATGTTCCGCCTGTCGTAGCCGATCGAGCCGGAGAGGTCGAGGATGGGGATTAGTCCCTTGCGCACAACGAGCCTCGCGTGGAATTCATCGGGCTTCTGCCCAAACTGGTCCCTGATCGATGAACCGTCGGCCGACCAAGGATACATGTAGCCCAGGGTGAACACAAGCTTGTTCTTGAGCAGATTGAAGCCGCCCTCGCCGTAGATGCCCATTATTGGTGGAGCGGAAGCGAGGCTCGCCGGGTTGACAAGGTATCCCGCGTACTCCTGGGCGTACTGCCCTCGCTTGCGGTCGTAAGTCGAATCGAAGAAGGAGGGTCTGAAGGCGCCCTTGAAGTAGCGGAACTCGAGGCGCCAGTCGATGAAGAGGACGTTGCCGATAAAGCCCGAGGCCGCTCCCCAGTTCTGCAGCTTGCCGCCCGAGTACACCAGGTCTGTCTTGAGGCCCGTGCTCACGCCAGAGAAGGCCTGCCTCACATAGGGCGCCGTCGCGGCCATGTCGGCGAAGGCGCGGATGCCGAATACCGCGTTGCGCTCTATTATCGGAAGGTCGAGGTCGAGGCCGCCGCCGACCAGCCACATGTTGCCGACCGTCGCGGCTCCGGCCTCGAGGTCCTTGCCCGGCGCGGTGTCGAGGACGCCCGAGAAGCCAAAGGCGAGCTTGAAGTCGGGGATGGGCCGCAGATAGAAGCGGCCACCGTAGATGCTCGGGTCGGCAAGGTCGTTCACCAGGGCCTCGAAGCCCGCGGCGCCACCGTCCAGTCCCAGGTTGAGCCCCACACGGCGCACCGAGGGGAATTCGGTATTGTTGGTGTAGTTGCGCATGACGAGGCCGTGGCCGATCGTGAGGCCCTCAAGGTTGCCTGCCTTGATGAAGAATGGGTCGTCAAGCTGCCTGCCGTACTCGACGTACTTGATCTTGAGGGCGAGGTCCTTCCCGAAATCCTTGATACCCTTTACGTTGTCCTTCCCCCAGTACTCGCCGCCGAAGGACCACTCGTTGTTCCCGTCGGGATGGTACCAGCTGTTCGGCGAGAAGATGTCGGAGGTGTAGATCACCGGCAGGTAGAGGCCGAGCTTGAGCTTGCCGAAGCTTAGGTCGGGGGCAAGGACGGCCTTGGAGTAGCCGATCCCGTTGATGGTCACGGAGCCGATCTCGAAGCCCATGCTCTCGCGCAGCCATTTCACGAAGGCCGATTCGGGCTCGGCCGCCTTCTTGCCCTCGGCGCCCTGCTGCTCGCCAGAGGCCGGCTTCTCTGCGGTGGCGGGTTTTTCGGCCTCGGCCTGGGGTACATCGGTCTCGGCGAGCTTCTTGAAGCCGAGATCGCCGAATTCCTGGGCGAACTGGTCGGCCGAGAACTTGAAGGCCGCGAAGGCCGGGGCGAAGGCGTCGGCAGCCATGCCCTGGGCCACGGGGATTGTGGCGACCACATTGCCTGCGGCGTCGAGCTGGCTGAAGTCGACCTGGCCCTTGGCGACGGAGAGGAGGGCCTTGGTTCCCTCCTCGACGTCGAAGGCGAAATCGGTGCCGCGCACCCCGGCGACGGCGGTCTGGGAGCTGAACTGGTACTGGGCCCCCTTGGCGGCGACAGTCCTGACCTTGCCGGCGAGGACCGCGAAGGCGTTCTTGTCCTGCGGTGCCGCGGCGAGGGCCGAGACCGTGAACGAGGTCGATTTGCCGAGCTTGATGATGCTGCCGTTGGGCGAAAGCTTGAGCTCGGCGAAGGTAGTGGCTCCCGTCTGGACGGTGGCCCCGGCGGGTATGGCATCGCCCTCGAGGATGCCGGAGCCGAGCTTGAGCACGGTCTTGTCCGCCGCGGTCACTGTGAGTTCGCTGCCATCGACGAACTCGAGGGTGAGCTTCTGAGGGCCGGAAGCCCCGGCCTTGGCCTGAGAGAACGCGAGCGCGGGTAGCAAAAGGGCGACGAGGAGCCCGATCAGTATTCGCTTCATGGAATTCCTCCTGATGCGTGCCTAGAACTTGAGCGATGCCGAGAGGCTGGACCTGACGTCGAACTGCTGGGTCGTCGTGTTCCACCTGGCATCGTACTTGAGGGTCAGGACCGATGCTCCGGTTTTATAGTTGATGGCGAGGCCGATGACGGCATCAGCGGGATCGACGAGGTCTGGGAAGAAGGGCTTGGCAGCACCGATGAAGTACTTTTCGTACGATGCGTCGAAGAAGAAGCCGCCAAGGACCCCGTCGGCGAGGCGGAAGACCGCCCTCGCGTGGGGATAGTCGGTCTGGGCGGCCGTGGCTGGCCTGGGATCGGCCAGGCGCTCCGCCGCCTTGAAGGGCCCGTCGAGCGAGGCCATGAGCACGAGCTTGTCCCGCAGGAGGCTGGTGCCGAGGCTGGCGTACCATCCCACGAGGCCATTGCCCGAGGGGCTTTGCTGCATGAAGTCGAATTTCTGAGCCTTGTAAAGATCATAGTTGGCATCGAAGTAGGTGGGGATGAAGCCCGCGCCGAGGATGCGGAGCTGGGCCCCGTAGGTGAAGATCGCGATGATCCTGCCTCCGACCCCGACCATGCCGCCCGCGCTCTTGTTTGGCTCGTAGGCGAGATCAGCGAAGGCAGCCATCGGAAAGAGCCCGCTCGAGTTGAGGGGCACAAAGGTATCCATTCCAAAGACGCCTATCGTCTTGGCCGGGTTCGTCGTTGTCGCGTAGAGATCGGGCGCCGTGTCGAAGGCCCCGGTGAAGCCTAGCTGCAGACCCTTTAGTATTGGCATCTCGTTCGTGACAAAGGGCCGCACAAACAGCCGGCCGCCGACGACATCGAGGCGGGCGAGGTTCCCGGTGAGGCCCTCGAAGCCGACCATGGGGAAGTCGAACAAGGAGCCGTCAACGCCGAAATCCAGGCCGAACAGACGCAGATCGGGCAGGAAGCTCATGTTCGAGTAGTTGCCGACGATGAAGCCATTGCCGAGGGTGAGGTCGTTGATCGACCCTAGCTTCGCAAAGAGCGGATCCTCACCTTTGATCCCGTAGCGGATGTACAGGAGCTTGGGTAGGTAGATGTCCAGGAAATTCTTGCCGTCTCCGGGAACCCAGTCATTCCTGTAGACGCGCATGGCGTTGCTTGAGCCTTCGGGATAGAGCTGGAACCTCAGGGTGAGGTCGAGGCCTATGCCGAATTTCCCGAATGATACTTCGGGCTGGAAGCCGAGCCTGGTCCAGCTTTCCACGGTGCCGCCCGCGCCGGTCGGGAGGGCGTCGGTCCCGAGATCGATGCCGCCCTGGAATGCGAACGGGTTGGCCGGCGTGCTCTGGGCATCCTGTGCGATGACTACTCCAACAATTGCGATGGCCATGAGCGCCGCAAAAAGTTTTCTCATATCGGTGGCCTCCTTCGGCTCCGAATTTAGCTTCGACTCACCAAGTATACAACCCTTGGTGTCAAAATCCATGAGGACGGCGTGCGGAAGCCAGGTCGGACGAAGCCACCGGCCCGTGGCGCTGGACTAGCGAATGGCTCCGTGCTAGTCTCCACGCGGTTTTCCCACCCTGAAGGAGGCAGCAGCCATGGCCTTTTTCGATCGCCTCGAATCCGTCGTGCGTTCACGGGGCAGTTGCCTCTGCGTCGGCCTCGACCCCCGCGCCGACCCCTCTTCGCCCGACCCAGCGGCCTCAATGCTCGCCGCCAACCGCAGGCTCATCGAGGCCACTGCCCCCTGGGTTGCCTGCTACAAGCCCAACATCGCCTTCTACGAGGCCCATGGCCGCCCCGGCCTGCTCGCCCTCGAGGAGACGATCGCCTTTGTCCCCGAGGGCATCCCTGTCATCATCGACGCGAAGCGCTGCGACATCGGCGCCACGGCCGAGGCCTACGCCCTCTCTATCTTCGGCCGCTTATCGGCAGACGCGGTGACCTTGAGCCCCTACATGGGCAGGGATGCCCTCGATCCCTTCCTGGCCTATGAGGACCGGGGGGCATTCATGCTCTGCCGCACCTCAAACCAGAGCGCGCCATGGCTTCAGGACCTCAAGGTCGGGAGGGACGGGAATCCGCTTTATTTAGAAGTCGCGCGTGAGTGCTGCTCGTGGTCGCCCTCGGTCGGCCTCGTCGTGGCGGGCAACGATCTCGAGGCGCTGCGACGCGTCAGGGAAGCATGCCCCCACCCCTGGTTCCTCGCGCCGGGCATCGGCGCCCAGGGCGGGAAGGCCGACGAGGCTTTCGCGGCCGGCTGCAGGGACGACGGACTCGGAATCCTGGTTGTCGCGGCCAGGTCGGTCGCCGAGGCCTCCGATCCCTCGGCGGCGGCAAAGGCCCTCAGGGACCAGATGAACGAGGCCCGCGACTCCCTTCGTGGTGGGAAGTCTTTCGCCATGGGAAGGCCAGCCCAGGACAAGGCCCGGGGACAAACGCTCAGGCAAGGCCTCATGAAGGCCCTCATCGAGACCGGGTGCTTCCGCCTCGGCGATTTCATCCTCAAGAGCGGGAAGAAGAGCCCTTTCTACATCGACCTCAGGCGCCTGGTCTCCGATCCTTCAGCCCTGTCCCTCGCGGGTGAGGCCTATGCCGAGCTCGCCAAGGGCCTGGCCTTCGACCGCATCGCGGGGATACCGGCCGCCGCCCTGCCTCTCGCGACGGCTGCCTGCCTGCGGATCGGGGCGCCGATGGTCTGGCCGCGGATGCCGGCGAAGGACCACGGCACAGGCAACCGCATCGAAGGCGAGTGGAGGAAGGGCGAGCGGGCCCTCCTTCTGGACGACCTCATCACGACAGGGGCCAGCAAGCTCGAGGCCGTGGATATCCTCCGGGGGGAGGGCATGGTGGTCGAGGACCTAGCTGTCCTGATCGAGAGGGGCACCCAGGGCCGAGCCGACATGGGAGCGAAGGGGATTGCCCTCCATGCCTTTGTGCATGTGAGGGAGCTGTTCTCGGCCTGCGAGAGCCTGGGCCTCATCGATGCCGCACGCAGGAGGGAGCTCGAGGCCTTTGTCGACTCGGAGTGAAGCGAGGCCTAGGCCCCCACGATGATGTCGGCGATGGACTTGGAGTTCGCGAAGTCGCGCAGCTGGGCATCGAGGCCGATCCACACGGATTTCGCCGTGCAGGTCGCGATCCGGTCGCAGTGCTCCTTCTTGCCGCAAATGCAGGGCATCACGCCTATCCCCTCACCCGAGGCTTCCAGGATGTCCATCAGGGAGATGTTGGTGAGGGGGCGCGCGAAATAGAAACCGCCTCCAGGACCGCGGACAGACTGGATGATCCCTGCCCGCCTGAGCCTGAAGAAGATCTGCTCGAGGAACTCCGCCGATATGTCCTCGCGCTCGGCAAGGGTCTTGATGGAAACAGGCTTTCCGTCAGGACTCGCGTCCGCAAGGGCGAGGATCGCGCGGAGGGCATAGCGTCCCTTGGTCGTCACTCTCATCGGCTTCTCCACATATTTAATAGTTTTGGTTAGAATACTGCACCGATGGGCAATACGCAAGGAAAAATTAATTTATTTTTCCCAGGAGGCGCCAGCAGCGGTGGATCCTGGCGTCCCTGAAATCCCTGGGGATTGTGGCCGCGCTTATGTCCTCGCAGGGGAGGGACAGTCTCGTCGCGTCCCATTTGAGTTTCCTTGAGTTCGTCGAGAAGTAGAGCCTGCCTCCGGGGGACAGGACCCTGGCGCAGGCCTCGATAAGCTCGGGCCAGTCCGAGTTGACGTCGAAGTCGGCAGGGGCGCTCTTTGAGTTCGAGTAGGTCGGGGGATCGGCCACGATCAGGTCCCAGGCCATGCCCGCCTCGGCCGCGTCGGCGAGGAAGGCCGGGACGTCGGCCTTCACGATGGGGTGGTCGCCGGTCGAAAAATGGTTCAGCTCGAGATTCCTCTGGGCCCAGGCGTTGTAGGTGTTCGAGAGGTCGACGCTCGTGACCGCGCTCGCCCCTCCGGCGGCGGCGTGCACGGAGAAGCTACCCGTGTAGGAGAACAGGTTGAGCACCCGCTTGCCAGCGGATTCGGCAGCCACCATGGCCCTCGTCGTCCTGTGGTCGAGGAAGAGGCCTGTGTCGATGTAGTCGGAGAGGTTCACCAGGAAGGAGAGGCCACCCTCGCGCACCGCGAGCTCGACGCTCTCCGCGCCGAGCTTCTCGTACTGCTCGAGGCCGCGGAGCCTGCGCCTGGTCTTGACGAAGAGCCTCCCGGGAGCGATGCCGAGGGCCTCGGACGCGGTCCGGGCCATCAGGTTGAGCCAGGCCGCCTCGAGGCCCTCGTCCTTGTCGTAGGGGCGCTCGTAGAGGGCCATGAGGAGGTAGGCTCCCGACTCGGGGCCGTAGCGGTCGACGGCAAGGGGGACTTCGGGGATGTCGTTGTCGTAGAGCCTGAGGGCCTCTATCCCCGCCGACCGGGCCCAGCGTCGCAGGTGGTGCTCGTTCTTCACGAGCCTGTTGCGGAAGTACTCGGCCTGCTGCTCGTCCTTGCTCGTCATTTGGCCAGGATGCGGGTCTTGCGGTTCTGCATCATCACGGAGAGGAGGGCGTAGCCCGAGGAGAGATCCTCCCTCTGGACGACGATCTCGTCGGGCACCTTGAGCTTGGTGTTCGTGAAGTTCCAGATGGAGCTTATCCCGGCGCGGACGAGGGTCTCGGCCGTCGCCTGGGCGAAGGGCGAGGGGACGGTCAGGATGGCGATCTCGGCCTTGAGGTCCTTGATGCCGACCTCCAGTTCCGTCATCGATCTGATGGTCACGCCGTGTATCTTGGCGCCGACCTTCGAGGGGTCGGTGTCGAAGGCAGCGGCGATCTTGAGCCCATGGAGCTGGAATTCCTGGTAGCCCATGAGGGCCGAGCCAAGGTTTCCCGCCCCGACGAGGATTGCCTCGTGGGACTCGTCCCAGCCGAGGTAGTGCTCGATGGCCGCGATCAGGGCATCGACGGGATAGCCCTTCTTGGGCTTGCCAATGATCCCGGTGATCGCCAGGTCCTTGCGGACCTGGATGGGCTCGAGGTTGAGCTCCTGGGCGATGACCGTGCCCGAGATGTAGGGATCCCCATTGCCCTGGCACTGGCGGATTATATGGAGGTATGAGGGCAACCTTCGGACAGAAGGCGCGAACGAGACTTTCACTTTTGCCATTTCATCTCCATTCAGAAAGGACTATATCGGAATCGATAAAAAAAAGCAATAAACGTGGTGGATCGCATGAGACCGGATGCGCGCTTGTCCGCCCCCCTAGTCCCACCAGACCCTGGCGAAGAAGTCCGGCCTCATGAGCGATCCAGCGTGGCGGATCGAGCAGGCAGTCCGCGACTCGGCGAAGAGGCGCGCGAGTCTGTGCGAAAAGAGCTCGAGGGTCGTTCCCTTCGCCACGTCCTCGTCGTAGATCAGGGCCCTTCCACCGCTCCACGTGGAGAGCCAGACCTCGTCGGCGAGGGAGACTATCGGGGTCTCGTCCTTGCGCTTGAACATCGAAAATCTGACAAAATAGAGGGGAAGGCCGAGGTATTCGGCCAGCAGCAGGGCGGGCATGATGGAGCCATGGGCAGCGGCGACGATTATCTCGGGCTCGAAGGACTTCCTGACCGAAGCCGCGAGCATGCCCAGCTTCTCGGGCTCCGATGCCCGCCAAGTGTACCTGTCCAGGCCACCTGTGTACACGAAGCTGGGCACCTCCGAAGGGAGGCGGGCCCTGAAATCCTCGGCCCGGGACATCCAGGCGGGATCGAGGCGGTAGGCCGCCCTCGCGAGCTCGATCGATTCCCGGTAGAGGCGATTGGCCCTCTCTATCTCGGCGATCGGATGGTCGACCCTGTAGCGTCTGGCCTCAGCCAGCTCATAGTAGACCGTCGGATGCAGGGGGAGGCCGTGCTCAGCGCAGATCTTGTAGTTGAGGATGACATTGACCAAGGCCGGGACCCGCACGTAGAGCCGGACCGCGGCATCCCTGTCCCCCCCATCCGCCGCGAGACGCGACAGGAGACCGCCTATCTCGCGGAGAAGCTCCCCGTACGGGGACTCGAAGGCCATTGAGGGGGGAGCCTCGTCCCAGTCCTCGCCGCCCAGATGGCTGTCAATCACGATTTACAGTAGCCTCGCCCTTTCCCGGGTGGAAAGACCCCGGCGGGGCCCCCTTCGATCCCACGGCCCGGGCGGCCTAAGGCCCAGGCTCCGCCCCGCCGCCCATCTCGCTCAGGTATTTCCAGTATCGCTCCGGCATCAACCGTCTGCGCAGGAGCGGACTGGCCCGGCCGGGATTCCCGATGATGCCGAAGTAGCGCCGCCAGAGATCCCTCGCCTCATCCGCCCCTCCTCCGGGCAGGAGGGAGAGGACCTCCTCTCCCTCGCGCAGCGATGTGCGGCCAGCCCTCCTCTCCGCGGCCAGCAGCCGGCCCATATCCACGATTGCGTAGGGTGTAGCGCCAAATCGAAGGGCGAAACGCGGCATCAGGGCCGAGAGGATGTTGTGGTCGCTCTCGATGATGGCGGCGTAGAGGCCGTCGCGGCGGGGCGAGAAACGGGCGAGGCCGGTGAACCTGTCGATCTCGCGGTCGACCCTGGCGCGGGCGGAGCTTAGGGAGCGGACTGCCCGATTCGAGTAGTCCTCGAGGAAGCAGCTGCCCCTGGACCGGGTTTCCTGGATCACCAGCCGGAGCTCGTCCACAAGTCCTTCCTCGCTCATCCAGGTCTTCACCACCAGGTCGAGGAGGCGGGGGGAGATGGCGCGCAGCTCCCGAACCGCGCCCCCCGGATCGAAGCCTAAATCACAGCCCTGGGCCCCGGGGCTCCGAGGTTCGGGACCGAAGAGCTCACCCTGCGGGGCCACTTGAGGGGAATCCGGTGCGCCCTCACCAAGGGCGAGGGCGAGGAAGCTCTCGAACTCCACGGACAAACTGGCTTTCATGGGAAGGCAAACTCCATCTGGCTCTCTACCGTCCGGCCGGGGCCAGGCTTGGAGGCGCCAGGGACCTCCCGCGGCCCCTCGGCGAGGAGGAGACGCAGGCTCTGCTCCTCGGGCGGGGCGCAAAGGGGCCTCCCGCCTGCCGAGAGGAACCAGCGGGCCTTCTTCATGACGATGCCTAGCTTGCCGAGCTCGGCAGGCCCCAGGCTGACCTGCCTCCGGGTGGCTACTATTCGCCGCGCACCCCTGAGGCCTATTCCCGGGACCCGCAGGAGCTCGCCCAAATGGGCGGAGTTGACGTCCAGGGGAAAGAAATCCCGATGGGCGAGGGCCCAGGCGACCTTGGGATCGACGTCGGTCGGGAAATTGCCGTCGGCCTCCTGGACAAGCTCCTCAGCCTTGAAGCCGTAGAACCTGAGGAGCCAGTCGCACTGGTAGAGGCGGTGTTCCCTGAGGAGGGGAGGGGCCGCCGCCGCAGGCAGCCGGGGATCGGGCGCGACAGGCATGAAGGCCGAGTAGTAGACCCGTCTGAGGGCGTAGCGGCGGTAAAGGGACGAGGCGAGGAGGATTATCGTGCGGTCGCTCTCGGGACTCGCTCCGACTATGAGCTGGGTGCTCTGACCAGCGGGGGCGAAGTTCGGCGTATGGCGGATCCTTCGGCTGTCCCTAGTGTGCTCGGATTCGGCATCGCCCATCGCCCTCATCGCGCCGAGGATCTCGGCTCCCGACTTCTCGGGGGCGAGGCGGACGAGGCTGGCGGCCGTGGGGAGCTCGATGTTGATCGACAGGCGGTCGGCGTAGAGTCCCGCGAGGCGCAGGAGGCGCTCACCGGCACCTGGAATGGCCTTGAGGTGGATATAGCCCCCAAAGCCTGCCTCGACACGCAGGACCCTTGCGACCTCTATGAGGCGTTCCATGACGATGTCGGGATCGCTGAAGATGCCCGAGGACAGGAAGAGGCCCTCGATGTAGTTGCGGCGGTAGAAGTCAAGGGTGAGGCGCACGAGTTCGTCCACGCTAAAGCTTGTCCTGACGATGTCGGAGGAAGCGCGGTTGGCGCAATAGGCGCAGTCGTTGCGGCAGGCGTTCGAGTACAGGACCTTGAGGAGGGAGATGCAGCGCCCGTCACCCGAGAAGGAATGGCAGACCCCTGAAGGAGCTCCGGCCCCTATCCCTCCACTGCGGGGCCGGCGATCGCTGCCGCTAGAGGCGAAGGATGCGTCGCACCGGGCCGAAGCCGCCAGGATCTCGAGTTTTTCGCCCAATTCCATGCCAAGTACTATACAGGCGTATGGCTTCCGCTGCAAGGGCATCGGATCCCTCGGCTTGACCCCGGGCGCCCGGTTTAAGTAAGCTTTGAGCCATGCTCTGCAATCAACCGCGACTTTCCCTGAGCCTGTGCCGGCGCGTCCAGGGTGGCTCAGACCTCAGCAGGGGAAGTCCATTCGCGGAGGGTTCTGGAGATATTTGAGATATTTTCATCAAACAGCGCCGCGCGGCTTCCATTTCGGGACCGTGCGGCTTTTTTTTCCCTCAGAGGGAGCCGTACACGCGGTCCTGGCAGAAAGGCCGGGGGCATCCCCGGCCGTGGCAGCGCAGCACAAAGGAGCCAGGCATGCCTCTCATCGAATGCATCGACCTCTCAAAGGACTGGGCCGGAAGCCGGGTCTTCACGAAGATTTCCTTTTCCCTCGAACCGGGGCAGAAGATCGGCCTCGTGGGGCGCAATGGCTGCGGCAAGACCAGCCTCCTGCGAATCCTCGCCGGTCTTGACGATGACTACCACGGGGTCCTGCGCAGGGAGGCCTCTTCCCTCTGCGCCCTCGTTCCCCAGCGCTATGAGCCTCCTCTCTCTCTGAGCTGTATCGAGGTCCTCATGGCTCCGGTCCTGGCCCTGCGCGCCGAGCTCAGGCACCAGGAGGAGGCCTTCGCCTCGGAGGGCCCGGAATCCGACGAAAGAGGACGCGAGCTCGCCCTCAGGGCCTACGGGGAGCTCTCCTCGCGCCACGAGAGGCTCGGCGGAGAGGGGGCAGAGGAGGCTGCCCGACGCCTCCTGTCCCGGACGGGCCTCGGCAAGGTGGCTGATGCCCCAGCCTCGGCCCTGTCCGGAGGGGAGAAGAATGTCCTCGCCCTCGCCCTCGCGCTGCTGGAGTCGCCCGAGCTCCTTCTCCTCGACGAGCCCGGCAACCACCTGGATTTCGCCGGCCTCTCCTGGCTCGAGGACTTTGTCCGGGGGGAGAGACGCTCCATCCTCATGGTTTCTCACAACCGCCACCTCCTTGACCGCTGCGTGGACCGCACCTTCGAGCTCGAAGGCGGGTCCCTGACCGAGTATGCAGGCGGCTGGTCGGCCTACAGGCTCGAGAAGCTCAGCCGCGCTGCCGGCCAGGGCAAGGACTGGCAGGCCGACCGCAAACGCCTGGACAGGCTCGAGGCCCTGGTGCGCCGCTTCGCCGAAATAGCCCGCGCCCGACCCGATCCCGCCTGGGGCAAGCGTCTGCGGGCACGCAGGAGTCAGCTGGAACGGGAGCGCGAGACTGCCACGGCGAGGCCCGAGCTCGGGGGCGCCAAGATGAAGGTGAGCTTCGACTCCAAGGGCTCGAAGGCCGACTATGCCCTGATCCTCAGGGGCTACAGGAAGGCCTTCGGAGAGCGAGTCCTCCTCGAGGGTGTCGACCTCGACCTCATGGTGGGAGAGAGGGCCGCGATCGTCGGGCCCAACGGCAGCGGCAAGACCTCCCTCATCCGCGACATCGTCGCCGCCGAGGGAGGCTGGGACGGGGGCGGGGCCATCCGGGTGGGCCCGAGCATGAGGATCGGCTATTGCGCCCAGGAGCAGGAGGTCTTCCGCGGCGAGCGCACGGTCGAGGAGGAATTCCGCGAGCTTGGGGCGAAGAGCGACGAGGCCTTCCGCCTCCTCAAGCGCTTCCTTTTCGAGCGGAGCGTGCTCGAGGCGAGGATCTCCTCGCTCTCGGGTGGCGAACGAAACCGCCTGCAGATTGCCCGCGCCGTGTACCTCGGCGCGAACTTCCTCATCCTCGACGAGCCGACCAACCACCTCGATATTGAGGGGAGGGAGGCCCTCGAGGAGGGCCTCGCCGATTTCGAGGGAAGCATCCTCGCTGTCTCCCACGACCGGTGGTTCCTTGAGAAGGTTGCCGAGCGCCTCATCCTCGTCGAGGAGGGGAGGCTTGTCGCCTACGAGGGTAGCTTTGCAGAGTACTGGCGGGACCTCGGGTCGGCCTGGTCCACGCGCAAGGGAAGCTCGATCGAGGGCAGAGTGGTCGCGGCAAGGGCCCCTGCTCGTGGGCCTTCCCCGGCCCGGAATGGCAGGGCAGGCAGAGAGGACTCAGCGGGTGACGAGCGGCGGCGCGGGATCGAGCAGAGAATCACCGAGGCCGAGGCCAGGAAGCAGGAGCTCGAGACTGCCTCGGCCAAGGCCACCGGGAGCAGGGACTATGCCCTCGCCGGCAGGCTCGCTCGTGACGCGGCCGAGCTTGGACGCAGGCTGGAACGGCTCTACGGCGATTGGGAGGCCCAGTGCTAGGTGCGCTGTTGTCCAAGAGCAGCGGGCCGGCATAGCATGGGTACATGATCATCAGGATGGAAAGGGCATGACAGGCGGCAGGGTGGCGAAACCCCTCGCCCTGGAGGCGCCAGTCGAGATTGTGGTCAACGAGGCCCTCCTCGCGGTCCTCATGTGCACCCCCTTTGGCCTCGACGAGCTCGCGCTGGGCCACGCCTTCTGCAAGGGCATCCTGGGGGCCCTGGGCGAGCTGGTCTCTTTGAAGGTATGCGATGACCGCTCGGCCGTGAGGCTGGAGTGCTCCCGCCCTCCCGATGGGGAGCTCCGGGGCCCTGGTCAGCTCATTCCCTCCTCCTGCGGCTCGGGAGGAGGGGGGATGCAGGAGGCAATGGCCCTTGCCAGAAGGGCGGCGGCCGGAATCCATCGCGCCCTGCCTGGCCTGAGCCTTCCCTGGCTCCAGGCCTGCTCGCGCGAGATGTTCGGCCAGGCCGAGCTCTACCGGCAGACCGGGGGCATGCACAGCGCGGCCCTCATCGCCGTGGACGGAGGCCAGAGCGGGTACTTCGTTGTGAGGGAGGACGTAGGAAGGCACAACGCCGTGGACAAGGTGATAGGCCGGGGCCTCATGGACGGCGTCGACTTCTCGGCTTCCGTGCTCCTGTGCTCGGGCCGGATCTCGGCCGACCTTATGCAGAAGGCAGCCGCGGCCTCGATCCCCGTCCTCGCCTCGAGGAGCATACCGACGAGCTCGGCCTACGATCTCGCCCTCGTGAGCGGCACCGCCATAGTGGGCAGGCTTGGATCGGCTGAGCCCGTGGTCTACACGAGGGAAGAGCTCTTCTAGGAGAGCTGGCGCCTCAGGGCCGCGGCGAAGCCCTGGATATCCTCCTCGGTCGTGTCATAGCTCGTCATCCACCGGGAAAGGCCCCCCTCCCAGCCATAGAAGAAGTATTCCTCGCGCAAGCCCTCGGCCGCCTTCTGCGGCAACCGCGCGAAGAGGGCGTTGGTCTCGACGGGGTAGGCCAGCTCGAGACCGGGGAGGCCCCCGACGAGGGTAGCGAGCCGGCTGGTGGCATCGTTGGCGGCCGTGGCGTTGCGTTTCCAGACCTCGCCTGAGAGGTAGGCCTCGTACTGGGCCGAGATGAAGCGCATCTTCGAGGCCAGCTGGAGCCTGGTCTTTCTGAGGAAGGGGACCCGCCTCGCGAGAGCGGGCTTGAGGACGAGGAGGGCCTCGCCGAAGGCCACTCCGTTCTTCATGCCGCCAAATGAGAGCAGGTCCACGCCCGTGGCCAGCTCGGCGAGGCCCAGGCCAAGGGCCACGGCGGCGTTCGCGTAGCGCGCTCCGTCCATGTGGACAAGAAGCCCTGCGCGATGCGCGATTTCGTAGAGCTCGGAGAGCTCGGCCATGGTGTACAGGGTCCCGAGCTCGGTCGGCTGGGAGACGGAGAGGCAGGAGGGTTGGGACTGGTGGACCGAGCCAAGCACCACGAGGGCCTCCTCGAGGGCCTCAGGCATGATCTTCCCCTGGCTGGACCTGAGCGGCAGAATCTTGCAGCCTATGTTGGCCTCCGGGGCCCCGGCCTCGTCCACGGCGACGTGGGCGGCCTCGGCGCAGAGCACGCTCTGGCCCTGGCCCGCGGCCAGGGAGAGGGCGAGGACATTCGCTCCCGTCCCGTTGAACACGAAGAAGGTCTCGGCGGCAGGCCCGAAGACGGCCTTGAAGGCGGCGCTGGCCCGGGCCGTCCAGGGATCGTCCCCGTACCCGACCGCGTGGTCGCGGTTCGAGGCGACGAGGGCCTCCATGACCTCGGGGCAGGCCCCCGAATTGTTGTCGCTCCCGAAGCTCCTGAAACCCGTGGTCGTCATGCTTTCACTCCCTTTCGGCTGGAGAGTGTATCCGGCCCGATGAGGCGTCGACAAGCGAGCTAGCAGGGCTCGTCTCCCGCGGTGTATGATGAGGCCAATGGATAAGACAGGATTCTCCTCGTTCGCCCTCGGAGCCGCGACCCTCGCGGCGCTCGAGCGCAAGGGTTTCGAAGAGCCGACCACGATTCAGGCCCTCACGATACCGAAACTCCTCGCCCCCGGCCCCGACCTCATCGCCCGGGCACGCACCGGCACCGGCAAGACAGCTGCCTTCGGCATTCCACTGGCCGAGCGCCTCAGCGGACCCTCTGACCACATCCGCGCCCTCGTCCTTGTGCCCACCCGCGAGCTCGCCCTCCAGGTGACCGGCGAGCTCATCTCGCTGCGGGGCGCCGACCACCCCCGGGTCGCCGCAGTCTACGGCGGGGCCTCGATGGGCGAGCAGCTGCGCCGCCTCAAGTTCGGCGTCGACATCGTCGTCGGCACGCCCGGGCGGATCCTCGACCACCTGGGCCGGGGAAGCCTGGACGTCTCAAAGATCGAATTCCTGATCCTCGACGAGGCCGACGAGATGCTCGACATGGGCTTCATCGAGGACATCGAGGCCATCCTCGAGAAATGCGCGCCCGAGCGGCGCGTCGTCCTCTTCTCGGCCACGATGCCCTCGGGGATCGTGCGCATCGCCAAGCGCCGCTTCGGCGCCTACGAGACCATCGAGGACTTTTCCGAGGCCGTCGCGACAGAGCTCGCGGAGCAGGTCTGGCTCGAGGTCCGCGAGTCCGACAAGCTCGAGGCCCTGTGCAGGATCATGGACGTCGAGGAGGACTTCTACGGGATAGTCTTCACCTCGACGCGGATCGAGGCCGACCGCATCTCCAAGTCCCTCGAGGAGCGCGGCTACGACGCCGAGCCCCTCCACGGCGAGATCACCCAGGACAAGCGCGAGCGCGTCCTCGCCAAGTTCAGGGAACGCCGGGTGCGGGTCCTCGTCGCCACCGACGTGGCGGCCCGCGGCATCGACATAGAAAAGCTCTCCCACGTCGTCAACTGGTCCCTTCCCCACGATCCCGACGCCTACCTCCACCGCGTCGGCAGGACGGGGAGGGCGGGCAACGCCGGCACGGCCCTGACCTTCGTGACCCCCGAGGAATACCGCAAGCTCTTCCGCTTCAAGCAGGCAGCCGGAGCGAAGTTCAGGAAGGCCCCGGTCCCCGCAGTCAACGATGTCCTCGCCGCGAAGCGAAAGAGGATCTCGGGCAGGATCATCGCCAGGGCCGAGGGATTCATCGCCGACAAGGACGGCCTTGCCGACGATCAGGCAGGAGTGGCGCCGCCTCCCCCCGCCTCGCCCGCCACTGGCCCCGCGCCGGCAAGGACGCGGACCCCGAGGTCCCGCAAGTCCGACCCCGCAGCGGTCGCCGCCCTCTGGAGGGGCCTCGCAGACGAGCTCCTCGAGCGCCTCGATCCCCGTGATGTCGTCGCCGCCGCCCTCTTCGAGGCCTTCGGTGCCGACATCGATCCCGCGAAGTACCGCGAGATCGAGGACGTGTCAGTCGACGCGGCCGCGACGGCGAGGCTCTTCATAGGCCTGGGCAGGAGGGACAAGGCCACACCGAGGGACCTGGCCGACCTCATCCGGCGCGTGTCGGGCCTCCCCGACCGCCTCGTGGGCGGGGTCGAGATCTACGAGAACTTCTCCTTCGTCAACGTGCCCTTCGACGCCGCCGAGCGGGTGATATCAGAGGCCAGACGCTCGGGCGGCATGCCCCCGGTGAGGCTCGCGACCCCGAGGGGGGGCGGAGCCGACGACCGCGGTGGCGGCCGTCCCCAGCGGGCACCCTTCCGCAGGAACGGACCGCCTGGCAAGTGGAGCAAGGACAGGAAAGGCTAGTCCTCGAGGTCGAACTCGCGGAAGTCGAACCAGTGGCCCGTCCTCGACGCGAGGTCGAACTCGGCCCTGACAATGCGGGTGTGGCCCTCCTCTATCTCGATGAAGCGCGAGAACATCAGCGTGGCGTCGCCCTCGAGGAGGCCGACCTGGGACCGGTAATAGGCCGTGGTCTCCTCCTCCGACTTGAGGACCCGGGAGAGGGCCTCGACCCAGCCGCCCAGATCCTGGAGGGCCTTGCGCGAGTCGACGAGGCCTGCAGCTGCCCTGCGCGCGGCCTCCTCGACCCTGCCTGCCTCGGGCAGGGCCGAGGCGAGGCCCTCAAAGCTGATCAAGCCCTTGGTCTTCCACTCCTCGAGCTTGTAGGCGAGGTAGTCCACGTGGGACTGTTCGTCGGCCCCGAGGACCTGGTAGAACTTCCTGGCGGCCTCCTCGCCGGCTCGGCGAGCCGCCTCGGCGTAGAGCTCGCGTATTGAAACCTCGTAGCGCTGGGCCTCCCTGAGCACCTTTTCGATAGTCATGCGATCCCCCTTCCAGAAGCCAGGCTCCACACTAGCACCCATTCCCGACTTCCGCAAATTCACGGGAGCGTGCTAGACTGCCGAACCGCATCGAAAAGGAGCCCTTCATGTCCGCAGCCAAGATAGTCGAATGTGTCCCGAACTTCTCGGAAGGGCGCGACAGGAGCGTCATCGACGCCATCGCGCGCTCGATCTCCGGCGTCTCCGGCGTTTCCCTCCTCGACGTCGACCCCGGCGCAGACACTAACCGGACGGTCTTTACTTTCATTGGCGAGCCAGAGGCAGTCGGCCAGGCCGCCCTCGCCGCCGCGAGGACTGCCAAGGGCCTCATCGACATGGCCAAGCATTCTGGCGCCCACCCGAGGATGGGCGCACTTGACGTCTGCCCCTTCGTGCCCGTCTCGGGCGTGACGATGCAGGAGTGCGTCGAACTGGCGAAGAGGGTCGGCGAGCGCATGGGCGCCGAGCTCGGCATTCCCGTCTACCTCTACGAGAACGCCGCGACGAGGAGCGAGCGCCGGAACCTCGCTGATATCCGCGCCGGTGAGTACGAGGCGGTCGCTGGAAAGCTCGCCCTTCCCGAGTGGAAGCCCGACTTCGGGCCGGCCAGCTTTGTGCCCTCCTGGGGCGCCACGGCCGTGGGAGCCCGGGAGTTCCTGATCGCCTACAACATCAACCTCAACACGAGGGACAAGAAGCTCGCGAACGAGGTCGCGATGACCATCCGGGAGGGCGGTCGGGCCGCGAAGGACGCCCAGGGCAACACCCTCAAGGACGCCCAGGGCAACACCGTAAAGGTGCCGGGTCTCCTCAAGGACGTGCGCGCGATCGGCTGGTACATCGAGACCTACAAGTGCGCCCAGATTTCCATAAACCTGATCAACTACCGCGGCACACCGCTTCACCTCGTCTTCGAGACGGCGAAGGCCGAGGCCGAGAAGCTCGGCCTCCTCGTGACGGGCAGCGAGGTCGTCGGCCTCGTCCCCCTCGAGCCCCTTGTCATGGCGGGCAGGCATTTCCTCAGGAAGATGGGCAAGAGCGAGGGAGCCAATGAGGCCGAGCTCGTCGAGACTGCCATGAGGTCGATGGGCCTTGAGTCCGTCGGGCCCTTCGATCCCGCCAAGAAGATAGTCGAGTACGCAGGCCGCGCAGCTAGGCCCCTTGTCTCGATGAAGGTCGACGCCTTTGTCGACGAGGTCGCTAGCGAGTCTCCGGCCCCGGGAGGCGGCTCTGTGGCGGCCCTCGCGGGAGCCATGGGCGCGGCCCTCGCGGCGATGGTCGCCAACCTCACGGTCGGCAAGAAGGGCTACGAGGCCGTCTTCGGCTCGATGTCGGAGCTGGCGGTGAAGGGGCAGGCGGTCAAGGACGCCCTCGTGCGAGCCGTCGACGAGGACACGGCCGCCTTCAACGACCTCATGGAGGCGATGAAGCTCCCCAAGGCCAGCGAGCAGCAGAAGGCCGCCCGGGACGAGGCCATCCAGGAGGGCTACAAGAAGGCAGCCCTCGTCCCCCTTGAGACGGCCAGGACCTGCATCGAAGCCATCGCCCTCTGCAAGGCAGCGGCGGCCGCGGGGAATGCGAACTCGGCATCCGACGCCGGGGTAGGGGCCCTCATGGCGCGCTCGGGCGCCGAGGGCGCGGCGCTCAACGTCCTCATCAACCTCGGCTCGATCACCGATGCGGCCTTTGTCGCCGAGCTCAAGGCCAAGGCCGAGGCGATGGCCGAGGAGGCAAAGGTCCTGGCCGACGAGGCCATCGACCTTGTCAGGAAGAACCTGAAGTAGGACCCGTCCAGGCGGCGAGGTGGCGGGGCCTCCGGGTCCCGCCCCTTCTGTGTGGATGAAAGCGCGCGGGAAACTGCATGATTATCCGTTCGATGTATTGACGAAGCCGGGCCGGATTCCTTATACCTTGCGCAGAAGATAGCCTACAGAGCGAGGGGCATGCTGGGGCGAAAGGTTCAGATGTAACCGTTTCGGGATATCCAAGTCCTTCGGCGACTTCAGGGCGCTGAAGGACATCTCCCTTGAGATCAGGAAGGGCGAGTTCTTCTCCCTCCTTGGTCCCTCCGGCTGCGGCAAGACGACCCTCATTGCGGGTGATTGCGGGCTTCGAGGAGCCCGACTTCGGCATCGTGGGTATAGACGGGCGCGATGTGTCCGGCCTTCCGCCAGACAAGAGGCGCTGCAACACCGTCTTCCAGAGGGGCGGCGAGAGGCCGAGTGATGAAGAGGAGTGTCGGCGCCCTCTGCGCTGCGCCCCAGGCGGTCTGGCTTCGCGTCTTCTTCGCCGCTCCCCTCGCGATCATCGTTGTCTACTCCTTCATGAAGAAGGCCCTCTAGGGTGGCGTTCTCCCCGAACCGAGCCTTGAAGCCTACCGCACCGGCACTGCCGCTTCGGATATCCTCTACGTCGCCGTCGCCGTCGCCGTCGCCGTCGCCGTCGTCCTCTTTCTCTTCGCGCCCCTCATGGTCCTTTTCGTCTATTCCTTCAACGCCTCGAAGGGCGGAAGCTGGGGGGCTTTTCCCTCGTGTGGTATGAGAAGCTGGTCCTCTCCTCTCCCGAGCTCTGGCGGGCATTCGCCAACAGCCTCGTCATCGCTCGGCTCGGCCCTTGGCGCCACGGTGCTGGGGACGCTCGCGGCTGTGGGCACGAGCAGCTACGAGTTCTGGTACAGGCCCTACGTCAGGGTCATGAGCTTCATACCGATGATACTGCCGGAGATCATAGTCGGCGTTTCCCTCCTGGTGTTCTTTACGGGGCTGGGCCTGAGGCTCGGGCTCCTGAGCGTGTGGATCGCCCACACCACCTTCAACGTCCCCTTCGTCTACCTCCTCGTCTCGGCGCGGCTCGAGGAGTTCGACCCCAGCGTCGTGGAGGCGGCTGAAGGCGGCGGAGAGGCTCATCAACGAGTCGTGGAAGCCCAACCTCCTCAAGTTCGACGCCGAGGCGTTCGCCAAGGGCTTCGCCTCGAGTTCATCAACTTCATCCACCGGCCCGAGATCTATGCGGAGTTCGTCGATGCCTTTGGTTTCCCGGCGACGGTCAACTACGCCGCGCGTCCCTTGAAGAAGGGGGACATGTGGTACAAGGCGGAGGACCTCGCCAAGTACGAGATCAAGAGGGACCTCGGTCCCGCGCTCGACGAGTACAACAAGATCTGGCAGGAGATCAGGGTAGGGAAGTAGGAACGGGCCTCGAGCCCTTGGCTAGGCGAGGGGGGCGGCGGCCAGTGAGCCAACCGCCCCCTTTTCATTGTGCGCTCAACCGTAGCTATGGAGACCGGAGAGGAGGTAGTTGACCCCGAAGAAGGTGAACAGGGCGCAGAGGAAACCGATGACCGCCAGGAGCGAGGGCAGGGAGTCCCTCCTCTTGCGGATGAGCCTGAGGTGGAGGTAGGCAGTGTACACGAGCCAGGTGACCAGGGCCCAGGTTTCCTTCGGGTCCCAGGACCACCATGAGCCCCAGGCGTTCTCTGCCCAGATGGCTCCAAAGACGAGGGCCCCGACCGTGAAGATCGGATAGCCGGCGGCAATGGCCGTGTAGGCGATCCTATCGTAGCGCAGCCGCCTGGCCTCGTCCCTGGTCGCGAGGAAGGCGGCCGAGGCGAAAAAAGAGCAGACTAAGAAGGACTCGCCGACGAATGAGAGGGCGACATGGGCGACGAGCCAGCCCGAGCGGAGGGCCGGAATGGGCGCGAGCAGGGCCTGGGGCGCGATGGGCGAATTCGCCACCGCGAGCAGGGCGAAGGCCGCGATCGTCGCACCGAACTGGACTCCCGGAGAGTAGGGGACCCGGGTCTGGAGACGATAGGCGAAACAGATCAAGCAGACGAAGGCCGCGTAGAAAACGAGTGACTCATAGCTTCCGGTGAGGGCGGGGAAGCCGATCAACATGCTCCGCCAGGTGATCACGGTGGCGAGGAGGGCGGCCGAGAGGGCAAGGAGCCAGTGGGACGCCTTCTCGGGTGGTCGTCCAGGGCGGAAGAGCCAGACTAGCTGGACAAGGGCCGAAAACAGCATCAGTGCGGCCGAGGCGGTGGGGAGCAGGTTCATGCGGTCTGGTCTCCGATTTTCTGGGCGAGGCTCAAGGCAATTCCCGCGGCCGCGAGGACGAGGGCGGCGAGCACGATCGGGAAGCCGGGGTCGGCGACGGCCTGGAGGCCCGAGACCTCGACATCCTTGAACCCGGCGAGTTTCATCGAGCCGAGGGCATCGCCGATCGCGAGCCTCAGTGGGCTTGCCCTCGCGGCGCCTTGCTCGAGGAAGCTGGCCTGTCCCTTCCCGTCGTCGGTCTGCAGGAGAAAGAAGGACTTCCCCTCGACCTGCAGCCTGTCACCGGCCGAAAGCAGGCGCTCCGGACCAATGGCATCCTTGAGCACCAGCAGGCGGTTCGTCGAATGGCTCGCTTGATAGATGGAGAACCGCCCCAGTTTGAGGGGATGGTTCACCCTGATCGCGAAGGCGGCTAGCCTGGTCTCGGAGCCCTTGGTGACACTCACGGTGCTTATCCAGTCCCGGGGCCTTCCATCCGCGTACTTGAGGAACTCGAAATTGTCCAGACTGAGGTCGCTGCCGTCGGCGAGGCGTGCCGATTCGCCCACGGCCAGCTCGACATAGCTTGTCTGCCGTCCGGCAAAGGAAAGGACCGAACCGACGCACAGAAGGGCAATCCCGAGGTGAAGGAGGTCGGGCCCGAAGCGCTTTCGTCCGCGCTTTCCGAGCTCCCGTACAAAGCGGTAGACGGCGCAGGCGCAGAGGTTGACGAAGAGGAGCAAGGCCGGCCCGAGGAAAAGGGGCGAGGAGAAGAAGTGGTCGAATCCCGAGCCCAGTATCACCAGGGAGAGGGCTTCGGGATAGCGGCCCGAGTAGAAGGCGCCCTCCCTGCCCTGGGGGATGAGGGTCGAGACGGCGCTCAGGGCGGTCAGGACCGAGATGAGGATGATCGCGAGCCTGACTGATCGCAGGAAACGGAGGATTGCGGCCATGAGTGTGCGAGGTCCCGTTCCTGGAGGGCTACTGGCTCTCGCCGAACTTGACGGCAAAGACTATGTCGATCTCCTTGGCGCTAACGTTCATGCCGGCGGCCTTGAGGGCTGCCGCCGCTCCCTTCCTGTCCAGGGCGGGACTGGCGGCCTTGAGCTCGACGAGCTTTGCGACCATGGCCGCGTTCAGGGGCTTTGGCCCTCCGAAGAATCCCTTGTTCATTGTCGCCATGAGGGAGTTCTGTGAGTCCTCGAGGGCCTTCCTGAGCGCCTTGACCGTGGCCGACTGATCGGCGTCGGCCTTCTGGAGATCGGTGATCATGGCGTTGAACTCCGCCATCCTGCGGATCGCATACTGCGGATCGCGCTGGGCGAGGTAGGCGACGGGGTCCTTGAGCGCTGACTCGACGAGGCCCATGAGCTCGCCCTCGGGTCCAAAGAAGCCCCTTATCCTCACGATGTAGTCGCCTGCCTTGACGCGGAAGTCGTACTCGACGGCCGAGACGAAATAGAATACAAGGCCCCCTGGCAGGGCAGAGACGAGATCCTGGCCATTGTACTCGACCTTGCGGGGAACGACGGTAAGGATGAGCCGGTCGCTTTCGTTCACCGCCCTGATGGCGGCGATGTCGAGGCTCTTCCAGCTGCGCAGAGTTCCCTCGAGTTCCGAGAGGGCCTTGAGCCTCGTGGCCGAAGGCTCGGGCTCGGAGCGGAACTGCAGCTCATTTCCGTCCTTGTTCGCGAGGATAGTGTAGCTGACACCGTCGATGGTCTTCTCCCCGCGGTTCTGGTAGCCAAAGTCGGCGAAGTCGGCCGCACAGAGAGCCGAGGCGAGACTTGCGCAGGCGAGGACGATCAGCATCTTTTTCATGGCTGCACTCCCTTTATTGCTCGGAGCCCGCAGCGGCGTGCACCAGGATTGTATCGAATGGTTTCAAGGCTTCTCCGGCGACAACTTCGACGACCTTGGCTGTGGTTGCATCGCCACTCACACGGAAGACCACAGTGGCTATGGCCTTGTCTCCCCTCACCACGTAGCCCGTCGACTGGTCCACGACGGGGACTGCGGGGTTGATGGCGACGCTGATGTTCTCGGGATCCCTGGGATCCAGGACGTAGCCGCCTTCGCGATTCTCCTGCACATACTCCGAGACCGCCCAGTTGAAGCGGTCGAGGTTCGCCTGGATGACCTTGGCGCGTTCCTGGAGCTGGCTGATCTGGTCGTCCCGGGCCTTGAGGCCCCCCGCGGCCTTGGCGAGGCTGGCCCTGTAGGCTACGATTGAGTTGAAGGCCTCGGTCTCCATCCTTGCGAGGGCAGGCGGGACTGAGTTGATGTAGGGCACGGCGCGGAGCTTGCCGGATATATAGAGGAAGTCCGACAGGGAGCGGTCGAGCTTTCCGCCACCGCCCGCGTCGATGAAGCCGTTTTGCTCGAGATAGGGCGGAAGGGTCTGGGCGGCGGAAGGCTGTGACTTGGGGAAGGTCCCGGCGAGGAGACCCGCGCTCCTTTCGTCGCTGAAGGTCGGGTTGTAGCGCGCGGTCAGGGCAGCGGCCAGCTCGTCCCGCTGTCGGGTCAGCTGGGCCATGTCGGCCTTGCGCCTCGACTCCTGGTCGGCGATCCGCGTCTCATAGAGGTCGGCCTGCCGCTTCTTCTCCATCTCGAAGACGCGTCGCGCGTTGTCCAGGATGGCCTGCTGCTGGTTCGCCTGGTCCATGAGGCGCTGATCGTACTTGTCGATCCGCGACTGGATCTCGGCTATCTGCGCCTTGATCTTGGCCGAAGCCACGTTGTAGGCAGCCTGGAGCTGCTGCCGCTTCGTGTTCCTGACGATCCCGGCGGCCGAGATCCTGGAGCTCTCGCCCGCCCCGCCCTGCAAGCGGGAGGACTCAACGGCCGCGGCGTAGTCCCGGTCGACCGAGTCCAGGCTTGACCTAAGGTCGTAGTCTAGCTTGAGGAGGTTCTGTTTCGCCAGATTCATGTCGGTCTCGTTGCGCTTGGCGGTGTCAAGGAGGTCCTTCAGGTTGAGGTCCTCGAAGGCCTTGAGCTCGACCGGGGCGGTCGCTGTCTGCCGCTCGACTATCTTCACGACGCCGAAGGCCGCCGCGCCCAGGGCCAGGATGGTGAGAACGGTCGCGCCGACCACCATCAAGCTGCGGTTCTTCCTCGTCTGCGCGAACTCGAACTCGAAATCGTATTTGGCGCCGACCGCCGTGGTCTCGAGGAGGGCGCGCTTGAGCGAGGTTTCGGATTCGCGGCGGATCAGCGCCCTTATTTCGTTGTCATCGCCCATATGCCATTCCAGTTTTCGGGTGCGTTGGCACCCTCAATGCGATCTCTGAAGATCTCGATGAGAGGGAGGGTGACAGGCTTCCAGAGGGTGGCGGCCTTCTTCCAGTCGCCGCCATAGTACTCGGCGAGACCCGCCTCGAAATGCCTGAACTCCTGTTCCATCGCCTCATCCACGAATTGCGTCCTCACGGGCCAGTAGATGCGCTTGCCCTCTGTCTTGCCCTTGACCTGGACCTTGTCGAGCTCCACGAAGCGGAAGCCTTCGCAGCAGCCCTCGACTTCCTTGTAAATCGCCTCCGAGACGACCACGGGTACGCGGTAGATCCTGGTGAGGCCCTCGAGGCGGCTCGCCGAGTTCACGTTGTCCCCGATGACCGTGTTGGTCATGCGCTCGTAGGATCCTATGTTCCCGTAGAAGACCTCGCCGCCGTCGATTCCGACACCGACCTCGAGGAGGACGGCGCGGTAGACCCTCTCCTCGGCGTCGGTGAGGGCCCCGCGGCGCTTCACGATCAGCTCTCGCTGCGCTGCGATATCCTGGCGGAGCTCCGCGGCCACATCCTGGATGAGGTATGCGGCCTTGAGGGCCTCGTGGGACTTGTTGGTGGTCCCCGCCGAGAGCGTGCCGAAGACCGCGAGCAGGGCATCCCCGATGATTGAGCCGACTATCCCGTTCTCATCGTGGATCTTCTTGATCGCCCTCTGGTAGTGGAGGTTGAGGACGTCGATTATGTCGGTGCCCAGGGTCTCCGTCATGAAGGTGAAGCCCTTGATGTCGGAGAAGAGGATGGTGAGCTGCCGAGTCGTGCCTTCCAGCCTGACCTCGCGCTCGCTGTATGCCCTCTGGGCGATGTCCTTGGTGACGAAGCGCCTGAAGATCGACATGAGGTTGTCAATGGTCGAGGAGAGCTGGTTGAAGGAAGCGCCGAGGTAGGTGACATCGTCGTTCGGGGCGCCCTTGAGGTCGATGAGCTCGAGCTTCTGGCCGGTCTGCATCTTCATGATGCTCTGCGTCATGCGGCTCACGAAGCGCAGGATGAACTGCACGAGGAAGGCCCCGACCGCGAGGCAGACCGCCGTCATTATGAGGATGATCACAGAGACGCGGACGAAGATCGCCTGGGTCTGCTCGTTGAACTCCTTCTGCTCCTCGGCGCGGACCAGATAGGCGTCCCATTTGTCGTTGTACTTGTAGACCCCAAAGTAGGTGGCGCCCCCCTGGCGGAAGCTGAGCTTGCCCTCGGGCGAGCCCGAGGCCGTCATCGTCTTGAGGGCGTCGGCGTCGTCGAAACGCGCGGGCTTCGCGTCCTTTGAGGACCAGAACAGGTAGCTGCCGTCCTTGCGGACACCGAAGGCCGTGGAGTGCTGGCCCGAGAGGTCCTTGGCGGCGCTTTGCTCGATCGCCTTCACAGCCTCTTCCAGGTTCTTGTTGAAGACGAAGATCTCATTCTGGGTCGAGGCGAAGCCGTAGACACCGGCGAGATCCTTGACAAGTATCCTGTTCGCCAGCCTGACCTGCTCACCCTGGTTGAGGACGAGGTTGATGTAGTTGGAGGCGAAGTTGGATGCCAGAAGGAAGACCGAGAACAAGGCCACGATCTTTGTCACGATGGGCACGACGCGCACTCCCGCGACTTTCGGCCCAATGATCGACTTTAATGGATCCATAGATGAATCGAGTTTACCCCTTCTTCGACGGGGGATCAATCTAATTTTTCCTTTTCGCTCAAATTAGGCGGGAAAGGGCGTAAAGGAAGATCGCCGCGGCCGCCGCGAGGTTAAGGGAGTCAACCTTCCCCGCCATGGGAAGAGTTAGGCTATCTCGGCAGGCAACGCGCCAAGAGCCGGATAGGCCCTGATCCTCGTTCCCGAGGATCAGGATCAGGAGCTCCGGCCTTATGTAGTCGGCCAGCAGGGTGGCGCCGGGGTCAAGGACGCAGGCCGCGGCCGTGAATCCGGCCTCGAGGAAGGGCTCCAGATCGCCTGGCAGGCCGAGCCTGGCCCATGGGAGGGAGAGGGAGGCGCCCATCGAGACCCTCAATGCGCGCCGCGACCATGGGTCGGGGCCAGAGGGCCCGAGCAGGAAGGCATCGCAACCCAGGGCCGCGGCGCTGCGGATCGCGGCGCCGAGGTTCTCGGGGTCTCCAGTCTCCGGCATCGCGAGGATGGTTCCCCGCTCGAGACCTGCCAGGGATGCCGCGAGCTCGGCTGCCGTCAGCGGCCTTGGCCGCCTCGCGATGCCTATGACGCCGCGGTGGAAGGGGTAGCCCGCGATCCGGCCAAGCTCAGCCTCGTCCCTTGCCTCGATGGGAACAGCTCCCCGGGAAAGCTTCCTCGCCCAGCCCTCCCTCGCCGGGACGCAGCGGATGACCTGGAAATCCAGGCCAGCCGCGAAGCCTCGTTCGACCAGATGCGCCCCCTCGAGGACGAGGAGGCCGCTTTCCCTCAGCTCACTGTCTCTAAGCTCGGCCGCGGCCAGGTCGGAAGGCAGCATTTTCAGGACTCCCTGCCGGCGCCGGCCCGCGCGGACTCAAGAGCCCTCCTGGCGGCGGCACTTCCTGCCATGGCTCCGGTGGAAAAGGCCGCCTGCAGGTTGTAGCCGCCCGTGTCGCCGTCGATGTCGAGAAGCTCTCCTGCGAAGAACAGGCCCGCAACCAGGCGGGAGCCCATGGTTTTCGCCTCGACCTCGGGGAGCGCCACCCCGCCCCGGGTTGCCATGGCCTCTTTCCATCCGCCGAGGGTGGCTACGGTGAAGGGCTGTTCCGCGAAGGCATCCACGGCCAGCTTGCGCTCGGCCCGGGTGACCAGGGAGGCCTGGCGGGATGGATCGATCCCCGAGAGGACCAGGGCTCGCTCGGCAAGGCGCTCCGCTATGCCGATGCCCTGGGCGCAGCGAAGGAGGCTCCGCTTGCCGTGGGCGTCGAGCTCGGCGAGGAGCCTGGCCTCGAGCTCAGCCTTGGAACCGACTGCGGCGAGTGTGGCGAGGATGAGGTCCCCCGGCCTGATCCCCCGCGATGAGTCGAGGATGAGGGGACCCGAGAGCCCGCGATGGGTGAAAAGGAGGTCCCCCTCGGCCACGAGCACGGCCTTGCCCCCGCGCAGGATCCTGATCCTGCAGCCCTGGACAGAAATGCCGGCGCACTCCGCGAAGGCAAATGGTGTTACGAAGATTGGTGCTAGGCAGGGGCCAGTCTCGGCGATCGAGTGCCCGAAGGAAGCCGCGACCGCGTAGCCATCCCCTGTCGAGCCCAGTTTCGACCACGACCTGCCCCCGGTCGCGAGGACGAGGCAGGCGGCGCCGAGCTCGCCACCCGGGACCTCGATGGCAAAGCCATGGCTGGCCTTCCTGGCCCCGGCTAGGGGAGAGCCGCATTCGACCCTTGTCCCCAGGCGGGAGAGTTCGGCGAGGAGGAGGTCGAGCACGTCCCTCGACCGACCGCTCGAGGGGAAGAGCTTCCCCTCCTCGGTCTCCACGAGCTCGAGGCCGCGCTCTGAGAAGAAAGTACGCAGGGCGCTGCCGTCGAAGGATCTGAGGGCGGGACCCAGGAAGCGGCCGTGGCCGCCATAGTGCTCAAGGAGATCCTCGGCCGAACCCGAGTGGCTCACGTTGGCCTTCCCCGACCCGCTCGCCAGCAGCTTGAGGCCAGGCCTGGCCATCTTCTCGAGGACAAGGGTCCTGGCCCCCGCCTGGGCCGAACGGATCGCGGCCATGAGTCCCGCCGGGCCCGATCCCGTCACGATGACGTCGTATGCGCTTGGTTCCATTCATTGGAGGATGCAGGCCGGGGAGCTTCCCTGTCTACGGCCCCGAGAGGGCGCGATTGTCCAAGGGGGGGGAGGCAGGATATAGTCGGGGCCGCATGAACCTGATCTCCCTCGACGGCGTTGGCAAGGCACTTGGCGAATCGCCCCTCTTTGAAGGCGTCTCGCTTGGCATAGATTCCGAGGACCGGATCGGCTTCGTGGGCAGGAACGGCTGCGGCAAGTCCACCTTCCTCAAGCTCGTCCTGGGCTCCTTTGAGGCCGATTCGGGCAGCATAGCGCGCAAGCGGGAGCTGAGCCTCAGCATGCTCGAGCAGCGCCAGAGCATCGAGGCCGGCGAGAGCCTCGGCGATTTCCTTTACAAGGGCGATGGGACCGCCATCGCGATAGCGCGCCGCCTCAGGCTTGTCCTTTCCGAGAGGGGCCACGGCAGGGAGGCGGACGAGCTCGACCTTGCCCTTTCGGCCTCGCTCGGGCGCGACTCCTCGGAATCGGGCCTCCTCGCCCTCGAGCGCTCCTACGCATCCCTGTGCGACGAGCTCGGCCTCCCGCCCCTGGACCGTGGCCTCTCGACCTTCTCCGGCGGCATGCTCAAGAAGGCGGCCATCGCGAGGGCCCTCGCACCCGGGGCCGAGCTCCTCATCCTCGACGAGCCCACCAACCACCTCGACATCGAGACGATCGAGTGGCTCGAGCGGAGGCTCCTGCAGGGTAACTCGGCATTCATCCTCGTCACCCACGACCGCTGGTTCCTCGACACGGCCTGCTCCTCGATCATGGAGATCGACAGGAGGGCCGTATACAAGTACCCGGGCAGCTACTCGGACTTCCTCAAGCGCAGGATCGAGAGGGCGGCCTCCCTTGAGAAGTCCGAGTCCCGGCGCCTCACCATCCTGAAACGGGAGCTGGCCTGGCTCGCCCGGGGGGCCCGCGCGAGGGCGACCAAGAGCGAGCGGCGCAAGGACGACATCCGCGCGATGCAGGACGCTGGCCTTGAGCGCGACAAGGCGATGGAGTCTTTTTCCACAGGCCACCGGCGGCTCGGCAAGAAGGTCCTCGAGCTCCGCAGGATCCAGAAGGCCTGGGACGGCAAGGTGGTCGTCCCACTTTTCTCCAGGACCTTCAAGGGCGGGGAGAGGATCGGCCTCATCGGGGCGAACGGATCGGGCAAGACCAGCTTCCTCGACCTCGTGGCCCGGAGGACGGCTCCCGATTCCGGGACCGTCGATGTCGGTGAGAACACCCACTTCGCCTACTTCGACCAGTCAGGCTCGACGATCGTTCCGACGACGGGGGTCCTCGAGTATGTGAAGGAGCACGCCGAGAGGATCAAGATGCGCGACGGGACTTGGCTCGACGCCGAGCAGCTTCTCGAGCGCTTCCTCTTCCCCCGGCCCATGTTCGACCAGAGGCTCTCCCAGCTCTCCGGAGGCGAGCTCAGGCGGCTCCAGCTCGTCAGGCTTCTTGCGGAATCGCCCAACTTCCTCCTCCTCGACGAGCCGACCAACGACCTCGACATCGACACGATCGAGCTGCTCGAGGACTTCCTCGAGCTCTTTCCCGGCTGTGTCCTCGCCGTCTCGCACGACCGGGCCTTCCTCGACGGCAATGTCGATTTCCTCCTCTCCTTCGAGCTTGGCAAGCCCATCATCGAGCACCTAGGCGGTTACGCCGACTACCGCAGCTTCCGCGACGCCGAGGAGGCGAACGCGAGACGGGTCTTGAGGGAGAAGGGCGAGCCCCGAGCCTCCCGGGAAGCGAGGCAGGACCAGGCGGGGCGGAAGCTCAGCTTCGCGGAGCGCAGGGAATACGAGGGGATCCTCGACGAGATCTCGGCCTGCGAGGCCGAGCGCCGCGTCCTCGAGCTGTTCTTCTCCTCGCCTTCCCCCGATCCCGCGGCCATGGCAGCCGCCGGCGCGCGCTACGCGGGGCTCGAGCGGGAAATAGAATCGAAGACCGCGCGCTGGGAAGAACTCGCTTCCAGGGCAGACGAATGAACAAGGAGTCCTAAGTGAAAATCACGCAAAAGCACCTGACCTGGATCCTCATGGGTCTCTTTGTCATCCTTGTAGGCTACGCGATCATCAGGGGCCTCACCTCGATCAGGCTGCCCCCGAAGGTCGACGAGGAGCTGCCAAACTTCATCATGGTCGGAGCGGTCGCCGTCTTCCTGTACGGGCGCAAGCTCCGCGCCGACGCCACGAAGGAGGCAGCCGTCAAGGCCGCCGCCGAGAAGGCCGAAGCCGAGGCCCTCCAGGCCGAGAAGGCCGAGCTTGACGATCCTGAGCTCCAGGACGGGGAAGGGGAGGATGGCGGCGGTGGACGCGGGCGCAGCTAGGCTCGGCTCCTTCACCGCCCTCAGCCCCGAGGCCGTCTCCCTCTCCGTCGAGGCCGTCCTCGGGGCGGGGACGGACGGGACCATCGTCTCCTATCCGAGCTACATAAACCGCGTCTACGGCCTCAGGCTCGACTCAGGCGGCGAAGGTGATGATCCCCGGTCCAGGGAGCTCATAGCGAAATTTTACCGGCCCGGCCGCTGGTCACGCCCTGCCCTCCTCGAGGAGCATCGTTTCCTGCTCGACTGTGCCGCCGCGGAGATACCCGTTGCGGCTCCGCTGGGCCTCCCCAGTGGCGGCACCCTCGGGGAGACCCTGGTCGAGGCGGAGGACGGGAGCGAGGCCGCCTTCAGCTTCGCCCTCTTCCCGAAGAAGGCCGGCCGGAATTTCGACGCCGAGGGTGACGAGGACTGGTTGCGCCTCGGTTCCCTGCTCGGGCGCTGCCACAGGGTGGGCCGTTCCAGGAAGGCTGTCCACCGCTCGGTCTGCACCCCTGGCTCCTTAAGCCTCCCCTTCGTCGACGAGCTCCTCGACGGAGGACTCGTCCACCCCAGCCAGCGCGAGGAGTTCTCGGCTCTCTGCCGGAGCACCCTGAACCGGGTCGCCCCCCTCTTCGAGGGCGTCGAGCTCGGCCGCATCCACGGCGACTGCCACCGGGGCAACATCCTCGACAGGAGGGACGAGGGCCTCCTTGTCATCGACTTCGACGACATGCTCGTCGGGCCCGCCGTCCAGGACCTCTGGCTCCTCCTTCCCGACCACGCCGATTCCTGCCGCAGGGAGCTGGGCCTCATCGTCGAGGGCTACGAGATGTTCATGGAGTTCGACCGCAGGGAGCTGGCTCTGATCGAGCCACTTCGCTTCATGCGCATGGTCTATTTCCTCGCCTGGCGAGCCCGCCAGAGGGAGGACCTATGGTTCAGGGAGAGCTTCCCGGACTGGGGCGACGAGGATTTCTGGGTCCTTGAGATCGGCGACCTGCGCGACCAGGCCGAGCTCGTACTGGCTTCACTTGCTTCCGGGGGAATATCGGACTAGACTTGCGGATAATGCAAAAGTCGAAAGCCCAGCCGGAGCAGGTGCCCGGCGAGCTTCTGTCCCCTGCCGAGACGAAACCATGGCTCCGCAGGTCGGAGCTCTTCTCCTCCCTCGACGACGACGAGCTCGAGGCCGTGGCCGCTGACAGCTCGGCATGCCGTTTTCCCGCGCTCTCGAGCATCTTCGAGCCCGGCTCACCCGGAGAAGCCCTCTACATCGTGGTCGAGGGAAGGGTGAGCATCGGGGGGGACAAGCCCCAGGGGCCGGTCATCGCGGAGCTTGTCCAGGGCGACTCCTTCGGGGAGCTCGAGCTTCTCTCCTCAAGGCCCCGCAACGCGCGGGCCTCGGCCGCCACCGATTCCCTCCTCATCCGCTTCCCGCGGGAAGGCTCGGGCTTCGAGGCGATACAGGCGAAGAACCCGGCCCTCTCCGCGAGGATCCTCGAGGAGTGCCTCGCCTCCGTGGCCCGGAGGATCAGGCACGCAAACTCCCTTCTCAAGGACAACTCCCCCTGGGTCCAGGAGCTCAGGCGCCAGGCCTACGCCGACAAGCTCACCGGCCTCAACAACAAGGCCTTCCTCGAGGAGAGGCTCGCTGAGCTCGTCTCGGCCAAGGGCGGCCGCCTCGCCCTCCTCATGTTCAAGCCCGACAATTTCAAGGAGATCAACGACAGCTATGGCCACGAGGCCGGAGACGCTACCCTTGTTGCCCTCGCGGGGGAACTCGCGCGGTCCATCGGCGAGGGCGACGCGGCGGCACGGTACCTCGGCAACGAGCTCGCGGTCATACTGCCGGGCCGTGACCGGGCAGCCGCCCTCGAGGAGGCCAGGCGCCTGCAGTCCAGGCTCAAGGGCATCGACCTCGGCCCCCTGATCGGGGGGGCAGCCCTGAGGCTCGGCCTCTCCTTCGGCATCGCACTGTATCCCGAGCACGGGGCGAAGGCCGAGGATCTGATCGAGGCTGTCCGCGGCCTTCCCCTCGTCGGGCGGGAACGGGGCGGCAACCTGATCGTCTTCCCCGAGGATGCGCAGCATGCCTAGGACCTCAACCGGACTCGAAGGCATCGGAATCTTTTCTGGGCTCACTGCCGAGGAGCTGGGATCGGTCCTCGACTGCATGCGCCGCCGCGTCTGCCGCAAGGATGAGCTCCTGTTTAGCGAGGGCGACGCCGGCGACGAGCTCTACGTCGTGCTCGAGGGCTCCGTGTCGATATCCCTCCACCTGCCCGACGGGGTCGAGCTTCCCGTCTCCCAGGCCGCGGCGGGGAGCTTCTTCGGCGAAATGTCAATAATCGAGAGGGCTCCGCGCTCTGCGACCTGCCGGGCCTCGAGCGACAGCGTCCTGTTGTCCCTCCACGCCGACGATTTCCACGGCCTGGTCAGGACCCAGCCGGTCCTCGCGGCCAGGGTCATGCAAAGGATGCTGACCATCGCGGCGGGCCGTCTCCTCGACACGGGCTCCCTGCTCTCGCAGATGGTCCAGTGGGGGGAATCGGCGCGCAAGCGTGCCGTCACCGACGAGGCGACCGGCCTCTTCAACCGCCGCTTCCTCGACGATTCGCTCGAGAGCCTCTTCTCGCGCTCGAGGCTCGAAGGCAGGCCTTTCTCGATCGCCATGTTCGACCTCGACCACTTCGGGGACATAAACCGTGCCCACGGCCAGGCCTTCGGCGACAAGGTCATTGTCGAGGCCTCGAGGGTCTTCCCTGAGGTCTTCAGGAAGGGCGACTTCCTCGTGCGATACGGCGGCGACGAGTTCACCTTCATCCTCCCGGCGACCGAGAGCGCCGAGGCCAAGGAGCTTTGCACCGGAGTGTGCCGCGCGGTCGCGTCGGTGCGCTTCGCTGAGCTGCCTGAGCTCCGGCTCTCGGCGAGCCTCGGAGTGGCATCCTTCCCTGAGCACGCCGAGGGCCTCGAGGAGCTCAAGGCCCAGGCCGACAAGGCGCTGTACAAGGCGAAGGAAAACGGGCGGGGCAGGGCGGAGATCCCTGCCCGGGCCTAGGCGATCAAGGCACATGTCAGGAACGGGGGAGCGACCAAGGGGGTTAGGGATGGCGGGCAGGGGCGAGGTCACGAAGGGACGCATTGGATCGATCGCGGCGAGGAATTCAGTCGTCCGCAACATCGTGCGCAGCCTCGAGGAGCGCGACGGCTTCCTCCTCATCGGCCACCACAACCCCGACGAGGACTGCATCGCCTCGATGGTCGCCTTTGGCCTGATCGCGAGCAAGTTCAACCGGAACGTCTGCATCTACACCTGCGGGGCCGTCCAGGAGCAGTACGGCTACCTCTTCAAGATCTGCACCTACAACTCGATCGCGGTGGTCGACGACTGCTCCGACATAGACTTCCCGGTCGGGGCTGTTGTCGCCCTGGACACGCCCAAGCCCGACATGCTGGAGCTCAACGATTCCATCCGCGGCCTTCTTGCCGACACATCGATCGTCAGGATCGAGATCGACCACCACCTGGGCTCGGATTCCAGCTTCTTCGGGGACGAGGGATACTGCCTCGTCGACGAGGCCTCGTCGGCGAGCGAGCTCGTCGGCCTCCTCGCGCTGAAGATGGAGGACAACCGCGAGCTCATGGCTCGCCACCAGCTGCACGAGCTCATGACCAGGAACCTGGTCCTCGCCATCCTGACCGGGATCATCGGCGACTCGAGGATGGGAAAGTACCTTAAGACCAGGCGCGAGCGCTGGTTCTACGAGCGCTTCAGCGCGATCTTCGACCTCATGCTCGCCCAGAAGACCAGGCGCGGGACGAACAACTTCACCTCAAAGGAGGAGGTCTTCGACGCCATTGCCTCCTTGTCCACCGAGGAGGAGAAATGCTTCCGCCAGATGGCCAGGCACCGCAGGAGCGCCGAATCGGTCGAGTATGTGGTGCTCTCGGCCGAGGAGGCCCAGGCTATCTACAAGGACTTCGGCGGCGACACAATGAACGCCGTCGCCAAGTCCCTGGCGGACGCGATGGCCGAGGAGGGCGGGGCCTTGAGCCTCATCGCCTACCCCGATCCGCCCGAGGTCTCGAACCTCGTCCAGTTCAGGGTCAGGCGGAGCCAGTCCTACCGCGATCTCGACCTGCGCGAGGTGCTCGCCCGGCTCGGGGTCGTCAATGGCGGGGGGCATCCGGGGGCAGTCGGTTTCCGCTTCGAGAAGGCAGAGGTCAAGGAACTCGACGGCCTCGCCGGGGACATCGTCTCGAAGCTGAGCGGATACGTTCGGGAGGCCAAGCCTCTGTAGTGTCACCCGTCTGCTCACCGGCCAAGCTGGCCGCAGGCAGCCATGATCGAACTGCCCTTGGCCGCACGATGCCGCAGCTCGAGGCCTTCTTCCCTGAGCCAGGAGGCGAAGCTACCAAGCTCCTCGGGGCTCGGGGCGCGCGCGATGGGATGCGATCCGGGGTTGTAGGGGATGAGGTTGACCATGGTGCGACCCACGCGGGCGCAGAAATCCGCGACGCCCTTCGCCTGGTTCCTCCCGTCGTTGACGCCCGGGATCAGGCAGTAGTTGATAGCGAGCACGAAGTTGCCGCGCTGGGAATAGTCCGAGGCCTCGGACGCCAGGGCTGAGAGTCCCTGCGAGTGGTTGACGGGCATCAGGGCGTCACGGGTAGCGTCGTCTCCCGCATTCAGGCTGATCGAAAGGTTGAGGCGCCTCAGGCCCAGGGCGCGAAGGCCGGCGATCCCTCCCGGGGGGCCCGAGCTGCACACTGTTATCCGCTCCCATGAATAGGAGAAGCCCCGGCGGTCAGTCAGCACACGGAGGGCCGCCGACACCTGGTCCAGGTTGTCCAGGGGCTCGCCCATGCCCATGAACACGATGTTACCGCAGTCCCAGCCCAGCGCGAAGCGCGCGGTGTGCACCTGGGCGACGATTTCCGCTGCGAGGAGGTTCCGGCTTAGTCCCGAGCGTCCCGTCTCGCAGAAGGCGCAGGCCATGCGGCAGCCCACCTGAGAGGAGATGCAGAGAGTCGACTTCCCTCCGTGCATTGGGATCCTCACGCACTCGACGCGCGCTCCGTCGCCGCACTCCATGATGGCCTTCGAGGTGGGGCCGAGCTCACCCTCCTCCTCGGCGAGACCGCGGACCTCGAGGAGGCCGATGCCGAAGCCCTTCCTCCATGCCTGCGCCGACCGGGCCGACATGCCGAAGGCCTCGGGCTCGAAGCTGCCCTTCTCGAATACCCTGGCGTAGATCCGCCCGGCAAGGCCGGCCCCCGATGGCAGGGAGCGGCGAGCCTCCTCGATCAGGGCCTCCGAGCCCATGCCAAGTACGTCCTGCCACACTTCCATGGGGCTAGTGTAACGAAGATTGTGGGTCGGGAACAACGCTTCCCTGCCCAGGGTGCGCAGGACCCGGCTCCTAGGGAACCGTACACGAGGCGGGCCGCGGGATTTCCCTCGCCAAAACGGGTTATCGGGATTACAATCCCTCGAATCAAGAACGTGTCCGTACACGGATGCGATGAGGCAGATGAAGAACCCGGCAAGACCCCAGATCCCTGAGCCCCGCGACCCCTCCCCGGCACCGGCCGGAATGCCAGTCCCGGTCCCCGCTCCGGGCGCGAGGCGCACCATGAGCATCAGGATCAAGCTCATGCTCTACTTCCTCGCCCTCGTCCTCCTGCCCATTCTCACCCTCGGCATCCTCGGCCCCGTGCTCTACGCGAGGGCCATCGAACGCGAGACGACAGACCACACGGTGAGGATGATCAGCCAGGTCACGATGAACATGGAGTTCCACGTCCTTGAGATGGAGCGTCTCATCGATCTCCTGGCATCGACGAAGGCCGTGGCCGCCTTCTTCGCCCAGGGCAGGACTGCCAGCGGGGGCAGCGCCGACATCCTCGAGACCCTTGCCGCCGTATCGGGCACCCATCCCGAGATAGCCGGCATCCTCCTGGTCAGCGAGAGCGACGAGTGGGTGAGCGGGGACTTCTACCGCATCACCCGTGATCCCCTGGTCGAGGAGCGCTGGTATCTGGGCGCGCGGGAGGATCCCGGCAAGGTGAGGCTGATCTCAAGGCCCTTCGGACGGAACATAAGGAGCACGGTCGGCTACGGCGCCGACGAGGTGGTCTCACTCGTGAAGTCGATTGTCGACCCCCGCGCAGGCAAGGTCCTCGGCGCCGTCCTGATCGACATGAAGCTCGCCACGATGGAACAGGTGCTCAGGGACACCTCGCTTGGCAAGAACGGCTTCCTTTTCATCGCCGACTCGAGCGGGGAGATCGTCTACGCGCCGGCAAACAAGGTGATCTACCGGGTCCCCTTGAGCTCCCTGTCCGGGGATTCAGCGTCGGCCTACATGAAGATCGGGGGCACCGAGTACCAGGTCGTGGCTCAGCGCTCAACCTACACGGGATGGAAGACCCTCGGGGTCTTCTCGGTCGAGGAGGCTCTGCGCGAGGTCTGGCTGATACGCTACTGGTCCTACGTGATCGGTGGCATCACGATGGCCCTGGCGATCATCGCCGCGTTTTTCTTCACAGCCTCGATAGCCCGCCCCGTCCTCGGCCTGAAGAAGCTCATGAAACGCGCGGAGCAGGGCGACCTCTCGGTGCGCTTTGACGGTGATTCCGGGGACGAGATAGGCGAGCTGGGCCATGGCTTCAACGAGATGATAGCGCGCATCCAGAGCCTCATCGACCAGGTCTACAGCGAGCAGCAGGCCAAGAGGGATGCCGAGCTGCGGATCCTGCAGGAGCAGATCAAGCCCCATTTTCTGTACAACACCCTCGACACGATCCAGTGGATGGCGCAGGAGCACCGGGTCGACGACGTCGTCACCATGGTGGGGGCCCTGACGAGCCTGTTCAGGATCGGCCTCAACAAGGGGCGCGAGCTGATCGACCTCTCCGAGGAGCTCGAGCATGTCGAGAGTTACCTCTGCATCCAGAAGATGCGCTACGAGGATAAGTTCGACTACCAGATCGTGGCCGAGCCCAGCCTCGGCACCTACAAGGTGCTCAGGCTCGTCCTCCAGCCCCTCGTCGAGAACGCCATCTACCACGGCATCAAGGAGAGGCGGGGGCACGGCAGCCTCCATGTCTTCGCGCGCCTGTGCGAGGGAGACCTCGAGCTCTCCGTGCAGGACGACGGAGCGGGCATCGCCGAGGAGAGGCTAGCCGAGCTCAATGCCCTGCTCGCCCATGCCGACCCTTCGGCGGCGAGGTTCTTCGGAGGCTACGGAATCAGGAATGTGCACGAGAGGATCGTGCTTAGCTTCGGAAAGCCCTACGGGCTCTCCTTCACGAGCGCCCTGGGACATGGGACCGAGGTGAGGATACGCCACCCGCTCCTTCACGCGGAGGACCCACGATGTGGAAAGTGCTGATAGCCGACGACGAGCCGAAGATACGCCGGGGCCTGCGCAGCCTTCTGGGACGCTGCGCCCCGGGGCTCGAGGTCGTCGGCGAGGCCGAGGACGGGGAGATGGCCCTGGAGCGCGCCCTCGCCCTCGAGCCCGACATACTCCTCATAGACATCAGGATGCCCTTCAAGAGCGGGATCGAGCTGATCACGAGCCTGAACGAGGCCCTCCCCAACAGGATCATCATCATCGTCTCGGGCCACGACGAATTCGAGTACGCCCAGGCAGCCATAAAGCTCAGGGTCTTCGACTACCTCCTCAAACCCCTGGTCGCCGAGGTCTTCGCCCAGGTCATCGAAAGGGCTGTCGCTGAGCTGGAGCAGAGGGCCCAGACGGGCAAGTACGCGGCCTGGGCCAGGGAGCAGCTTGAGCGGAACATTCCCGTGCTCAGGGAAAGGTTCCTCAGGGACTGGGTGACGGGAACGCTCTCGCGCACCGAGCTTTCGGAGAGCCTGGCATTCCTCAGGGTCAGCCTCGAGCCCCCGACCACCCTCATCGCCGCCCGCTTCGCCGAGCTCTTCGCCCCGGCCTCGTCCAACGGCCTTCGCAGGCTCGAGCTTGTCGCCCTCAGGACAATCATGGAGGAGTCCCTGCCGAGGCAGGTCTCATATGTCTTCGAGGACGAGACCGAGGCCGTCCTCGCCGTCACCTCGGCCCTGGACGAAGCCGCGATCATCGCGGCCAAGGAGGAGATAGAGCGCCGCGCCGGCTCCCAGGCCCTCCACCTGCCCGTCATCGCTACCCGGACCCTTGCGGATCCGATCGCCAGAATGAGCGACGCGTACGAGGAGCTCCGCGAGGAGCTCGCGGTCGGAGACAAGTGCGAGGCCCATGTCATCCTCGCCCGCAACTACATAGACAAGGAGTACTGGAAGCCGGGCCTGAGCCTCGAGGATGCGGCAGAGACCCTCCAGCTAAGCCCCGGCTACCTCTCCCGCCTCCTCAAGCGCGAGACGGGCTGCTCCTTCGTCGAGTACCTGACCCGCATCCGCATTAGGAAGGCGATGCACCTCATGGGCGACCCCTCGGCGAAGATCTACGAGGTGGCGGAGCGCGTGGGCTACCGGAGCCAGCACTACTTCAGCCGCGCGTTCAGGAAGGTCATGGGTTTCGCGCCCACGGACTACCGCAAGGGCGGAGCCGCTTGAGCTCGGCCCGCGCCGGACGGAGGCGCGCTATCCGGAGCCTCCTCCTTCTTCTCGCCAGCCTGGCCCTCGGATCCTGCCAGCCCGAGGGAAGGAAGGCGGAGAGCCTGCATTTCCTCATCGGCTTCTCCCAGGCAAATCTTTCCGAACCCTGGCGCATCGCCATGACCGAGGAGATACGCAGCGAGGCCGCGCGGTATTCGGACATGCGGATCATCTACACCGACGCGGCTGATTCCACGGGACGCCAGATCGAGGACGTCAACCGCCTCATGCACTACGGCATCGACCTCCTCATCATTTCTCCGACGGACTCGCGGGCCCTGACCCCCATTGTCCGCGAGGTCTACTCCCAGATCCCCGTCATCGTGCTCGACCGTGCCGTCGAGGGCTATGACTACAGCCTCTTCATCGGACCGGACAACGAACGCCTCGGGCGCGAGGCCGGGGGCGTCATCGCAGAGCTGCTCGGCGATCGTCCCGGCAGGGTGCTCGAGATCCAGGGTCGCTCGGGCTCGCCTCCGGCCCTTTCCAGGAGCCAGGGGCTAAGGGAGGTCCTCTCCAAGCACCCCAACATCAAGATCGCCGACGTGATCGTCGCAGACTGGCTCCGCGACACGGCCGAGGACAAGGTCGCGGCCCAGGTGCGGGTCCTCCCGCGCATCGACGCGATCTTCGCGCAGAACGACGCCATGGCCTTCGGTGCCTGGCGGGCCACGAGCACGGCCGGCCGCCGGGGAATACGCTTCATCGGGATCGACGGACTGCCGGGTCCGACGGGGGGCATAGAGCTGGTCAGAAAGGGAGTCCTCTCGGCGACCTTCACCTGCCCGACCGGCGGCAAGGAGTCGGTGGCCTACGCACGGGACATCCTCCAGCACAAGGAGGGAATCCCGAAGAAGATCTTCCTCCGGCCGAGCAAGGTGACACCCGATCTCCTCCTGCAGATCCGCAGCGCCGAATCCATCAGCAGGGAATTCCGGGCGGCGCCCGGGCGTCCCATCGTTCTCGGCTTTGCCCAGGTTGGATCGGAGAGCGAGTGGCGGGTCGCCAATACCAAATCCATAAAGACGGCGGCGGCCAAGGTCGGGATAGAGCTCCTCTTCGAGGACGGGAAGCAGCACCAGGAGAACCAGATCGCCGCGATACGTTCCTTCATAAGGCGCAAGGTTGACGTCATCGCCTTCTCTCCCGTCGTCGAGTCGGGCTGGGACGAGGTTCTCAAGGAGGCCAAGGCCGCAGGCATACCTGTGATCCTTTCGGACCGTGCCGTGGACCTCAAGGATGACTCCCTTTGGCTCAGCTTCATCGGCTCCGATTTCATCGAGGAAGGGAGGCGGGCCGCGCGCTGGCTCGTCGAGAACTCAAAGGCCTCAGGGCCGGTAAACATCGTCGAGCTCCAGGGAACGATCGGCTCGGCACCTGCGATCGACCGAACCATCGGATTCGAGGAAGTGATCAAGGACTATCCAAATTACCGGATCATAGACTCTGAGAGTGGCGATTTCTTCCGTGACCAGGGCTACGAGGTCATGAAGAAGATCCTCCTGCGCGAGACGAAAAAGATAGACGCCCTCTATGCCCACAACGACGACATGGCGATCGGAGCCATCCAGGCGATGGAAGAGGCTGGACTGAAGCCAGGCAAGGACATCATCGTGGTCTCGATAGACGCCGCCCACGGCGCCTTCAAGGCCATGATCGAGGGGAAGCTGAGCTGTACCGTGGAATGCAATCCCCTGCTCGGTCCCCAGCTCATGAAGGCGGTCAAGGACTACATGAGCGGCAAGGACCTGCCTATTCGGATGATCACCTCGGAAGAGGTCTTCCCCGCTTCGACGGCGAAACTCAAGCTGGCTGGTCGCGAATACTAAAGACGGGGCCGATATAGGGCCGATTACTGCACAAAAAAGCCGGAGCGTCCAAAGCGCAAACGGCCAAATGGCCGCACAATACTAGAAGAAAGCTGATTCCATCCATAATGAAAGCAGACCGCACATACAGGAGCCAGGATATGAGAATAGCTATGGGAGCGATGGCGACAATCGCGGCGCTTCTGCTCATCCCCGCGATGGACGGTTACGCGGCAGACGCGAAAACCGGGACCCTGACCTGCGTCGGACTCTACTCGGAAACCAGCGATGGATATATCAGCGCCAGGGTCGCGGCAAAGGGCGAATGGGTCGCTGTCAAGGTCGGCGACGTCTTGCCTGCGAAAGCCGAGCTGCGCCTCAATGTCGACCGGGACTGGATTGAGCTGATCCCCACGGGGAATCCGCTCTCGGTGTACGAGATCGCGGGTCCTCAATCGAACAGCGAGCTCGTGCTCAAGACAGCCGACATCCTCAAAGGCAAGCCGCGGGCTGTGGCTTTCCCGAAGGGAACGGCCGCCAAACCAGACTCGAAATACCGGGACAAGCTTGTCGTGACCCAGTATCTGGGCAGGCAGATCTATATGGCTGCTGATGGATCCTCCAAGGACATCAAGTACGGGGATGTGCTGGACCAGAAAGCAAGGGTGAAGATCATCGCGATAAACAACACCCTGACCCTCATGAATTCGGGGGGGGAGATCACCAAGGTGATCGGCCCCTTGAGTTTCAATGTTGTCGATGTCCTGACCAACAAGAACCTCTACAAGTTCCTGAATGTCCAGAAATGACGCTTTCCAGCATGGGAAGGCGGCGCTGAAACTGGTTTCCATGCCTCTCCCGTGCCGATCGCATTCGGTAGGGGGCAGCGATCGGAAATACGCATTTATTCTTCTCTAGGAGGGGTTTATGAGAAAGTGGAAGATGGCACTCGCGATCCTCGTGGTTGCGGCACTGGTGTTCACAATGGTGGGTTGCGCGAAGCCAGCGGGCAAGAACTGGGTCGTAGGCTTTTCGCAGATCGGCTCCGAGAGCGAGTGGCGGACCGCCGACACGATCTCCGTCCAGAACGCCTTCAACGAGGATCCCAGCTTCACCCTGATCTACTCCGACGCCCAGCAGAAGCAGGAGAACCAGATCAAGGCAGTGCGCTCCTTCATCGCGAGGAAGGTCAATGTCATCCTCTTCACCGCCCTCGTTGAGACCGGCTACGGGCCCGTCCTCCAGGAGGCGAAGCAGGCAGGGATCCCCGTCGTCATGATCGACCGCGATGTCCAGGAAGCCGACAGGGGCCTCCGTCTCACGATCATGGGCTCGGATTTCGTCAAGGAAGGCGAGAAGGCAGCGGCCTGGCTCGGCGACTATCTCAAAAAGATCGGCAAGGACGATGGCAAGAAGGCCATCAACATCGTCGAGCTCCAGGGAACCACCGGCTCAGCCCCGGCAATTGACAGGAAGACAGGCTTCGCGAACGGCATGAAGGATCATCCCAACTGGAAGATCACCCGCTCGCAGACCGGCAACTTCACGACCGCCGAGGGCAAGGCTGTCATGGAAGCCTTCCTCAAGGCCGACAAGAAGATCGACGTCCTTTACGCCCACAACGACGGAATGGCCCTGGGCGCCATCCAGGCCATCAAGGAAGCAGGCCTGAAGCCTGGCAAGGACATCATCGTCATCGGCGTCGACGGCGTTAAGGGAGCCTTCCAGGCAATCGTCGCCGGCGAGCAGAACGTGACCGTCGAGTGCAGCCCCCTCCTCGGGCCCCAGGCCGTCCAGGCCATCAGGGACCTCCGCGACGGGAAGAAGCTGCCCGGAAGAATCTGGACGATCGAAAGCATCTTCGACGCGAGCAACGCGGCCGCAGCCCTCCCGACCCGCCAGTACTGACCTAGACATCGGCTGGTCCACAAGATCATGAAGGCCACCCCGAGGCTCGGGGTGGCCTTGCAATGATCCTGGCATCGGCCAAGACTATCAGCGGGAGGCACTTCAATGTCCGGCATGACCCCGATCGTGGAAATGAAGAAGATCAACAAGTTCTTCCCGGGCGTAAAGGCCCTCTCGGGCGTGGATTTTCGCCTTTTCGAGGGCGAGGTCCACGCCCTCATGGGCCAGAACGGAGCCGGGAAATCGACCCTGGTCAAGGTGATGACAGGGGTCTACAAACAGGACGCCGGGGAGATGCTGCTCGAGGGCAGGCCAATGCGTCCGGACACGCCTCTGGCTGCCCAGAAACTCGGGATCAACACGGTCTATCAGGAAGTGAACCTCTGCCTCAACCTCTCCGTCGCCGAGAACATCTTCATCGGCAAGGAGCCGAAAAAACTGGGGAGGATCGACTGGAAGCTCATGAACCAGAGGGCGGCTGAGGTCCTCAAGCGGCTCAACATCAGCGTCGATGTGACCCGGATCCTCTCCTCCTATTCCGTAGCTGTCCAGCAGATGGTCGCCATCGCCCGGGTACTTGATACCTCGGCCAAGGTCCTCATCCTCGACGAGCCCACCTCGAGCCTCGACGAGACCGAGGTGGCCCAGCTCTTCAAGGTCATCAGGAAGCTCCGGGACGAGGGCATGGCCATCCTCTTCATCACCCATTTCCTCGACCAGACCTACCAGATCTCCGACAGGATAACGATCCTGAAGAACGGGGAATTCATCGGGGAATACGAGACGGGGAAACTCCCGAAGCTCGAGCTGATCGCCAAGATGCTGGGGAAGGAACTCTCCGAGTTCGCCTACACGACGAATCCCGACGAAAGGAAGAAGGCGGCAGCCGAGGCGGCCAGCGATTCAGGCACGGTCCTGAGCGCGAAGGCACTCGGCCTCCAGGGCTCGATCGCGCCTTTCGACTTGAGCCTCATGGAAGGCGACGTCCTTGGCCTGGCCGGCCTCCTGGGCTCGGGCAGGACCGAGATGGCCCGCCTGCTTTTCGGAATAGACTATGCCGACCAAGGCGAGATCTTCGTGAAGGGGAAGAGGGTCGCCATCAGCTCTCCCAAGAGCGCCATGATGGCAGGCCTTGGCTTCTGCTCCGAGGACAGGAAGAACGAGGGGATATTCGCCGAACTCTCCATTAGGGAGAACATTATCCTCGCCCTCCAGGCCAAGAAGGGAGTCTTCAGATACCTCGCGGCGAAGAAGCAGCTCGAGATAGCTGACGAGATGATCAGGGCCCTCGGGATAAAGACCCCGAACTCCAGGAACGAGGCTAGACAGCTCAGCGGAGGCAACCAGCAAAAGGTCCTCCTGGCCAGGTGGCTCACCACCGAGCCCATCATCCTCATCCTCGACGAGCCCACCAGGGGCATCGACGTCGGAGCGAAGCTCGAGATCATGGAACTGATCCTGAACCTCTCGAGAAAGGGCTTAGGCGTCATATTCATCTCCTCGGAGTTCGAGGAGGTCCTTCGCTGCAGCACGAGGATCGCGGTGCTCCGGGACAAGGTGAAGATAGCCGAGCTTGCCGGGGAGAACATGACGGAAAGCGGCATCATGCGCACCATCGCTGGAGGAAAATGAAAATGGCGATCCTGAAATCCTTGAGCCGCGCCAAGATCTTCTGGCCAATTGTCGCCCTCGCCGTGCTCATGTGCTTCAACCTCTTCTTCACGCCCAATTTCTTCCGCGTCGAGATAAAGGAAGGACACCTCTACGGCAACGTGATCGACATCATCAAGAACGCCTCCCCCATCATGCTCCTGGCGGTGGGTCTCACCCTCGTCATCGCGACGAAGGGGATAGACATCTCGGTAGGATCGATCGTGGCGATATCGGCCGGCGTCGTCGCCATGCTCATCGGTGGGGACCTCCAGGGCGTCCCCAAGTACCCCATCCCCTACGCGATGGGCGCCGCCGTCCTGGTGTCCGTCCTGGCGGGCATGTGGAACGGCATGCTGGTCTCCCGGATCGGGATGCAGCCCATCATCGCCACCCTGATCCTTTCGGTAGCGGGGAGGGGCATCGCGATGGTGACCACCAACGCGATGATCGTCTGGCTCTACGCCAAGCCCTTCGCCCTTCTCGGGCAGGGATACTTCCTGGGCCTTCCCTTCTCGATCTACATAGTCGCGGCCCTCGTGCTGCTCACGGCCCTTGTCACCAGGCGCACGGCCCTGGGGCTCTTCATCGAGGCCGTGGGAATAAATCCAACGGCGGCACGGTTCGCCGGAATCAACGCGAAGAACATCCTCTTCGGGGTCTACGCCTTCAGCGGGCTCTGCGCGGGCATCTCCGGACTCGTCGTCTGCTCGACGGTCATGAGCGCCGACGGAAACAACGCCGGCCTTGGCTATGAGCTGAGCGCCATCCTCGCTGTGGTCCTGGGAGGAACCTCGCTCAACGGGGGCAAGTTCTACCTCTTGGGGAGCCTGGTCGGCGCCCTGATCGTCCAGACCCTCACGACAACCATCTACGCCTTCGGCGTGCCGCCGGAGATAGCCAAGGTCGTCATCGCCATGGTGGTCCTCGTCGTCAGCCTGCTGCAGTCCTTCAAGTTCCGCGCGATGGTGGCGGGGTTCTTCGGCAAGAGGGAGTTTTCCGTATGAAGCCGAAAATCAGCTTGAACTCGAGGAACCTTCCCACCCTCGTCACCCTTGGGCTCTTCGTCCTTATGTTCGGCGTGGGCTCAATCTCCTTCTCGGGCTTCCTGGCCCCCCAGAATTTCCTCAACCTCTTTATCGACAACTCCTATCTCCTGATCCTCGGCGTCGGGATGACCTTTGTCATCATCTCCGGTGGCATCGACCTTTCCGTCGGCTCCATGCTTGCATTCTCCACCATGCTGTCCTCGAGCCTCCTCGAGAAGTCCCACTGGAACCCGATGCTCGTGATACCCGTGGTCCTGCTCTCCGGCGTGGCCTTGGGCCTCCTCATGGGCTACATCATCCAGATCTTCGAACTGCCTCCCTTCATCATCACCCTCGCCGGCCTGTATCTCGCGCGGGGCCTCTGCTATGTCATCAGCATCGACACCATCGGAATCACGAACCAGTTCTGGCAGGATGCCGCGCATGCGCAGGTCGTGCTGATAGGGGGCGCGTTCATTTCGCCGAGCGTCGTCATCGCCCTGGTGGTCGTCATGGCGGGCATGTTCGTCTCCCGCTCGACTAAGTTCGGGCGAACGGTCTACGCCATCGGGGGGAATGAGCAGTCTGCCATCCTGATGGGCCTTCCCGTGGCGCGCACCAAGATCCTCATCTACGTCTTCTCGGGCTTCTGCTCGGCCCTCGCGGGCATTGTGTTCACCTTCTACACCCTCTCGGGCTACGCCCTCAACGGAGCCAACATGGAGATGGACGCCATCGCCACGGTGGTGATCGGCGGCACCCTCCTCACGGGCGGTGTGGGCAGCGTGCTCGGGACGGTGTTCGGGGTCATGGTCTATGGCACGATCCAGGTCCTCATCGTGTTCCAGGGAACCCTCAACTCCTGGTGGACGAGGATCGCGATAGGTTTCCTGGTCTTCCTGTTCTGCCTCATGCAGAGGCTCTTCGAATCGAGGAAGGGCGCCAGGGGACGCAAGCGCGTACCGCCCGCCTCGGCCGCCGCGGCTAGCTAGTGGCTTTCGCCCCCGGGCTTGTATCTCCTTGGGCCCGGGGGTTTTTTCCGCCATGTCTTGGTCCTCGCCTCCGCCCCGACGGGTGCCTTCCCCTTCGAAAAGCTCCGGTACAGCAGAAGGTCGTAGCCGATCTTGAGGCCTCCCGCTATGAAGAAGGGTATGCCGGCGAGGGCGCTGTGGCCCATGAGCTGGCCCGCGATCGAGGGCGATATGGCGGCTCCTGTCGTTCGCGCGATGCCGGTCACCCCAGCGGCGGCCGACCTCTCGTCAGGTTCCACCACCGACATGACATAGGACTGCCGCGTCGGCACATCCATCTGCGAAATCGCGAAGCGGGCCAGGAGGACGGCGATCGCGAGCTCCGGGCTCGGCATGAGG
>JANXYO010000102.1 GCA_025356015.1 Spirochaetaceae bacterium
AGGACCGCCGCTACCTCTTCGAGGAGGCGGCGGGCATCACCAAGCACAAGGTGCGCTCGCGCGAGGCGAGCCTCAAGCTCGAGCGCACCGAGGAGAACATGCGCCAGGTGCATGGGATCCTCGGCGAGGTGAAGCGCAGCCACGACACCCTGAAGACCCAGTCCGAGAAGACCATAAAGTACCGTGCCCTCCGCGAGGAGATATTCGCCTCCGAGCTCGACCTCCACCTCCTGCGGTTGCGGCAGTTCGTCCAGGAGAAGGACCGCAGGGACGAGGACATCGCGGGCAAGACCAAGGAGAGGGACAAGGTCAAGGGCGAGATCGACGCTATCAACCTCTCCCTCGAGGAGAATCTGGACGTCGTCAACGGCATGGAGTCCAAGCTCGTCGAGCACCAGAAGACCGTCTACGGCCTCGCCGTGGAGAGGGTCGGCAAGGAGAAGCAGCGCAAGCTCCTCGCCGAGAGGCTGTCGGAGGCCAGGGCCAAGATCGACCAGGCCCGCCTCCGGGCGAAGAGCGTCCAGGGCAGGCTCGAGGGCCTGCGCGAGGACGAGGAGGAGAAGCAGGGCGAGCTCGCCTCGCTCAAGGCCCGGCTGCGCGAGATCGAGAAGAACATCGAGGGCTTCGAGTCCAACATAAAGGCTGCCGAGTTCAGCATCCGCGAGAACGAGTCTTCCGCGCAACGCGCGGAAGCGGAGATCGGCAAGCTCGAGGGCGAGCGGGGCGAGGCGAGGCGCCGCCTCGACTCGATCACCGAGGACATCGTCGCCCAGCTCGATGCGAGGCTCAAGGAGTCCGGCTACTCGGGAGCGGAGCGCCGTGCGGCCGAGGAGGCCATCGAGGGCCTCGTGTCCGCGATCATCGCGCGCCTCTCCGGGAAGGCCGCCCTCTTCGAGGACCTCGCCCGAGCCGTGGACCAGGGCGGCGCCGGGTCCGAGGGCCACAAGGGCGAGGACGCGCGGACCCACATACTCAAGGCGAGGGAGGAGCTCCTCGCCACGGCCGCCCAGGCCGAGGAGCTGCGCGAGCGCTACGAGGCCTACAAGAAGACCACCCCTGCCTTCATCGACGAATTCCTCTCGCCCGAGGGCATCATCACAAAGAAGCGCTCGATCGACCGCGAGATCGCGGCCTGCGACGAGGGTGTCGTGTCGAGAAGGGCGCGCATCGCCTCCCTGCGCGAGGAGAACAAGTCCTTGGGCGAGCGCGTCGAGGGATACCGGAACACCCTCGAGGAGCTTCGCGGCAACCGCATCAGGATGCAGACCCAGGGCACTGCGGCCGAGGAGTCCCTCGGCCTCCTGCGTCGTGAGATATCGGGCCAGGAAGCCTACCTCAAGGAGCTCGAGAACGAGATCTTCCTCGACGAGAAGCGCATGGGTGAGACCCAGGACGAGCTCCTCGAGCTGGACGGCGAGATAGCCGACATCGAGAAGAAGGGCAGGGAGCTCACCGCCGAGCTCGAGCGCCTTGAGCGCGAGATCGCGCTCAAGAACTCCGACCTCTCCAAGCGCCAGGAGGACCTGAAGCGCAAAATCGAGCGCCTCGGCGTCCTTCAGACCGAGCTCGAGCGCCTCCACCTCGGCCTGGCCCAGACCGAGACCGAGATCCGCAACGTCAAGGAGAACTTCTCGGAAGTCTACTCGCGCGACCTCATGGAGTACGAGGCGAGGATGTTCGAGATCCGCGCCCCTGTCTCCGAGCTCCGAGAGGCGATGACGGCGCTCAAGAACAGGCTCAAGGACCTCGGTTCGGTCAACCTCATGGCCCCCGAGGAGTATGCCGAGGTCAAGGAGCGCTACGACTTCCTCTCAGGCCAGCTCGCCGACCTCGAGGCGGCGAAGACGGACCTGAAGCGGATCACCGACGAGATACGCGACGAAAGCGCCGCCCTCTTCCTCGAGACCTACAACAAGATCAAGAAGAACTTCCACAACATGTTCCGCCGCCTCTTCGGCGGGGGGCGCGGCGAGCTGCGCCTCGTCGACCCCAACCACGTGCTCGAGTCCGGCATCGAGATCTACGCCCAGCCGCCCGGGAAGAAGCTCGAGGCGATCTCCCTTCTCTCGGGTGGCGAGAAGACCCTGACCGCCATCGCCCTGCTCTTCGCGACCTATATGGTCAAGCCGAGCCCCTTCTGCTTCCTCGATGAGATCGACGCGGCCCTGGACGAGCAGAACGTCATCCGCTTCGTGAACCTCCTGCGGGAGTTCGGTCGCACGAGCCAGTTCGTCATAATTACGCACAACAAGAAGACCGTCACCGGGGCCGACACCCTCCTCGGGGTGACCATGGAGGAGTCCGGCGTGACCAAGGTCATCGCCGTGCGCCTCGAGCGCTCCGACGGCCAGCCCATCAAGGCCCTCGAGCCAGTCGTCGGAATGCTCGAGGAGGAAGTGGAGTACGAGGAGGGGACCGAGCTCCCCCTCGCTCCCGAAGACCGCCCCTCCCGGGCCCAGGCGGCCAGGGACCAGACGCCCCAGACGGGCCTGGCCCAGGAGCCCGCGTCGGGTCAGGCGACGAGCGATGTCCCCGAAGCCGTCCCTTCTGCCGGGGGAGGGGAGGCCTAGGCCCATGGCCCTCGCCCCGGTCCAGGCGGCCCTGGCCGCCCTCACGCGAGGGTGGAGGCGAGCCCTCGAACTCCTGCCCTTCGTGAAGAGGCGCGGCGAGGGCCGTGCCGTCGACGAGCCCTTCCACTCGATCGAGGACGCGACCTCCTCGGCCGACATGCTCCTCGAGGCGAACGCCGCGATGACCCAGGGCTCAGGTCTCCGGGAATCGAAGATCGACCTGCGGGCGAGCCTTGCCGCGATGGCCAAGAACACCCTGCTCGTGGTCTGCCTCCTCGCGGGTCTCGCCTTCCTCCTCGTCGTCGTCGTGACCTCCATCATCGTTTCCTCCCCGCCGGCGAAGCCCAAGGCCCCAGAGACGCTTACAAGGGAGGGGACGGCCCTCGTGGGGTCATGGATCTACCCTCCCGGTCTCAGTCTCGAGCCGCGCGTCCTGATGGAGAGGGAGAAGCTGCCACCCTACGGGTACGAGGATTCAATCCGGCTCGGCATCGATCCGGCCAAGGTCGATAACGGCGCCTTGAGGGCCGCCAACGATTCGGCCATCGACGAGCTTTACAGGACGGTGCGATGACGAGAACAGGCAGAGCTCTCCTCCTCCTTGCCGCTGGCCTTTCCCTCGCGGCCGGCTCATGCGTCTCCACCCCTCCGTCTCCCTCTTCCAAGGGATCGGAGGCCCCGAAGGCGGGAACGGCCATGACGGCCCCTGCAAGTCTTCCTGAAGCCTCCCTTCCGCGCAGGGCCGCGAGTTCGCCCAGGCTCATCGTCGCCTCCCTGCCCGAGCCCCAGAGCGTGAACCCCGCGCGGGGCGAACTGCCCCTTGTCGCGGGACGCCGCCTTCCTCCACGCTCCGTGGCCCTTGCCACGGCCGCCCTTCCCGATCCCGCAGTCCCTGGCCAGAAGGTCGCGGCGGCCAAGGCGGCCCCAGGCGGTCCCGCCGCGCCTCCGGCTAGTTCCGGACCAGGCCCCGCGAAAGGCGGAAGCCCCGGAGGGCCAGCCCCTGCCTCGCTTCCCCCCGCGAAGGCTCAGGCTCCGGCGGCGGCAAAACCGGCGGGGCCCGGGGCTCAGAAGCCTGCCGGGCCCGCGATCAAGCCAGCCGATCCGGTGGTCCTTCCAAGCATCCCTCCCAGCCCGCCGTCCATTGCCCCCCTCGTGAACCCCATCGCCGACAGGCCGGCCCAAGCCGGGAGAAAGGTCAGCGTCGAGGTCGGGACAAGGATCGACCTGGCCTTCGATGGCTCGGGCTGGACCTATCTGGGAGAGAAGAGCGGCAAGGACGGGATCCTCTACGACTCGAGGCGCTTCGAGGGAGCCGGCATCATCTTCAGCCTCATGGCTTCGAAGAGCGGCGATTTCCTCCTGCGCTTCCAACGCCAGGATGCGATGCGCGGCACCAGCAGCGACGAGCTCGTCGCCGTCAGCGTGACTCCCAGGAACGCCATTCTTGTTCCCCAGTCGGGAGCGGCCGCTTCGGCTACAGCTACGGGGCCGGCGGGGGGAACCGCCACTGTCCCCGCGCTGGCCACGGCCTCTCCGGCTACCGGCTCCTCTTCTCCGGGCGCTTCGGGCACAGGCTCGGCGACAGCCAGCTCGGGTCCCCTCGCGGCACCAGCGCTGGCTCCGGCCGCCCTGGCCCTGGCTTCCAGCCCTGCCGCCTCCGCCTCTGGCTCTCCCTCCCTCCAGACCGCCCCATCCGCCCCGCCCCTCGACAGCCCGGAGGGCATGCTGCTGGCCGCGCGGAACGAGCTCGCCGCGGCTAGGCCCCAGGGAGCCATCGATGCCCTCGACCGCCTGCTCTCGCGCTACCCCGCGGGCATGGACGAGGCCTATTACCTCTACGGCTCGGCCCTCGAGCAGTCGGGCCCCTTGAAGGACATAAAGCGGGCCTACGACTACTACAGGAAGCTCCGGGACGACTATCCCATGAGCCCTTTGTGGGACAAGGCCAGCGAGAGGATCTCCTACATCGAGCGGCATTACTTCGAGATCAGGTAGGGGCCCTGTAGACCCAATCGGGCCGCGCGCTCATGAGGGCACGCAGGTCCATGCGGATCTCCTCGCAGCTGGGGCGGCCGAGGTACCACCAGCCGTTGTAGATCTTGTGGATGGCAAGGTCCCTGTCCAGGATGAAGGTGTAGGGTATGTAGATCTCGCCGTGGACCTTGTCGGTGGAATCGACCATCTCGAGCTCGTGAAGGAGCCGGCGGTCGGAGTCCATCAGGAAGGGCCAGTCGGCCCCGAGGGCGTCCCGGTTCTCGTTGGTGTTCCTCTGGTCGTCGACCGAGACCAGGAGCATGTGGCAATAGTTGACCCTGAACTCGCTCTGGAGCTGCTCGACGTAGTTTGTCAGCTGCCTCCTCTCCTTGGGGCAGAAATGGCCCCTCCCGAAGATGAGCACCCCGGGGAAGCCACACAGGATGCTGGAGAGCTTTCGCTTCTCGCCGCTCTGGTCGGGAAGTTCGAAAACGGGAAAACTGTTGCCGATCCTTAGGTCGGCGCGCATCGGATAGTCCACGTATTCCTCCCTTCCCGCAGGCGGCGCGCGAAGGCGGACCCCACGCCTTTCGCGGTTGGGCCGCTCGCGCAGCCCCGGCCCACGTATGGAAGATAGCGATGGACCTTCATTAAGCGAACAATCACAGCAGGTCTGGGACGGGGCTGTTCCGACGAAAAGCAGGGCGAGGACCTAGCGAGGCCATTCGCAGGCCAGCTGGGACCTGTGCCCGCCTCCAGCTCCCCAGCTGAGGTCTCGAGTGCCGAGCCTTTGGCCGGGGCCAGGCCTGTCTCAGAACAGCCTGTCTATGAAGCTCATGTAGATCGGAATCGTCAGCAGACTCGCGACTGTCGTGACCGAGGTCATCACACCCGCGTACTCGGCGTCGGCGCCATAGGCGCGGGCGATGATGGGGGTCTGGGTCATGGCGGGCATGGCCGCCTGGATGAGGAAGACCTTCTTCATGAGCAACGGCAGGTCGGTCCAGCCCACGGCGAGGACGAGGAGGGCGGGAGCGACGAGGAATCGGCCGGCGAGGACCAGGGCCATGCCCAGGTCGGGCCTGATGCGCTTCCACTCGACTCCTGCCACGGTGATTCCGATGAAGATCATCGACAGGGGGGTCGTCATGTTGCCCACGGTCTTGCAGAGGTCGAGGAGGAAGCCCGGAAGGCGGAGGCCGACGAGGATGAGGACCGAGGCCGCGATGAAGGAGAGGAGGGGAGGCGAGAGCATGCGCTTTAGGCCTTCGCGTGACACGATGCGCGCCGCCGAGCGTCCGCCCTTCGCCGCCCCGTCGCGGGCGATGCCGTAGACGCCGAGGGTCCAGAAGGTGACGGTGTTGCCGATGTAGTACAGCAGGACGAAGGGCAGGCTCTTCTCCCCGAAGAGGACGAAGTTCACCGGAAGTCCTATGAATATCGTGTTCGAGAGGGCGAAGAGGGAGGCGAAGGTGCCCCTCCGGTGCGGGGGTATCTTGATGAGGCGGCCGAGGACCCGCGCGATGAGGAGGCTTGTCAGCATGACCACGAATGGGACCGGGAGGCCGGGCAGCATGGCCAGAAGCTTCTGCCGGTCGTAGCCGCCCATAAGGTTTGAGATCATGTAGGCGGGAAGGGCCACGGACACGACAAGGCGGGCCACGAGGGAGGAGGAGCGCTCGTCAAACCAGCCGCGTTTGGCGAGGACGACGCCGAGGAGGATGAGGAGGAGGACCGATAGGACGCTTTCGAGGGCGGACAGCATGGGGCCCATCCTAGCCTCGTCCGGGCCGGAACGGGAAGGTGTGGCCTTAAGCCCGCCAGCCTCGCGATACCCGGGTCCGGAGCTTCCCGGCCCTGGTCCGGAAGCTGTACAATTCGCCACAATGCGAGAAACCCAAAGACTCTACTACGACGAGAGCAGGCTGGCCTTGGCCAAGGCCCGGATCATCGAGGCCATGGACGGAGGCAGGAAGCTTGTCCTCGACCGGAGCATCTTCTATCCCGAGGGGGGTGGCCAGCCCTGCGACCTCGGGACGATAGGCGGCATAGCCCTGGTCTCCGTGACCGAGGAGGGAGGCAGGATCCTGCATAGCCTGGCCGAGCCCCTTAAGGCCGGCAGCGGAGCCGAAGTCGAGCTTGTCCTCGACGCCGGGCGCAGGCTGGACCACTCGGTCCAGCACTCGGCCCAGCACCTGATTTCCTCGGTCTTCACGCGGCTCTTCGAGGCCGAAACCCTGAGCTTCCATCTTGGCTCGGCCCGGTCGACGATCGACCTCGGCCTCCCCCCGCCCTCGGAACTGGACATAGCCGGGATAGAGGCCGCCCTCGAGGAGGCCGTGGCCTCCGACTATCCCTATGTGGTCCACCTCTGCCCGCCGGAAAGGGTCGCCGACTTCCCCCTGCGCAAGGCCCCTCCCGAAGGCGAAGAGGAGCTCAGGATCGTCGAGATAGACGGCCTTGACTATAGCCCCTGCTGCGGGACCCACGTCTCCTCCTCCTCGGCCCTGCGCCTCGTGAAGATCCTCGGCGTCGAGAAGTACAAGGGCATCACCCGGCTTTCCTTTGTCGCGGGAGCCAGGGCCGCGGCTGACTATGCCGAGGTCTCGCGGAGCGTCAGGGCGGCGGCGAGGGCCTTGGGCTGCTCGGTGGGGGAGCTCGCCGACAGGGTCGCGAGGGCAGCCGAAAGGCAAAAATCGGTCGAGGCCTCCCTCTCGAGGCTCGAGAGGGACCGCGCCGTCCTCGAGGTCGAGATCGCCTCGGCGAAAGAGGGCGGCCTTCCACGTCTTGTCACCGCAGTCTACGAGGACAGGGACGCGAACGCGGCCCAGGAGGCGGTGCGCGCCCTCGCAGCGAGGGGGGCCATCGCCCTGGCGGCCAGCCTCGGCGAGCTCACCCTGGTTGCCGCAGGCCCCGGGGTCGAGGCTCGGCTCGGCGAGCGCCTCAAGCCCCTCGCCGAGGCCTCTGGCGGCCGCGGCGGAGGGGGCGCGACCTCGTTCAGGGCAGCCTTCAAGGACCGTTCGGGCCTGTTATCATTTATGAAGGCGGCCGAGGCCGAGCTGGCTTCCGGGCCGTGATCGGGAAGGCGGAAAAACGCGGCCAGGTGAATCATTTAGAACATCTATTGACAGGTATTATTATAGTATTTATCATCGCGGTACAGGCATAGGAGGACTAAATGCTATTCGAAAAAGACGATCCGGCCAGAATCTTCGAGCTCTCCGCAGGAATCCACCTCCGTTCGCGCCGCGCCGCCGAGCGGGCTTTGAGGCCGCACGGTCTCACTTATGCCCAGTACGGTGGCCTTCTTGCCCTCGTCCGGGGCGGCTCGATGAGCCAGTCCGACCTCGCCGCCGCCCTCGAGACCGACACGACGACCGCGATGGTCGTTCGCGGCTCTCTTGAGCGCAAGGGCCTGGTAGACCGCAAGTCCCATCCCGAGGACGGCAGGGTGAAGATGCTCAACCTCACTTCCAAGGGACAGAAGCTCGCCTTCGTGGCCATGAAGGAGATCGATGCCTTCTACGCCAAGCTTGCGGGCCTGGTCTCCGACTCCGACCTCAGGAAGACCCTGCCGATCCTCGAGAAGCTCCACGAGCTCTCGACCGATGCCGCCGGTAGCCAGGCTGCCAGGATCAAGGCCCTCGAGCTCAAGACAGGCGTCAAGACAAGCACCAAGGCTGTGAAGGCCGAGGCCAAGCGCCCCGCGGCGGTGAAGAAGCAGGCTGCAAAGCCATCCACGAGGCCGGCGGCCAAGGCGGCGAGCGTGGCAAGAAAGCCAGCCGCGAAGAAGCTCGCACCCACAAGACCCGTCCTAGCCAAGAGCCTGGCCAAGGTGGCGAAGCCCAAGGCCGCCGCGAAAAGCGTCGCGCCCAAGGCCGGGAAGAAGCGCTAGAGGGCTGCATCCCGCTGCCAAGGCGCGCTATAACGAGCCGCGGGGCCATAAAGAAGGGGCACTGTCCCCTCTTTTAGCCCCGCGGCTCGTCTTTTGGCTCGGACCTGAGCTGCCCCCTAGAGGGTGAAGGTGAAGCCATCGACCAGGATGCCCGGGAGCATCGAACCGCCGAGGGCGCGCCTGTCATAGGTCGAAGTCTCACTCACGAGCTGGCGCTTGCTGCTCAAGGCCTTGAGCTTGTCACCAAAGAGGTGATACAGGCTTTCGTCGAAACGCATGTCCTTGATCGGCGCGACAAGCCTCCCGCCTTCGATCCAGAAGCAGGCGAAGCGGGTCATTCCCGTCACGCGGGCGGAGTCGAAATCGCTCCAGTTCAGGTAGTGCAGGTTCGAGAGATAGAGGCCAGTCCCGATCGAGACGAAGACCTCCTCCTCGGCGAGCTCTCCCGCGCCGATCGAGGCCGAACGCAGGCCCTCCCATTCCGGAGAGGCATTCGAGGCCACCCCGTACTGTCTTGCGGAGCGGGCAGAGACCAGGCTGTTCGCGAGCCTTCCCCCTTCGATGAGGGGGAGATGGTCGGGAGCCACCTCTCCGAGCTCGTTGAAGCGGGGCTCTATGCCGAGGCCGAAGTCCTGTGAAAGGGAGAAGCTGGGCGACATGAGCCGGCGCCCTTCCTTGAGGGCGATGAAGGCGCTCTCGCCCTCCCTGATCTGGCGCTCCGACAGGCCATTCCAGGAGAAGAAGGGCACGAACTCGCCCAGGGCGTCGGCAGCGATGTAGACGCGGTACTCACCCGCGGGGATGGTCCTCTCGCCCCTCGAGAGGGCCTCGAGCCGGGGCAGCTCGGAGCCGAGCTTCCGCGCGTACTCCTGATCGTCCCATTCGCGGCCGGCATACGAGGATTTCACAGCCTTGCCATTGGCCAACCAGGCCGAGTAGTCGACCACGAAGTTCTCGGTCGCGAACCAGTGGCGGGCCCCCTTGCTGTTGGCCGCGCCCCTGCAGACCGGTCCCTGGCTGTGAATACCGACAAAGTCGGCACCAGCGCCCTGGAATGGCCTGGCGGGGTCGAGGATGGTCTTGGGAAGCCTGCCGCTCTCGGGAAGCTGCCCCGTGAACTCCTCACGGGAGCTGCCCGCGGCGGCGGGAAGGGTCTGGTAGGGGTCCTCGGGGAGGAGGGCGGCCTCCCTGCGAGCCCTGTCGAGGGCGGCGGCTGCCGTCCTCGCGTCTAGCTCAGGGCTGTCGGTCGTCTCGAAGAGCGAGGACAGGGTCCGGCCGTCCCTGTAGTACTTGAATGACACTCGGGACTGGTCGACCTCGCCGATCTGTCTCGCGCCCCGGTTGAAGCGGAGGAAGGTCGAGGACTCGCCGGAAAATTCGATGGAGATGGCCTCGCCGGAGGCGAGCTCCCCGAGGAGGACTTCGCAGGCGCGGCTGAAACGTGCCTCGAGTTCGCGTGCGGTGCTCATGCTCCACCTCCGAATATCTCGACGTCGCGGAAGGCGCAGACCGGGCTCGCGTGGCCGACGGTGATCACCTGGTTTGGCTCGCCCTTGCCGCAGTTCGGAGTTCCGAGGACCCCGAGGCTCGAGGCCTCACCAACCTTGAAGAGGTTCTTCCAGAAGGTGGCCGAGATACCGCGGTAGTTCGGGTTGCGAAGGGTCCTCGTGAACCTGCCGTCCTCGATGAGGCGCGCGTACTCGCAGCCGAACTGGAACTTGTTGCGGTGATCGTCGATCGACCAGGAGCGGTTCGACTCCATCCAGACCCCCCGCTCGATGCCGGCGATGATGTTGCCCACCCTGTCGCTGCCGGCCTCGAGGTTGAGGTTGGCCATGCGGTCGATCGGGGCGCGGAACCAGTCCTGGGCGCGCTGGTTCGCGACTCCGGCGAGCCCCGAGCGCGCCTGGCTCTCCAGGCTCCCGAGGGCCCTCACAAGGATCCCGTCCTTGATTATGAATTCCTTCCTGGCGGGGTTGCCGATGTCATCGGCAGCGTAGGAGGCGGCCTCGCTCGGCACCCCGGGGTCGAAGCTCACGTTCATGAGAGGAGAGCCGTATTGGAGGCTGCCTATGTCCTCGAGGCGGACAAAGGAGGAGCCGGCGTAGTTGCGCTCGTCGCCGAGTATGCGGTCGAGCTCAAGCGGGTGGCCGACCGACTCGTGGATCTGGAGCATCATCTGGTCTGGTGCGAGGACGAGGTCGGCCCTCATCGAGGGGCATTCCTCGGCCTCGAGGAGCTCGATGGCCTGCAGGGCCACGGCCCTCGCGCCGGCCTCCCCGGAGTCGAGGTCGAGGAGCTCCCGGCCACCCTGGTTGGTGCTGCTGCCCATGCCGTGGGAGCTGCGCCTCTGCGTCACCGAGCCGTCGCGGGCGACTGCCTGGTAGCCGCAGAGCAGGAGGGATGTCTCCTGCTCGATTGCCGCTCCCGAGGTCGAGACGAGCTCGCTGACTAAGTCCCTTAAGACCAGCTCGGCCGAGGCCAGGACTATCTTCTCCGAGACACGCATCGCCTCGGTGAGCCGTATGGCGTGCCGCGAGAGAAGGTCCCCGCCCAGGCTCGAGCGCAGTGCCCGTCTGGTCTCCCAGCCGAGGACGGTTGGCGGCCTCGCGGCCGGCTGGAAGCGGAAGGAGGCCCAGGCTTGGGCCGAGCGCGCGAGCTCGAGGGCCCTCGCCGCGGCGGCCTTCATGGCTGCGCTTCCGGGGGAGGCGGTGGCGGCGTAGCCGAACTGCCCCGCGAAGAGGACCTCGACCATGTATCCCTCGTCGGTGAAATCGTAGGCCGACTCGAATTTTCCGTCCTTCGCCTGCCAGCCGCGGCCGGCTGTCCTTACGCGGCGCAGGCCCACCCACTCGGCCTCGGCCGGTGCGCATGCTTCGAGTATCCGTCTAAGGTCCTGGGGCATCGCTCCTCCTGTCTCGGCCTGCAATCTTGCTATGCATTCGGATCGCGTGCAAGCACGCGCTTTTCGAGCAGGGGCCTGTCCGCGAAGTGGAGCAGGAGCATGAGGACGGCGCCCGCGATGGCGACCACGAAGGACAGGGGCCAGGCCGAGGCCGGACCGTGCCTGCCGATGTAGGCGCCCGTGACCACGGGGCAGAGCATCGAGCCGCAATTGCCGATCCAGGTGACGAGGGAGTTCATCCGGCTGCGGTGGGAGAGTGGGGAGCGCGCGGCTATGAACACGTTGGCGTTGGTCGCCGACACGATCTCGCCCAGGGTCCACACGACAGTGCTTGCGAGGACGATGAGCGCCGGGGACAGGCCCTGGCCCGGAGGGCCGACGAAGACGAGCATCCCGAAGCCCAGGGCGTAGAGGCAGGAGGCCAGGGCCATGCAGGCGAGGCTGCCAAGGCGGCCGAGAAGGAGGGTGACCAGGGCCGTGGTCGCGACGACCGTGATACCGTTCGCCGTCATCGCGGCGCCAAAGACCCGCGCGCCCTCGGTCCCGAGCCGGTCGTTGAGGAAGACGGGGAGGCTGAACATGTGCTGGGAATAGACGAAGTTCAGGAAGGCCATCGCAAGGGCGAAGCCAAGGAGGATGGGGCGGCCGAGGAGGGCCCCGAGGAGTCCCCGGGACTCGGCTGCCTCGGCGCCGCCGGCAGCGCCTTCGGCGGCCCAGGGCTCGGGGAGGGTCTCGGGCACGAAGGCGAGGAAGAGGAGACTGACCAGCACGAGGGCAGTGGCGTTGCCCGCGAACATCAGGCTCGGGTGGCTCGAGAATAGGAATCCCGCGGCAAGGGGTCCGACCGAGAAGCCGATGTTGTTCCCCCAGTAGAGGAGGGAGTAGGCGCGCTTGCGCTGCTCGTGGGGCACGAGGTCAGCGACGGTCGCGTTGAACACGGGCCAGGTGGCGTTGAGGAGGAGGCTCGCAGCCGCCACGAGAAAGGGCATCGCGCCGCTCATCCCGATGCCGAGGCAGGCGATGAACAGGGACGCCGCGCCGAGCTGGCAGCCGACGATGACCCGCTTTCGGCCGATGCTGTCGCCCAGCTTCCCTCCCGCGAGCATCCCCAGGCCACCGACCAGGAACATCGCCGTCATGAAGCTACCGGCCCTGGCCGAGGACCAGCCGAGCTTGACCGTCAGGAGCATGGTCAGGAAGGGAAAGACGAAGTTACCCGCTGAGTTGATGAGACGGGCGAAGAACAGGACCCATATGGTCCCCGGCAAGCGAAGCTTCTCGCTGGGCATAGGCAGGCATTCTAGCGGGCCCGGGCCGCTGGCGGCTACGGCCGGCGCATCGGCGCAAAGAACATTTTGAGATTGTTTTTGATAGTTCCTTCGTGACGAATCTTCACTGTGCCAACGCCAGTTCGCCGGGAATCTCGATTTCCTCCCGGTTCTCCGCGACCTTGAGGGCGTCCTTGATCCGGAGCAGGTCCCCGAAGGCGTCGAACACGTCGCCGGCGAGGTATCGCTCGGGCTTCGGACCGCCCGGTGCTGTCGAGATGGCGAGGCTTGAGTTGAGCCTCTTCCCCGTCTCGTCGTTGGCGTCCCTCGGACGCAGAAGGTTCATGAGCTCGATCATGACGCCCTTGAACATGTTCTCGTGGACATAGTGGATGGTGCCGTCCTCGTCCACCGCGAGCACGACGCCGGCATGGGTCCGCGGATCGTCGAGGCGGTCGCCGTTGTCGTTCGCGTCCCAGGTGTTGTCCCAGATGATGACATCTCCGGGGCGCGGATACTTGTCGCTGTGCAGCACCCCGCGGTCCTTCAGGGTCATGCACAGGCGGTTCACTCCATTGCCCGTGTACTTGTCGAAGTCCTTCGTGACGTCGATGTCCATGTGGTAGAAGATCGCGCTCACGGTGCCGATGCAGTCCAGGACGAACTGCTTGCCGTTCACGATGACCTTGGCGTTGGGGGGCAGACCGATGAGGGTCTTCGCCGAGGCCAGCACCCTGAGCTCATCCTCGCTAGTGGGCATGCGTGCGGCCTCGCTGCTGCGGTAGAGCCCGAGGGCCTCGGCCGAGACCCCGCTTGGAGGGGCTGTCACCGCCTTGCCGGCCGGCTGGGCCAGTGGCCCCTGTGGCGCCGGGGCGGACGCGCCCTGCACGGCAGGGGGGGCCGAGGAGCAGGAAGCCAGGACAGACGCAAGTATGATTGGGAGGGCCAGGGTGGTGAATGTGGAACAGATCCTCATGCTGGGCTCCTCTCTTTTTAGAACTTATCGATGGGGCTGCTCAGTCTCCGCTCCCCGCCCTGGCCGTACGAAAGCCGCGTCGAGCCTCCCGTCTTGTTTCCAAGGCCGATGTACAAGCTGGCCTGGGCGCCGCCGCGCGGTCTGTCGAGGAAGTAGGCGAGGATCGCTCCTGCGCAGGCAAAGAGGTCGCAGCGCTCGAAGGCCACGATGGAAGAGGGTTCGCAGGTGACCAGGGAGCTCGCCTGCGCACGGCGCGTGAAGCTGCAGTCCTCGAGCGCCAGACTTGAGCCGCCTCCGAGATAGAAGCTCGAGCGCTCATCGAAGTCGAGGCCGCGCCGCGCCGCCGCGCCGCCTATCGCGAAGGCCGCCAGCTTTTCCGGTCCCGAGTAGCGCAGGAGGGTCTTGCGTGGAATGCCGACGATCCGGACCGCTGCCTTGATGTGGAGCTCATCGGCGAAGCGGTATTCCCCCGCCGCGAGCTGGATCGTGTTCCCAGATGCTGCCATCTTGAGGGCCGCTGCGAGGTCTTGGCCTGGCCTGTCGGGCACGGCCCTCACCGTCCATAGGGTCGCTCCGCGGGTCTTGAATTTCCAATCGAGGTTCTCGTCCTTGCCTGCGATCCTGAGCGTGGCGTGGACCGAGAATGTGGCTCCCCGAGCGAGGGGCTCCTTGGGCAGGATGAACACGGCGTTGAAGTTGTCCCGATATGATTTCGAAATGGAGGCGGCGTCGCCCGAGTAGATCCCCATGTCTGGTACCGCGACAGCGGGCTTCCCGGGGTAGCTTATCCATGCTGGCAGCTCAAGACCGGCCTCGTTCGTGAGCCTTGCCGAGGCCATCTCGAAGGACCTTAGGTCGTCCCAGGAAAGGGATATCGTGATGGGGTAGCCCGTCGGGCTGTCTGCCGGGCTGCGGGAGGGCCGGGGATCGGGATACTCGCCATTGCCGAAGTCGCACAATGCGTCGTCGAATCCCGGAGGCGGGAAGAGAATGAAGCGGCCGCGGGCCTCGCTGGTCCCGGGAGGGGCCGGGGCCTCCCTCGTCACGAAGAGGGTGCCGCCGCCGCGGCTTGCGGGATCATAGGCGAAGCCGAGGCCCACGCGGAGCTCCTCGGGCCTGAGGAACTGGAGGCGGTGGAGGGTCCCGCTCATGAGCCCTTCAAGGGCCGAAAGCGGGTCGCTGTTACCCTGGCTGATCCCGCTTGTCCTGGCCGCCTCGTCCCCTGCCTTTGTGTAGTACTTGTTTCCAGCGAGCTCGAAATGGCCCGAGGCGATCTTCATCCCCGTGGCAGCGAGGAGATAGTCGGCGTGGGCTTGGCCCATGGCGCTCAAGGACTGATCGTAGACATAGGGCCTGAGTCCAGCCGCCAGCCGGTATCGGTTGAGGCGGTTCAGCGCGCTCGCGCGTTCGCCCGGATAGGCCTTGGGAAGCTCGATGAGGCCCTTCCCCTCGACCAGGGCCGGGGGAAGGGGGGCGCGGAGCAGCCGGGAGAGTTCGGCGAGCTCGGGGGGGGGAGGGCTGCGGCCGAGGGCGGCGCGGGCTCGTCCTGCAGGGCGAGGCATGAGGCCAGGAGGGCGACAAGGCCGGCGGCGACGCAGGTGAATGAGGCGAGGGACGGCCTCATGGCGAGGTCGCCGCGATGCCCGTGCTGGCGACGGCGACGAACTTCCCGTTTCCGTAGGCGACCGAGTTCCAGCTCGAGCTGGCTGGCAGGGTCTGGCTGGTCCAGGCGATGCCATCGGTCGAGGTCGCGGCGACAGTCCCTCCCTGGGCGACGGTGACAAATACCCCGCCTCCATAGCTGACGGAATTCCAGTTGGCGATGGCTGGAAGCGTGAAGGCGGTCCAGCTGTTTCCATAGGTCGAGCTCGCTCCAACGTTGCTGCCATAGCCCAGGGTGATGTACTTCCCGCTGCCATGTCCGATACATCTCCAATTCTGGGCGCTGGGAAGGGTGTAGGTCAGCCAGCTTGTCCCGGTGTTTGACATTGCGGTGGCTGTGCTGTTGGGGGCGACTGTCAGGAAGTTGCTATTGGCATAGATCAGCGGCACCCAAGGCGAGTTTGGTCTGGACACGAGGTTCCAGGTGATGCCGTCGGTCGAGGTCGCCACGTCGCCATAGCTGTTGTCGATGGCCACGAACTTCCCGTTCCCAAAGGCTATCGATTCCCAGTTGGCGATGGCCGGAAGGGTCCTGGCCGTCCAGTTGATGCCATCGCTCGAGCTCGCCGCCTTGTTGCTTGGGTTGAGGGACACGGCGACGTACACGGAGTTCCCATAGGCCACCGACCTCCACGAGCCGGTGCTCGGAAGGTTGCCAGGAGTCCAGGTGATCCCGTCGGCCGAGCAGGCGGTGGCGATGCTATTGGAGATCGCGACAAACTTCCCATTGCCGAAGGCCACCGAAATATAGCTTGTGCTGTTTGGAAGGGTCCTCAAGGTCCATGTCGAGCCGGGGAAGCTGTAGAGGGCAGAGACATAGTCCGAGGAGGTCCAACCCGCCTTGTATGCGATCGCCCAGATCGTCTGGTTTGTCGACACGCTGAAGGGACCCGAGTAGAGGGTCCCCACCGATGCCGTTGGCAGGCTGCCGTCGGTTGTATAGCGCATTGAGGCGCCGGCGCTCGCCCTGCTGAGGGTCAGGGTCTGGGGACCCGCGTAGATTCCCGAGCCCGGGCTGAAGCCAGGTGCCGCCGCCTTGAGCAGGTAGGCGGCGCTTGCCAGGGTCGAATCGCTCCACCCGCTCTTGAAGGCTATTGCCTTGAGGGTCCCGCTCACCGTGACGGGCCCCGGCGTCCCCGTGTACAAGGTCCCCAGGCTGGCGCTCGGGTTTGAGCCGTCGGTCGTGTAGCGGATCGAAGCGCCGGGGGTGGTGCTGGTGATGCTTACGTTCTGGGCGCTCGAGAAGGTGCCGCCCGAGGGGCCAAGGCTGGGGCTTGCCACCGGCAGCTTGTAGGCCGCGCTCGCCACTCCCGAGCTCGCCCAGAGCGTTCCGTACGCGATCGCCTTCAGGGTCTCGCTCGACGCCACGCTGATCGCCGACGAATAGACCGTCCCCGTGCTTTCCGTCGGATCCGAGCCGTCAGTGGTGTACCTGATCGAGGCCCCCGGCATTGTCGTAGCGATGCTGACGCTCTGGGTCCCGGCATAGCTGCCGGCCCCGGGGCTGAAGACCGGTATCGAGTCCGGCAGGGTATATCTGGCTGTGGCCACGGGGGAGTCTGACCAGCCCGATTCATAGGCGATCGCAAGTATCCTCGTGGTCGCAGGCACGCTGACCGCGGCTGTGTACAGGGTCCCGTGTGAGGGCGAAGGCGTGCTCCCGTCGGTCGTGTAGCGGATCGAGGAGCCCGGCATCGTCGAGCCGATGGAACGGCTCTGCGCGCCACCATAGGCGCCGCCCGGAGGGTTGACGACAGGGGCAGCATCGGGGAATGTGCAGCCCGCCGAGGCATAGGCGCTGGTCGAGCCTGACTTGTAGGCTATGACCTTTAGGATCGCTGTCGCAGAGACGCTAAAGGGTCCCGTGCCGGTGGGACCCGTGTATAGGGTCCCGAGGCTTTCTGTCGGGCTGCTGCCGTCGAGGGTGTACCGGATGGAGGCTCCGGGTGTCAGGTCCGAAAGGGCCACTGTCTGGGGGCTGCCGTAGCATCCGACAGGGAGGGCGATCGTCGGTGTGACCATGATCAGGTTGTTGACCGTGTAGGTCGAGGTGACGATGGTCGAATCCGTCATGCCCTCATGGAAGGCCATGGCCTTGATCGTCGTCACCGTGCCGTCGACGCCGGCGAGGGACAGTGGAGCGGCGTAGGTCGGCGAGCTTGAAGTCGGGTCCGGGGGCGTCGAGGAACCGAGGGAGGTGGAGTAGCGGATTACCGCCCCGGGAGTCGAGTCGGTGATGGTGATGGGCTGGATCGCCGGGCAGGGGCCGGCGGCGGGACTGAACACGGGTGAGGCTACCTGCCCACTTGTCTTCGCCTCGCTGGCGGCCTTGGTCACCACATCGCTCAGCGGATTGTGGCATGCGAGGATCAGCGCGATCGCGGCGAAAGGCGCGAGGCGCGATATCGGCTTCGACTTGGTTTCCATCTTCATTCCTCGCTCCAGCTCATGGCTTCTTTCGGCAGCACCGAGTGCGGCGCGCCTTGTCTTATCTCTCTTTTCTGACAGGAAGGAGTACTTCGAGGCAAGGTCGGGCTGGATGGCCACAGCCTGGACGTAGGCCATCTTCGCCGCCCCGCAGTTCTCGCTCTCGTACTCGGCCTTGGCGACGCCAATGAGGACGCTCGGGTTGTCGGGGCCAAGCTTCTGGGCCTTCTGGTAATAGCCCATCGCGCCCGCCCAGTCCTTCCTGAGGAAGGCGAGGTTGCCGAGGTTCACGAGGGCGGGCAGGAACTCCTTCTTCCTGACCGCGAGCTCGAACTGCTCCTTCGCCTTCTCGAGGAGGCCAAACTGCGCGTAGAGGATGCCGAGCCTGTTTAGCGCGGCGGGCGCGGGGTTCGCTCCGGCGAGCTCGGCCCTCATCCCGGCCTCCCGAGCCAGGATCTCGCGAGACGTGAAGGCATTGATCTCGGAGCGGTAGAGGCTCCGGAACTCCTGCTCCGGGATGACCTGGAGGGCGCTTTCGCCGTCGCTCATCCCGACAGGCTCGTAGATCTTCCAGGCTTCGTGCAGTGGATAGAACTTCCGGTCAGAGCCGTTCTCCCTCCACTCCCGGGCACCCTCCTTCCAGGCCTTGAGGAAGCCCTCCTTCACCATGGTGATCTCGACGGGGAACCAGAACTTGCCCTCGCTTGCGATGAGGTCCTCGGTATTGGAGAAGAACCCCCTTGAGTCCGCGGAATCGATGCCGGGCGCGAAGGCCAGGAAGATGTGGCCAGGGATCGTGATGAAGGCGGTCTCGATGCCGATGGATTCCAGCAGGGCCGAGTAGAGGATCGAGATGTCGCTGCAATCTCCGCCCTTGTACCTGAGGGTCTGCTGGGGGAACTGCAGGTAGTCCACCGCGAACTTGTTCACCGCGAACTCGGCGTAGGAGCCCTTGGGATTGACGGTGTAGCGGAGGCCGTGGAGTCCGAGCGCCTCGAACATGCCGAGCGCGATCCTGAAGTTGAGGTTCGCGACCGGGCTCGCCTCGTCCCGCACAACAGCATTCACGGCCTTCGAGAACTTCATGACCATGGGATCCTTGGCCGTGACAAAGGAGGCGGCGCGGCGATCGTCTTCCCAGGTCATGGCATTGCGGTCGTAGATGCGGATGGTCTCGGAGCGCTCGAGCTGGAGCCGGCTCTCGCCCAGGGTGTAGGACACGATCACCGAAGCCTGCACCTTGGTCCCTTCCGTGATGTTCAGGACGGAATCCTTGAGCAGGGCGTAGAGCTTCACGTCCCGGGCCTCCCCGGTCTTCATCGAGGGGATTTCCTCGCAGGTCTTGGGGCCGTCCATGAACTGCGGGATAAAGAAGCTAAGCTTCACATTCTTGATCTCACCCTTCTCCTGATATGGGATCCGGGCGCTGCCAAGTGGGGTGGTATCGAAGTACTTGTAGACCACGGGGAAGACAGGGCTGAGCGTGACGCTTGGTATCTGCATCCTGGGCTGGGGCTTGGCCGAACCTGCCTTCGCCGCCGGTGGGTCGAGCTTAAGTCCGAGCCTGAGCCTCGATCCGCGGTAGAAGGAGGTCGGTGTCGAAAGGTAGTCGGTCCAGCCCGCCCCAAGGCCGATCGCCCAGCCGGGGCTGATCTCGATGTCAGCGCCTGTGTCGATGGCGTAGAACAGCGAGCCGCCTGTCTTGGAATCGTACACGCCGAGGTAGTAGCCGCCGATCCCCACCAGGCTCAGGCTGACCTTGCCGAGCCTCGTCTTGAGGCCGCCGCCAGCCCCCACAGACAGGATCGACAGACCCGTCGAGGTCGCCTTCAACTGGGCGCCCGTATGGTCGATGGCCCCGCGGGCCACGAATCTCTGCGCGAAGGGCAATTGCTAGTCCAGGCCGAGGGTCGTGGACAGGCCCAGGGAGTATTCGGAGGCGCTGTCGAGGAGGGGAATGCTCACTCCCGGCTGCACCTCGATGCTCAGGCCCTGGGCCTGGGTGTTCGAGATGGCAATGATGAAACATCCGAGCAGGACAAGGGTAGGCGATGCCATTTTATGGGCCATTTCCGTTGCTCCTGATGTGGCTGCCCCGAGGGGCGATCCCGACTAGGGTCACCAGGAAATTGCATCACCGCTTTGTGGGGGGCCCGCCCCGGTGGACGAGCCGTCATTGTCGGTATCGGCCCAAGTCCCGCCGGGATCGGCTCAGGCCAGGAGGCTGAAGCGCGGCCATGGCCCAAGGGATGCTTTTTGACGAGGGGGAGTGGCTTTGCGGGGCGAGGGCCCTGGGCGGCTAGAGCTCGAGGGGTCTGCGGTTGTCCGAGAGACGCCGGCTGAGGAAATCGCGGTCGAGGTCGAGCTCGGCGACCGCGCGGCGCAGCTGATCGGCCGAGAGGAGGTTCTGCTCGGCGTAGAGGTAGACGAGGGCACGTTCGGCGATGCAGGGGACGCGCAGGGCGTCGAGCATCTCGGGGCAGGGGGCATCGCACTCGAGGTGGCGGGCCTTGAGGCTCTCGGCGAGGCGGGATCGGCCCCTGCCATCGGCCATCGCCGCGAGTTCCTCGAAGAGGGGGGCCTCGTCGCCCCGGGCCGCCGCCTCGCCGAGGGGCTTCAAGGTGAAGTAGGTGTACTCCTTGCCGGGAAGGAAGTGGTGCTCGTCGCAGCGGGTGCAGTAGTTCGGCTCCCTCCCATCGGCCTTGGCCCTGTCCCCTCCGATGATGATGAGGGGGTCGAAATAGAGGGCCGGGCACTCGCGGGCCTCGACGGTGTAGTAGCGGTAGGTGTACAGCGAGTCGGCGAGGCAGTCCTCGTGCTCGCAATAGGCGGTGAGGGGGAAGAGATCGGTGGAGTTCTCGATGAGGAGCCTCGCCGTCTGGTTGAAGATCTCGCGGCGGAAATTGAGGACGAGGGTGGGGCAGACGAATACGATGCCCCGGCGCTCGGACTCGTCCTTCATGAGGTAGGCGATCCTCTCGTCGTAGAAGGCCGCCTCGTCGACGATCCAGGTCCCGATCCCCGGTCTCTCCTTGATGAGGGCCTCGAGGCCAAAGGAGTCGCGCGCCCGCCCCAGCCTGTCGCCCACGCGCTCGTAGCCGCCACGGTAGGCGAGGGCGTCGTCGGGGTATTCGGGGAAGCGGGCGGCGTCGAGGCTCGAGCGGACCACGAAGATGTCCCGGCGGTCGGCGCCCGAGCTCGTCATGGCCGAATCGCGGGCAGCGCCGGTCTTGCGGCGCGCGACGAGGCTGTCACGCCACATCCGGGCCGAGAACTCGGTCTTGCCCGAGCCCATGGGGCCGATGACCAGGATGCGCCGGCCCGGGCGGGTGAAGTCGAAGTGGTTGAAGGGGTGGTGGACCCTGACCAGGGGAAAGCCCAGGTTCTTGAGGAAGCTGTCTGTGTCGTCCATCGCCTGCCCTAGACTTCCTTCGGGTTGAAGACGCGCCGCAGGGAGATGAGGGCGCCGGCGATGCTTGCGCCGATCAGGCCCGTGGCCATGAAGCCGCGGGACACCTGGCCGAGGACCCGGGCCATCCACGAGCGCAGGGCCCCTCCGCCTGAGCCCGTCATGGAGACGTGGACTGCGGGCGGGCTCAGGCCCTGGAGGATCGAGGCGCCAGGGAGGAAGAGGACTATGCCCAAGGCCAGCACGGCCAGCGAGGGGATGAGGAGGTAGCGGCCCGCGCACACGATCCGCCTGCCTGCGTCCTTTCCGCCAAGCCAGGCGAGGAGCGAGAGGAGGATGACGGAGAGGGCCGACAGCAGCGCGATGCCGCGGTTCACCATTGCCTGGCTCAAGGCCCTCGGCGCCGATCCCTCCCGCGTTGAAGGAAGGGCCAGGGGGACCCTGTCGGGGATCTTCGCGATCGAGGCCTTGAGGGCGCGCGAGGCGAGCTCGGCCGCCCGCTCGGGTTTAACCGAATCGGGCCTGAAGCTCAGGTCGCCTTGAGCCGGAGTGCCCGCGCGGACCGGAAGGGCCGCCGTGTAGTCCCGTGCAAGGGCTTCCTGCCGCGCCTCGAGGGCTCTCTTGGCAGCCCCCATGTCGATGGCAGGAGCGGACCCTGCCTTGCCCTCGACAGCGTCGAGGACGGCGTCGACCGAGAGCGAGGCGAAGGCCTTGAGCTCGCTCCCCAAGAGGTTCTTCTGGGCAGCCGCGACAAGGGCCGGTCCGTTCAGGGTCAGCTCGCCCAGCTTGAGCTCAGGCTCGGCGCCCGTGGCGAGGCCCGGGGCCCTGAGGGCCGCATACAGAGACTCGTCGGTGACGAGCTTCCTGTAGAACTCCCGGTCGAGTATCCAGGGCCGGCTTGCGAGCATGAACAGGGCTGCCAGGGCGAGGGGCAGGCCAAAGCAGAGATAGAGAACCATCGCGAAGAAGCGGCGCATGGCAAGCCCCCTTTTTTTCTATCGCGCGAAGGCCACGTTGGGGCGGATCTTCCGCTCCCCGAAGGCGAAGTACTTGAAGGGATGGATGTCCAGGGCGTTGCCGTACCAGCCCTGGATGAAGTCATTGTCGAGGATGTTGACCGCGACACTGTGGTAGATGGGCAGGACGGCAGCTCCGGCGAGGAGCCTCGTCTCGGCCTTCGCGAGGGTGGCGAGCCTGTCGCTCCCATCCTTCGCGGCCGCCGCCGCGAGCATCGCGTCGTACTCGCCGTCGGCGAGCCCGGCGTCGTTGAGGTTCGAGTCGCTCGACCACATCTGGAGGAAGGCGAGGGGATCGGCGAAGTCCCCGATCCAGGTGGTGAGGGCGAGGGTGTAGTCGGTCTTTCCCGGACCCGAGCGGACCGACTCGAAGTAGTGGGCAGCGGGGATGAGCTTCACGTCGACCTTGAGCCCGGGAAGTGTCGACCAGGCGGTCTGCATGAGAGCGGCGACGCGTTTGGCGTCGTCCCCGTCGGGGGTGAGGATCGAGATCGCGGGGAGGCCCTTGCCCTCGGGGTAGCCTGCCTTGGCGAGGAGGCTCTGGGCCTGGGCCGTGTCGCTGTCCTGGATGCCCTTTGCGTCCTGGTAGCCCTCGAAGGGAAGGACGAGGGTGTCGGCGGGTATGAGGTAGTTGTCGCGCGAACGCAGGTCCTTCCAGGGCAGGAGGAGGGCAAGGGCGCGGCGGACGTCCGGATCGCTCCAGGGCTTGTCGCGGCAGTCGAAGAACCAGTAGTGGGTCCCGAACATCGGGTTGACCTGGACAGCCCCCTGGTCCTGGAGGGCCTTGAGGTCCATGGCGCCGGCGAGCCAGTGGACCTCGCCGTTGTTGAAGCGCCTGGTCACGTCGCTGTCGTCGTCGCTGAAGACGACGCGGATGCGGGGGATGGCGACCGAGGATGAGTCCCAGTAGTGCTCGTTCTTCACAAGCAGGGCGCCGCTTGAGTCCATCGACTGGAAGCGGTAGGGGCCGTTCACCGGGAAGGGGAAGTTCTTGCTCCAGTCCCTGGCCAGAAGCAGCGAGGGGTGGATGGGCGAGAAGCTATGGTGGCTGAGCAGGCGGGTGAAGTAGTCGGTCTTCGTCACGAGCTTGACCTGGAGGACCTTGTCGGCGATGACCGATATACCGACCGAGGCGGGGTCGTGGTTCTTCCCGAGCCTGTAGTCGCGGGCACCGGCGATCACGTCGAAGAAGGCCGCGTAGTCTGCCTTTGTCGCGGGGGAGAGGGCGCGCATCCAGGCGTCGGCGAAGTCCTTGGCCACGAGGGGGCTCCCGTCGGACCAGGCCGCGTTGTCCCTTATGTAGAAGGTGTAGGTGCGCCCGTCCTGTGACCTCGTGTAGGAGGAGCAGGATGCGCGGACCGGCTCGAGGCTGCTCGGATTGTAGGTGAACAGGCCCTCGTAGGTCGCTGTGAAGAGCTGGGCCTCGGCCGAGTAGATGGAGTGGTGAGGGTCGAGCTGGACCTCGAGCGCGTTGAACGAAACGACGAATTCTTCGGGTTTGCCCTGGTCCACAGCGGCCGAGAGCGCCTCCGTCGCGGCAAGGAAGCCTATTGATGCGGCGAAGAGCACCGCGAGGGCCAATCTGGACCGCTTCTCAATTCCCATCGGATCTCTCCTTGTCGAAAGCAGGGCATCGCCTTAAGGAACACCAGCGAGGGGCCAGGGGTTACGGACTAGACGTCGCGTATGCCGAGCCTCTTCATCTGCTCGAGTTCCTCGCGCTGCGAGACGTATTCATGCTTTTTCTGGTTCGCCTTGATAATCGCGCCCTTCACCGTCGTGAGCTCGATCTTCACCGACTTGATCCTGGTCTTTTCCTCGGCCTCGGCGGATTCCCTGAAGAAATCGTCGAGGGACAGGAAGAGCTTGTGGGCCCGCTGGAGCTCCTCGATGTTGCGCACGAGGAATTTGTAGCTCTGGTCCTCGTTCATTCCCTCGAGGCGCTTCTGGGCCGGCCCTCCCCGCTGCAGGAGGCCCGAGAGTGCCTTTGCCTTCCTCGAGTAGTCCTCCATGAACTTGACGAAGTCCAGCTCCTCGCTCGTTCGCAGGCTCGTGATGGGGTCGGGGATCTCGATGATGTAGCTGATCCCCTTGTCACCGGGCTTGAACATCTTCCTGATCATCTTGGTGAGGTTGGCGATGAAGCCCTTGTCCCGCAGCTCGAAGACGGCCGAGTTGTCGGCGAGCTTGGAAAGCGCGTCCTCGAGGGGATAGGCCGCGCTCGCGAGGACACGCACGCCGTCGAGTATCGTCGCCTTGAAGGACCTCTCCTTGCTCTTCTCGACCTTCTTCTCGACCTCGACCTCGAGCCGCTTGAGCACCGCCTCGCGGAGCGAGGGGCCGTCTGAGGTGAAATCCTCGAGGAGGACCTCCTCGACCAGCTCCGGATAGAAGGTCCTCTCGGTCGAAATCTCGCTGAACTTGCGCTTGACCATGCGGATCGAGTCCTCGCGCTGGGTGATGATGAAATTCGCGTCGAGCCCAAGCCCCGGGAGGACAATCTGGCGGAGCTGGAGCTTGTAGAGCTCCTTGTGGTAGTTGGTGAGTTCCTTGAGCGAACCGAGGATCTCCCTTGTCGCCTTGTCCAGCTGGCCCACCGAATCGGCGATGATGCCCGAGGAGAGCTGGTCTGTCCCTTTCTTGATCATGCCGACGAGCTCGGCGAGGGCACGGGTGTTGAGCGAGTTGCTCGTGTCGGAGAATTGCGCGAAATTGAAATACTTCGAGATCCCGAGCATGCGCTTGATGCGGCCCATGGTGAGGAACTCGCAGGAGAACTGGTAGTAGTTGTTCAGGAAATCCAGATAGGAGTCGAACTGGGATATCCGGTTGCTCATCTCGTCGATCTTGTCAGACTCGATGAAGGGCCCTTCGGGCGGGTTGGTCACCTCGGAGATCTTCAGCTCGTACTTGTAGGGGTCCTCATGGATGACCCCCTTCTTGAGCAGGACCTGCGAGACGCCCCGGAAAGCGGCTTGGAAGACCTTGAAGGCGTTCCTGAGATTCTGCAGATCCACGGCGTCGAGGCGCTCCCTCTTGGCGTCGAGACGCTCCTCGAGGGTCTTCGAGTAGGCTTGCGGGTCTTCCATGGTTTCAGAGTATGGTTTAAATTCCGCCCTGAGGCAAGATCCATGGGTTTTCAAGGCGCTTTCCGGCCAGAGCGGCTCCTCGTCGCCGTCCTTTCCGCCCCCGATGCCGACCAGGAGACCCTCGTCGCCGCCCTCGGGGAGGGTCTGGGCCCTGTCGATTTCAAGCGCGGAGCCGGAGTCTTCGGCTGGAGCTCCTACTACGAGGAGGAGATGGGTAGGGGCCTCGTGAGGACCTTCTACTCCTTCGGACGCCTGGTCGACCCCGCATCCTTGAGCTCCATCAAGATCTGGACCAACGCGCTCGAGGCGCGGTTCTCATCGGAGGGAAGGCGGCGCCACAACCTCGACCCCGGCCTCCTCTCCCTCTCACGCCTGGTCCTCGCGACCACAAAGAACCGCGCCCACCGCCTGCCCCTGCGCGACGGCATCTACGGGGAGCTCACCCTGGTCTACGAGAAGGGGGGCTTTCAGTTCCTTCCCTGGACCTACGCCGACTGGCGCAGCGAGAAATACCGGGCGATCCTCGCTGAGCTGCGCTCCCGTCTCAAGGAGGAGCTTTAGGCTCGGACGCAATGGGGTGAATACGCTCCACAGCTGAAGCGCCGGTCTTGGGCTGACGCGTTCTGTCTTCCATGGGGAGAACCAAGATCGGCCGCGTTGCGCGCCGCCTGCTGCCTGGCCTTTGCCTCGCGGCCCTCTCGGCCTGCCCGGGAGACTGGCCACTCCCCGTACTCGCCCGTCAGGAGCTAAGCCTCGAGCTCCCGCCCCTCCCCGCCTCATGGGCCAACGCCGATGGCCTTGAGTTCTCCCTGTCCTGGAGGGACGAAAGGGGCGGGATGAAGTCGGCCCTCGCGAGACCAGGTTCGATGCTTGCGGTCTCGGTCAGGCGCGGGGAATGGCAGGCCATCCTCGCCCAGGCCCGGTGGAAAGGCCGGGCCCTCTGCCCTGCTGGCGCCCTCTATCCCCAGGCTCTTGCCCCCGTCTTCGCCCCAAGCCTGGGCCGCGAGGTCCTTGGGCTCACCTGGAGGGGAGGCTATCTCGCCTCGCTCGCCCTCTGTCTCAAGGACTGTGGTGAGGATCCGCGCGCCTTCGCCCTCGAGAGCCTGGGTCTCGAGGCCGAGCGGCGCTCCCTCGATCCCTGGAGCAGGCCTCCTCCCGAGGTGGCCCGGGAGCTCCACGTGGCCAGCTTCCGCATCGACTCCTTCGGGATGGGAGAGAGGAGGGAACTGGTCTTCCCGGGGCCGGGACCCTGGCTGCCCGAGAGTCCCTTCGCCCCTGCAGCCCTGCCCGCGGCTTCCGGCTACACAGCCTGGCTCGGCAGCGGCATCCACCGCTTCCTGGGCAGGGGGGCCGAGCTCATCGTCAGTGTCCCCGAGGACAGGGGCCCGGCCATCATCGTGGAACTGCCCTAGTACTCCTCGAAGCCCTCGTCATCGGCGGCCGGCCTTTTCGCTCCCAGGGCGATCGCCGTCGTATGACTCTGGGCGGCCCGGGCCTGCGGGCCGGGAATGGCCATGGCCGGGATCGGCGGCAGGGCGGGAGAGCTTGCCTCGGCCTCCATGCCTTCCAGCGCGAAGAATGACATCGTCTCCTGGAGCGAGATGGCCTGGCTCGAGAGCTCCTCTGAGGAGGCTGCCAGCTTCTCGGCCGAGGCCGAGTTCGCCTGGATCACCGAGTCTAGCTGGGACATGGCCTGGGTGACCTGTTGCACGCCCGAACTCTGCTCGTTGCCCGCAGCTGCTATTTCCTGCATGAGGTCGGCCGTCCTGCGGATGTCCGGCACGATCTGCTCAAGCAGGCCTCCGGCCTTCTCGGCAACCGCCACCGAATTGGCGGATAGGACCGATATCTCCTTCGCGGCCGTCTGCGAGCGCTCGGCGAGCTTGCGCACCTCGGTTGCCACGACGGCGAAGCCCCGGCCGGCCTCGCCAGCCCGTGCAGCCTCGATGGCCGCGTTAAGGGCCAGAAGATTGGTCTGTCTCGCGATCTCCTCAATTATGGATATGCTCGAGGCGATCTGCTTCATCGCCTTGACGGTGTCCTGCACGGCGGTGCCTCCCTCGGTGGCGTCCTGGGCCGTCCTCCGGGAGAGTTTTTCCGTAGCCATGGCGTTCTCGGAGCTCTGCTTCGTCGTGGCAGCCATCTCCTCCATGGTGGCCGATACCTCCTCGGCGCTCGCCGCCTGTTCTGTCGAGCCCTGGCTCATCGTCATCGCCGTGGCACTGATCGCCTTGCTCCCCTTGGTCACCTGGGCCGCGCCGGACTTGACGCTCGAGGCGATCTCGCGGAGCTTTGCGACCATCTCGCCCAAGGCCGAGATGAGCAGGCCGACCTCGTCCCGGTAGGCCTTGGGCATCTCGACGCCAAGGTCGCCAAGGGCCAGGCGATCGGCCGCGGCCGCGGCTGCGGTGAGGGGCCTGAGCCTTAGGCCCATGAACAGGAAGATGCCGGTCCAGGCGGCAAGGACCCCGGCGACGCCGACCACCGCGAGGAGGACGGCCGTGCCAATCGCGCTCGCGTTGATCTCCGCAATCGCAAGGGAGATGGCAATGATGAGGCCATAGGATTCATTCTTCTCGAGGGACTGGACCTTGTCCACGCCGTTCAAGTTGAAGTACTGGATCGATCCCGAGGGCAGGGTGAGCTGATCCTTCCCCCAGGGCAGGGTCGTGGTGTCCAGCTTGAAGAGGAAATCCTTGTTGCGGTGGGCGATCACGAGGCCCTTGCGGTTCAGGATCACCGGATAGCATGGAAATGAGGGGAAGGCCCGTTTTCGCCGACTTGTAGGGCTCGCTCACGGAAATCTTGCCATCCGTGGCATTCGCGATGCTGGCACCATAGCCGGCCTCCTGCTTGTCCTGGGACGGGGTCCCCGCCTGAGCCAGGGCCTCTCCAGCGGACGCGATGATCCTGGGGATCTTTTCCGCGCTTGCCAGGACCACGCTTTCGTAGAGCTTCTTCTCGTCAAGGACCGACTTCAGCAGCTCCGGGGCCAGGCCTGGCTTTCCCGTTCTGGCCGCGGTCTTCACAAGGTCGAGGCCTGCGAGGAGGCGGGCCTCGTTGAGGTTGTCCTGGTAGAAGTCGTCGACCTGGGCGCTGATGGTCCTGTTGAAGCTCTGGATTTCCTGGAGGTAGACAGCCTCAAGCGAACGCCGGGCGGAGGCGTAGGCGATGAGACAGACAGCGGCCGTGAGGACGACTATGATTGCCGCGACGGCCAGGGAAAGCACAGCCCTGAGGCCGACCGAGCCCCTTTGCTTTTTCATGGATCCTCCTTGTGGCCGCGGTTGGCTGCATAGAAACAGCCCACGGGCTCGCACTGTCCATTGGTGGCCTCGCTGTTGTGGCTTTCAGGGAACGGCCTTCCAATTCCCCCGGCATGTGGTATGAGCTCAAATATAGGCCTAAGGATGGGCCGTCGATGATCATATTTGTGGCGGGAAATCGGGGCAGGAGCGGTGCACAGCCGTTTCTGCATGACGCAGAAGACTCCAGCGCCCTGCGCCAGCTAAGGGCGCTGCTCCGTGGTGTGCCTTTATCTTCTCCGCTACTTTCTTCCTAATCGCTTTCTCGGTCCGCGCCGCCCGGCGGTCCCGCCACGGGTATCCTCATCCTGAAAGTCGAGCCTTCTCCCTCCCAGCTCTCCACAGCGACCGAGCCGCCGTGGGCCAGGGCGATGTGGCGGACAATGGCGAGGCCGAGCCCCGTGCCGCCGAGCTCGCGGCTTCTTGCCTTGTCGACGCGGTAGAAGCGCTCGAAGAGCCGGCCTAGGTCCTTCGCCGGGATGCCCGCACCGCGGTCGCGGACCTCGAAGAGGACTGAGCCCCTGGGGCTGCCTCCTTGTGCAGGCCCGGGGCCCTGCGCGCCCTCCTCGAGGCTGGCGGCGATCGAGACGGATGAACCCGGGGGCGAGTACTTGATGGCGTTGTCGAGGAGGTTGATGAGGGCCTGCTCGATGAGGCCGGCGTTGGCCCGGGCCTCGAGGCCTTCGGGGCAGTCGACCTTCACGACGAGGCCCTTGGCCTCGGCCTTGGGGGCGATGGCGTCCAGGGAGTCGGTGATCACGTCGCAGACCCGCACTGTCTCGCAGCGCAGCCACTCTCCTCCGCCCTGCTCGAGCCTCGCGAGGGCAAGCAGGTCGTCGATGAGGCTCTCCATGCGCTCAGCGTTGCGCGCCACGATGGCGAGATAGCGCGAGCTCCTCCCCGTGTCGCCCTCGGCCTCGGCCAGGGCCTCGGTGAAGCCCTTGACGATCTGCACGGGGGTGCGCAGTTCGTGCGAGACGTTGGCGACAAAGTCCCGCCTCACGCGCTCGAGGCGACGAAGCTCGGTGATGTCGTTTAGCACCAGCACCACTCCTGAACCGCCTGCCCCGTCGGCTTGCTGTGGCCCCGCCATGCGCATGGGGGCGGCAAGGGCCTGGAACCAGCGTTCCTTTGGGAGGTAGAGGGCGAGCTCGGTGCTCTCGGGCCGTCCCGAGCGGAGACAGGACTCGGCGACGGCCTGGAGTTCGGTGGAGTGGGTGGCGGCCAGGAGTTCCTGGCCCGCCATCAGCTGCGGGCTCGAGCCGAAGAGGGTGGAGGCCGAGGGGTTCGCGAGCCTGAGCACCAGGCCCTCGTCGAGGGCGAGGACGGCCTCGACCATGGCGCCAAGGACTGCCTCGAGCTCGGCGCCGAGGCTCTGGGCCGAGTGGATCCTGGTGTCGAGCTCGAGGGCCATCGCGTCGAGGGTCCTCGCGAGGGAGCGGACCTCCTCGGGCCCGGACTCGGCCTCGAAGTGGGAGAGCCGCCTGCCACCGGTGGCGAAGCCTCGGGCCGTCTCGGCGAGAAGGGCGAGGGGGCGGGAGAGCCTGCGCGAGAAGCTCGCCGCGGCAAGGGCCGCGAGGGCGAGGAAGCCGAGGGTGGCGAGGACGAAGCTAAGCCGGGCCGAGGCGAGGCGGGAGTCGAGGCTCGGGGTCTCGAGGGCGAGGCGGAAGACAGCGAGGACCTTGCCGTCCCTGATCACGGGAGCGGCGCCATAGATGAGCTCCTTGCCCACAGACACGGAGCGCCGTCTCGCCGAGCCAGTGCGCCCCGCGAGGGCCGCGATGACCTCGGGCCTCTGGCCGTGGTTCTCCATTGTGGCGGGATCGGCCATCGTGTCGGCGGCGACGCTTCCGTCGGGGAGGATGAGGGTGAGGCGGAAGTCGCTGTGCTCGGCCGCGCGGGCGAGCCATGATGAGGCGACGCTCCGCCCCTGCGGCCCGGGATCGAGCTCGGCCTCGGGCAGGGCCGAGGCGAGGGTCCGGGCTGCCTCGCCGAGGGAGCTCGCGTTGGCCTCGTCGTAGAGCCGGCCCATGATTGAGAAGCCGAAGCCGAGGAGGAGGGTGCAGGCGATGAGGAGGGCCGCGATCAGGGTCGCCAGGCTCTGGCGGAAGAGGCTTGTGGCCATGCGCTCTAGTCCTTGAGCCGGTAACCGACCCCGCGGACCGTCTCGATGCAGTCGCAGTCCTCGCCGAGCTTTCGCCTGAGCGAGAGTATCTGCACGTCGACCGCCCGGTCCGTGACGGGGTAGTCCCTGCCCTTCACAGCGTCAATGATCTGGCTGCGTGAGAAGACCCAGCCCGGGTTGCGCAGGAGGAACTCGAGAATGGCGAACTCGGTGGCCGAGAGCTCGACCTTCCGCTCGCCGATCCTCAGCTCGTGCCTTCCTGAGTCGAGCCTCAAGCTCCCACTCGAGATGACGGACTCCGCGCGAGCGGACTGGGCCGGGAGCTCGACCGTCCTTCGCAGGGCCGCCCTGATCCTCGCCACGAGGACCTTGGGGCTATAGGGCTTGACCACGTAGTCCTCGGCCCCGAGCTCGAGGCCAAGGACCACGTCGGCCTCCTCGCCCTTTGCCGTCGTCATGATGACGGGTAGGCGTTTGGTGCCGGTGAGGCCCTTGATGCGGCGCAGGACCTCGAGGCCGTCGATGCCCGGGAGCATGATGTCGAGGACGACGCAGTCGGGATTGGCGCCGGGGAAGCGCTCGAGGCCCTCCTCGCCGTCGCTCGCCTGGACGATGGTCCAGCCCTCCTTGCCCAGGGCGTGGCCGAGGAGCTCCCTGATGTCGGGGTCGTCCTCGATGACGAGGATAGTGGCCTTTGCCATTAGTCGTTGAGCTCCACGTGCTTCCCCTCGACCATGAAGACCACGGCCTCGCAGATGTTGGTCATGTGGTCGCCCAGGCGCTCGAGGAAGCCCGAGGTCGTGAGGAGCTTGACCGCGCGCTCGATCTGTTCTGGCCTGTCCTTCATGAGCTCGAGGACCTCCTTCACGAGGGCCTTGTGCTCGTGGTCGATGCTTTCGTCGAGGGCGGCGATCCGCCTCGCCTCTTCGGCGTCGTGGTTGAGGTAGGCAGCCACGGCCCCCCTGATCATCGTGCAGCCGGTCTGGGCCATGCGCTCGAGGGCCTCGAACTGCCGGAAAGGGGGCTCTCCCGTGAAGCGCTTGACGGCCTTGGCGAGGTGGACGGCGTGGTCGCCCGCGCGCTCGAGGTTGTCGGTGACCTTGAGGACTGTGACGAGCTCGCGGAGGTCGCGGGCGACGGGTTGCTGGGTTGCTATGAGGATGGCGGCCTGGTCGTCGATCTTGAGCTGGAGGGCGTTGACCAGCTCGTCATCGGCCTTGACCTCGGCGGCGAGCTCGAGGTTCTGGGTCTTCATGGCCTCCATGGCCTTCCGGAGGTCCTCCTCGACCCTCGCTCCCATGGAGAGGACGTCGTGGTTGAGCCTCGCGAGCTCCTCTATGAAATGCATCCTTGTCTGCATCGCCTGTATCTCCTAGCGCTCCGCGTGGCTGGCGATGAAATCCCTCACCGCCGTCTCGATCTGGTCCTTCACCACCATGGGGTTGAGGCTGCCAGGCTCGAGCCCGGCGCTCTCGACCTCGAAGCCCGGGCCCACGAGATCCTTCAGGAAGGCCTCGGCCATCTGGTTCCTGCCTGAGTTGTGGACGCAGAGAAAAAGCACCCTGGTCATCCTGTCTTCCTCCTGTCTTCCGCCACGGTCTGCACCTGGCTCAACCAAAGCGTCCCGAGATGTAGTTCTCAGTGCGCGGGTCCCGTGGGTTGAAGAATATGTCCTTGGTCGGGGCATATTCGAGGAGCTCGCCTGAGAGGAAGAAGCCCGTCCAGTCCGAGACCCGTCCGGCCTGCTGCATGTTGTGGGTCACGATCACGATAGTATAGCGTCTTTTTAGCTCCTCAAGGAGGTTCTCGATCTTGGCCGTGGAGATGGGGTCGAGGGCGCTCGTGGGCTCGTCCATGAGGAGGACGTCGGGCTCGACGGCGAGGACCCGCGCGATGCAGAGCCTCTGCTGCTGGCCCCCGGACAGACCAAGGGCCGACTTGTGCAGCCTGTCCTTGACCTCGTCGAAGAGGGCGGCGTTCACGAGGCTCCGCTCGACTATCTCCTCGAGTTCCCGGCGGTCCTTGGTCCCGTGGACCCTTGGCCCATAGGCGACGTTGTCGAAGACGCTCATGGGGAAGGGGTTTGGCTTCTGGAAGACCATGCCTATCTTCTTGCGAAGCTCGATGACGTCCATCCCGTTGAAGATGTCCTGTCCATCATAGAGGACCTTCCCTTCCGTCCTCACCCCGTCTATGAGGTCGTTCATCCTGTCGAGGACGCGCAGGAAGGTGGACTTGCCGCAGCCCGAGGGGCCGATCAGGGCGGTGATGCTGTTGGCGCCCACCTGCATCGAGACCTTTTTCAGGGCCTGGGTCTGGCCGTACCAGAGGTCGAGGCCGGCTATGTCGAATTTCGCCGATGCGTCTTTCATCGTGTCTTCGCTCCCTTTTCGCGGCCGCCGCCCATCTTGCCTATGAGGCGTTTCGCGGAGAAGTTGAAGGCGACCACCACCAGGATGAGGACGGTCGCGGTCGAGAAGGCCCTGTCGAAGGAGATACCCTCGGCGAAGAGCAGGTAGATATGGGAGGAGAGGACCCGGGCCGAGGAGAAGAGACCCTTGGCGAGCTTGTAGTCCGAACCCATGGTGAAGAGGAGGGCGGCCGTCTCCCCGACAGCCCTGCCGATACCCAGTATGAGCCCCGTGAGGATGCCGGGGGCGGCGGCCGGGATCGCCACCCTCACGATGGTCTGGAGCTTGGTCGCCCCAAGGGCGAGGGAGCCCTCGCGCAGGCCAGCCGGGACGGCCTTCATGGCCTCCTCCGAGGTCCGCACTATCGTGGGCAGGATCATGAGGGTGAGGGTGAGACAGCCCGAGAGGAGGCCGAAGCCGAAGTGGAGGATGTTGACGAAGAAGAGGAAGCCGAAGAGGCCGAAGATTATCGAGGGTATGCCCGCCAGGGTCTCGGTGCCGAGGCGGAGTATCCTGATCATGATGCCCTGTCTCGCGTATTCGACGAGGTAGACGGCAGCGGCGACCCCGATGGGCGCGGCCATGAGACCGGTGAGGATGAGCATGAGGAAGGTGTTGGCGATGATCGTGGAGATGCCGCCCACCTTGCCCGAGAGGCCGGGGCTCTCGAGGAGGTAGCTCAAAGAAAGGTTCCAGCCGGACTCTGTGCCGCTCCACATGAGGGTGGGCAGCTCCTCGGCCTTTGCGTCTCCGGCGAAGAGATAGCCGACGCTGCCGCTCTGGTCCCCGAGGGCCGCGAGGTAGGCGGCCATGTCCTTCTCCCTCGCTCCCCCCGACACCGAGTGCCCGCCATCGGAGAGGACCCGCTGGAGCTCCGTCCCCGCGGGGGGCTCGAGGAGGTGGACGGCGAGGTCGGGGCCGCCGAGCTCCTTCCAGTTCGCTATCTTTCCCGCCATGAGGAGACGCAAGGCAGGGTCGCTCAAGTCCTCGATCCCGCGGTTCTCGACGAGGGCTGTGACCTCGCTGTTGGCGGCGATGACGACGCGTCTCAAGGGGATGACCTTCACGCCCTTCTGCCCGGCCAGGTCCTCGGCGGGGAGGACGGCGACGGCGCCGAGGGTCGAGCGCACCCGCTCGATCGCTCGGGCCGCGTCGGGGGCCGTCTCCACAAGGCCGCCCCACTGCGGAGTGCTTCCAAAGAGGAAGCGCGATACCTTCGCGCCATCGGCCGTCGAGCTGTCGAGTGCGATGGGGACGAGGTCCTCCTTGTCGGCTGTGATCTTTGACCAGTTGAGGTACTCGTCGGTATACATGCCGTAGAGGACGGGGAACTCGATCCTGTCCAGTGGTGTTCCCTCGTTGACAACGATGGCGAGACCATCGGGAGCGGCCTCGGAGTTCGAGAGGACGGTCGATCTGACTACGTTCTCGTAGCGAAGGCCGCGGTAGACGATGAAGATGAGGATCAGGGCGAGGATGCCAATGGTGAGGAAGGAGAGACCGCGCACGATGGCGAATGCGATGGCCTGGCTGCGCAGTCGCGATGCGTGGCCGCTTGTCGGCTTATGCACCGCCGCCCCCTTCCGTCGCCGCCATCGAGCGCTTCAGGGCGACCTGGACGGTGAGGTTGAGGACGAGGATGAAGACGAAGAGGACGATGCCCGTGGCGAAAAGGCTGGTGAGGTGGTCGCCGGTCGCGTAGCTCATGTCGGTGATGATGTTCATCGTCAGGGTCCTGACCATGCCCGTGAGGCCCTTGGGCATGAGTGGGGCGTTCCCGCCCACCATGAGGACGGCCATGGTCTCTCCTATCGCGCGGCCCATGCCCAGGATGACCCCGGCGATGATGCCCGAGCGGGCAGCGGGCACGAGGACGCGCACGATGGTCTGCCAGTGGGTGGCCCCGAGGGCCAGGGAGCCTTCCTTGAGCTCGCGCGGCACGGCGCGCAGGGAGACCTCGGTGACGCTGATGATGGTGGGCAATGTCATGATGGCGAGGACTATCGAGGCCGAGAGGACGGAGTAGCCCGAGCCGCCGAAGAGGCTCCGCGTAATAGTCGATATCAGGGCTATGCCGAAGAGGCCGTAGATCACCGAGGGGATCCCGGCGAGGAGCTCGACGGTGGAGTGGATGATGCGCGATGAGCGTTTCTCGGCGAGCTCGGCGAGGAAGATCCCGACGGCCAGGCCGATGGGCACCGCGAAGGCGAGGGCGAGGCCGGTGACGTAGAAGGAGCCCACGATGAAGGAGAGGATCCCGTAGCCCGGGACCTTGGCCGTCGGCTCCCAGCGGGTGGAGCCCAGGAACTCGAGGACGCTCACCTTCTGGAAAAGGGACAGGCCGCGCTGGAAAAGGAAGACCGTTATCAGGATGACGGCCAGGACGGAGAGGGCGGCGCAGGCGAAGAGCAGTCCCTCGGCCGTCCTCTCGAAAAGTTTCCGATGCTTCACTCTATCATCCAGGTTCCGGGCATGTGGATGCATCCTTTTTCGATGAACAGAATCAAACCGCAGAGACGCGGAGCCGCAGAGAGAGGAAGAAGAAGTCGAGGCTCTGCGCCTCTGCGGTTCCATTTCCTTTTACTTCTTCGGCACCGGGATGTAGTCGACCGACTTCACGATCGCCTGGCCCTTGGGGGAGAGGACGAAGTCGATGAAGGCCTTCTCGACGGAAGCCGCCGCGGGCGCGCCCTTGGTGAGAAGGAAGAGGGAGCGCGAGATGGGATACTTCTTGGCGATGACGTTGGCGACTGTCGGGGCGACAGCGTCGACCTGGAGCTCGCGGCCGCCGGCCTTGATGACCTGGTCGGCGAAGGCCATGCCCACGTAGCCGATGGAGCCGGGGGTCGAGGCGACCTTCGCGGCTACCTCGCCGTTCTCCTTGGTCACAATGGCGTCCTTTGTGTAGGCGACTGCCTTGCCGAAGTCCTTCAGGCAGACGAGCTCCCAGAAAGCGGCGTATGTGCCCGAAGATTCGTCGCGGTTGACGACGACGATCTTGAGGTCGGGGCCGCCCACGTCCTTCCAGTTCGAGATGTCACCGTGGTAGATCTTGGCGAGGTTGGCGCGGGAGATGTTGGCAAGCTTGATGTTCTTGTTCACAACCACGCTGAGGCCGTCGAGGGCGATCACCACGGGCTTCCCGTCCATGAGCTGGTCGGCGGAGAACTCGGCCGAGGAGCCGGCGAGGCTGATCTGGCCGGCGAGGAGGGCCTTGAGCCCCGCGCCAGAGCCCGTGGCCTCGTAGGAGATCTTGACGCCCGGGTTGTTCTTCTGGAACTGCTCGATGGCGGCATAGGCGATCGGCGCGACCGTGGTCGAGCCGCCGAAGGTGAAGGTTCCCGAGAGCTGCGCGAAGGCCGAGCCGGCGAGGGCTAAGACCAGGGCAAGGGCCGTGAGCTTCTTCATGAAGTTCCTCCGTAGGGAGTCTGCGATGTGGCTCACCTGAGCCTGCGGAGACCTTACGCGAGTTTAGTCAGGGAACGGCGAGAGCCATGTTAGAAAACGGTTAATGCGGCGTTTCGGTCTCGGTGGTCGGCCGGGCGGGAAGGCCGAGGCGCTGGCGCAGCGAATCGAGCTCGACCTCGCGGAGCACATGGCGCCTCACCCCGCAGCCCTCCAGGGTCTCGACGCGGAGGGAACGGGCAGCGAGGCTGCGGTGGGGCCGCCTGTCGTCGGTCCAGCGGATCTGGCGCAGCGCTCCGCCCTCGATCTCGATCAGGTTGAGACCCGATCGGCGGACGGCCCTCCCCGCGTTGAAAAGGCAGGGCGCGAGGCTTCCCTCCTCGCCTGTCGCGAGGCTCGGGGCCATGTCCCTGGACCCGCCATGGAAACGGGCGTTCTTCTCCTCCTGGAGGCGGAGCAGGGCCTCGAGCACCCCGGCGTCGCTGCCCTCCCTCCCCGCTTCGCCCGCGAGGATGGAATCCATCGAGGCGCGCAGCTCGTCCCGCCGCGTCCGGCTCTCGAAGAGCGTCCTGCCCGTGTGGCCGAAGATCGTCGCGATGCCAAGTTCGCGCGACGCGCGGTAGAGCCTCAGCTCGGCGTTGTGGAGCCGCCGGGGATCCTTGAGGTCCTCGGCGTCCCGAATGCGTCGAGGCTTGTCGATGTACGAGTTGACGAAATCCCGGTAGTCCCTCCCCGCGAAGAAGCGGCAGGCCTGGTGGCCGTGCAGGACAAAGAGCTCGAACTCGCGCCACAAGAGCCTGAGCCCGTGGATGTGGCGGTAGCGGGGGCGGGCCTTGCGCACCAGGCCGAGGTCCCGTTCGCCGAGCAGCCTTCGCAGCGAGCCCTGGGCGGCGAACTCATCGAGGAGGGCAAAGATCCGCCTCCAGGCCTCGGCGATATCCTTCGACCAGAACGAGCGCAGGTTTTCGGCATCCCCGTTGAGGACGAGGGTGTAGCCCTCAGGCAGATAGGCAGCCCCGAGGACTGCCTCAACAAGGTCGCGCCGCGGAGCCGCCCTGTCGTGGTTCCGGCCGTCGCCCAAACCGAGGTCCGAGACGATGACATAGCGGGAGCAAGGGGACAGTCTCTCCTGCGGGCTCCTGTCATGCAGGCCGCGGAAGGACTCGAAAAAGGCTCTGTATCTCATGGTTTCGCCCCTGCCTGGGTCGGGCCGCAGGCGTCCCGTCGAATGCCGCGGTTCTAGGCCGCGGGCCTGAGTCCAGGCTTACCGCGTCCGCGTTTGGCGAGGGCCTCGCTCCGCCAGCCTTCGGACCCTAGGACCATGACCCGCTCGTAGCCAAGGCCGGAGAGGATGGCCGCCGCCTCGCCGAAGGCGAAATCGAGGTCGGCGCTGCGGTGGGAGTCCGAATTGATGGTCGTCGGGATCCCGAGCTCCAGGGCCCTGCCCAGCAGCCGGGGGCTCGGATAGGGCTCGTCGATGTAGCCACGGGCCATGCCTCCCGTGTTGAGTTCAAGGATCGAGCCCGAGGCGGCCACGGCCCTGAGGGCCGCGTCCGCGAGCTCGCGGTACCAGGCCTCGCCCTCGTCGAAATATAGGGACCCGCTGTTGTATTTCCGCACGAGGTCGAAATGGCCGATGATGTCGGGGCGCTCGAGTCTGGCCATGTCGGCCACGGACGCGAAATAGGCGGCGACGAGGGCGCGGATGTCGCCCCCGAACTGCTCCTCGAGGCCCAGGGCGAAGCTCGCGGGGCTGTCGTCCATCTGCCAGGGAAGGCCGACTTCGGTCCGACCCACGAAATGCACCGAGCCGATGCGGTAGTCGAAGCCCGAGAAGGCCGGATCCGAGGGGCCGATGAGATCGGGTATGTAGTCGACCTCGAGGCCAGTCCAGACCGAGATCCTTCCGCGGTAGAGACGCCTGAGCGAGTCGATCTCGGTCCTGTAGCGCTCGAGGGTCGAGGGCCAGCGGCCCAGCCCGATGCACCAGGTCGAGGGGAAGGGCAGGGGGGCGTGGGAGGAGAAGCCCAGGGCCGACATGTCCCGGTCCAGGGCGGCCTCGACATACGCGAGGGGCCGCTCGGCGCCGTCGCAGAAATCGCAGTGGCAGTGATAGTTCGTCCAGCTCATCGTCTTCCTCCTTCCCGTAGGCAGAAAGATGGTCGGTCTTTCGTGAGAATCCCGTGAGGCTGGCGATAGATTCGGGCTAATTCGGCCTTGTCTGGGGCCAGAGACCTGAGGCCCTGTCGCCGAGGAGCTCGATCCTGGCGAAGACCTGGTCGAGGTAGTCCTGGCGGAGGAGGTAGCGCGAATAGGGGCTTCCATCGAGCGTCGTCGAGCCCAGGGCCTCGCGCCGTATGTACTCGCGCGCCGAACCCTCGCCGGCCCAGTGGACGAGGCCGATGGCTCCGCCCTCGATCTCGAGGGCGGTGACCCCGTGCCTCCCCGTGGCGCAGCCGGAGTTGAACATGCAGGGGATGAGGAGGCCGCGCTCCTCGTAGAGGCTCCTCGAGAGAGCATATTTCATGTCCCGGTCCTCGAGCCGCTCGAGCTCGATCCGGTAGATGCCGACGAGCTCGGCGATCTTCCGGCGGCGCTCAGGCTCGGCGAGGGAGTACTCGCGCAGCTGCTCCTCGATCGCCCATCGCAGGCTGTCGTACTTCGTGAGCGACTCGAACAGGGGCCGGTGGGTGTGGCCGGAGATCGACACGATCCCGAGGCGCTTCGAGGCCCGGTAGATCCGGCGCTCCTGCTTGAACTTGTGCCGCGAGTCGCCCGATATGCTCGTGTTGCGGATCCTCAGGGGCTTGGCCAGGTAGCGGACCACGAAGTCCGAGATGTAGTCGCGTTTCACGAAGAAGCGCGAGGCCTGGTGGCCATGGAACACGAAGATGCGCCTTCCGCGGCGTTCGAGCACGAGGCCGTGGAGGAGCTCGAAGGGGTAGTCGGGCTCTGTGAGGAGGCCGAGGTCGTGGTTGCCGACGATCTTCCTCAGCCGACCCTCCCTCGCGAAGGCATGAAAGATGTCATAGAGCTCGCTCCAGGCCGAGCGGATCTCCGGCATGCGGAACTTGCTCAGGTCCTCGACGTCCCCGTCGAGGACGAGGGTGTAGCCGCGCTCGAAGTACCAGCGCGCGAGGATAGTCAGCACGAGGTCGCGGTTCCATTCGAGGTCGTCGCGCCTGCCCCCGTCACCCATGTGGAAGTCGCTGAAGAAGACGTAGCGAGGGGCGTCGTCGAGGCGCTCGGTCGGGCAGGCGGCGATGAGCTCCTCGAAGGAGCTCAGGAAATCCGCGAATTTCATCGAACCTCCCGGGGGATGTCCCCCCACAGGGGCGATTCTCGCTTCCCCGCGTGGGGGGGCGGTTAGGATTCCATGAGCATTATGTCAATCGGATCCCCCGGAGAACCAGCGGACCACGCCGACCTTCCGGCGCGAGGCGTCGTAGATCATGCCGCCGTTCCAGTACTCCAATGCGGCCACGAGGCTGTTCCCCCCGTCCTCGGCGTCGCTCCGGGGGCCGCGGTAGCTGGCCAGGTCCAGGAATGCGTCGAAGTCCTCCTCGAAGAGGGCGGTCTGCCGCCGGCGGTAGAAATCGTTCCACGCCTCAAGCTCGGAGAATCCCTCCCCCTCGTCCTCGACGATGAAGCGGGCGCGCTTGCGCAGGTCGTACCAGACCCTGAGCCTCTTCGCGCTGTCGCAGCGATTCCCGTGCTTGACCCCATTCTTGATGATCTCGGAGAGCTGCTGCTCGAGGAGATTCCCCTCGCGGAAAGCGGGCGGGCAGTCGGCAAGGACAGCGAGGGTGTAGTCGCGTATCTTGGAGAAGATGCTCGGAAACTCGATATGGCGCATGCCCTGGGCGTCGAAGAGCTCGTTCCTGTCGTCGACGATGAGCTTCCGGACGATGAGGGTCTTCACCTGGTCCCCCGCGCGGTAACGGCCTCGCCGGGACCCGGAGCCCCCATCCTCATCAGGGGGAGGATGCTGGTCATCGCGAGGACCCGACGCGGGCCCCCGCCGAGGCCCACGAAGCTGAGCTCACCGCCCAGGCGCTTCGCCGCCTGGAGGATGCCGATGATCGCGCCCACCCCCGTGCTGTCCAGGTAGCGGAGCTCCGACATTTCGAACACCAGACGCCTAACCCCCGACTCCATCTTACCCAGCACCGCCGCCTTGAACCGCGGCGCGTTGTAGAGGTCGCAGTCGCCCGCCATGCGCACGACGATGCGCGACCCCGACTCATGCTCGCTGAATGACCATTCCATGTTTTCCTCCTCGGCGTCGGCCCAAGATCTGGGGTCAGGACCGTCAGGTTTCCGTGAGGACGGCGCTAGAAACCGGCTAATAGCGCCGGCCAAACGCTGGCCTAACCATCGCCTAACCGAAGGGGCGGAGAATGCGCTCAATTACGGAGGGCGGATGAAAGAGAAGCTTCTGAGGGAGGTCGAGGCGGGCAGGCTCTACAGCTCGTCGGCCCTGCGCGCCGCGCGCCATTTCTGGACCGTGGCCGAGGGCGCGAAGGCGAGCGAGCTGGCGGACGAGCTTCAGGAGGCGGTGGACATCGTCGTTGTGGCCGTGCTCGACGCCTCGGGCGGACCCCTCGGTGTGATCCCGAGGGAGCGGCTTTTCGCCCTCCTCTCCAAGCCCTTCGGCCGCGAGATCCTGGGGCGCACAAACGTGGGCGAGCTGGCCCAGCCGGCTCCCTGCTTCGACGCGCACGCGGGCATCTTCGCGGTCGCCGCCGAAGCCCTTGGAGCCGACAGCGAACTCAGGATTCCCTTCCTCATCCTGGTCGACGGCGGGGGTGGCTTCAAGGGTGTGCTCTCATCCCGGGACCTCGCCGCCTATCTCTCCCGCATGACCCAGGACGACATCGAGCTCGCCGGCAGGCTCCAGGAAAGGCTCCAGGACGGTAACGAAGAGCTGGGCGGCGGGGCCCTGAGCTTCGAGGCATGGTCCCGGGCGGCCAAAGGCGTGGGCGGCGACTTTTGCTTCACCAAGCGGCTCGAGGGTGGGCGGTCCTTCCTCGCGTTGTGCGACGTTTCCGGGAAAGGCGTGGCGGCCTCGCTTGTCGTGGCCATGGTCTGGGGCATGCTCAGGATGCATGACTACGGCCGGGACCTCGTCCACCTCGTCGGCAGGCTCAACCAGGCCGTCGTCGAGACCTTCCATCTCGAGAAGTACCTCACCGGATTCTTCGCCGTCTTCGACCCCTCCAGCGGGGAGCTCCGGGTCGCGGACATGGGCCACGGCCACGGCCTCCTCCTGCGCGCTGGCCGGGTCTACGCCCTGCGCGGCGGGAAGAGCAACCTTCCAGTGGGCGTGGAGACCGAGGTCGAGGTCCAGGTGGAGCGCTGGCGCCTCGTTCCCGGCGACCGGCTCTTCGTGTTCAGCGACGGCCTCACCGAGCAGGAGGACGCGGGCGGCAGCGAGTTCGGCGAGGCCCGCCTCGTCGCGGCCCTGAAGCGCCGGCTGGGCGGGGAAGGACCCATCGGGGCCCGGCTCGCGGCCGCGCTCGACGCCTACCGCGGCGGGATTCCCCAGCAGGACGACATGTCCTTCATGCTCCTGTCCTACCGCGGCCTTGGTCACCGGGCCCGCGACGCCGAGGGCAAGGAAGGGAATTAACCGATTTCTAATCCTTCCCCGGCCAGCCCCGGCGCGATACTGGAAATCAAATCACCCGCGGCGCGCGGGAAAGCAGTGAGGTCCCCATGTCCAAGACAGTGCGCGAAAACATCGACAAGGCCACAAGGCTCATCTCCAGACGCGAGGCTGATCTCGAGGAAACGGTCCTAGCCGAGCTCAATGCGGCCCTCGGCGCCGTGAAGGCCCAGCTCGAGGAGCGCAAGGCCCTCAAAAGCGTCCTGCGGGAGTCGGCCAAGCTCCTCGAGGCCAGCGCGAAGGACCTGGGCAAGGTAGTGCGGAAGGTCAAGAAGGCGGCCGAGGCGTCGGCCAAGGCCAGGAAAGCCTCGGCGCTGGCGGAGAAGGCGCGCGCCAAAAGCCGCGCCCCTGCCAAGGCGGCGCCCCCGAAGGGCGGAGCAACCAGGCCAGCCGCCAGGCCTCCTTCCCCGGCCAAGAGCGAGGCCCAGACCTAGTCGGCTGGCCGCGATGAGCGAGGGGGTGAATATGGGCGTGGCGACCTTAAGGCTCGCCTGGCCCGTCCCTCCCTCGTCCCGGTCTTCTTGCTCATGCCGAGGCGGGAAGCCCGCCTCCTCATCCCTTTCCCGGCGTGAGAACACCCTCATGGCCCACCTGTCCGCGGAGAGCTTGGCCTCCTTCTTGAGTTCGGCCAAGACCTCAGATAGCCCCTCTGCGTCGAGCTCGGCCCCGGCCTCGAGGACCACGACGGCCACGCTCACCGTCAGCAGGGGCATGCGGCGTTCCCGGCCCGGTCGCCGTTGCGGAAGCCATAGCGGTCGTTGAAGGGCTTGAAATTGTCGAAGTCTAAATAGGCGAAGGCCACGCCCCGGCCGGGATCGGCGAGGCGGAGGGCGCAGACCTCGGCGACGCGGAGGTTGCCCGGAAGCCTCGTGAGCGGATTCTGGTCGCGGGCCTCGGCGAGTTCGCGCTCCGCCACCAGGCCGAGCAGTTGCTCGGCGGGCAGGAGCCCGGCGTAGCGCCCTCCCTCGGTGAACACCACCCCGCCGCCGTCGGTTTGGTCGCCGTAGAGCTCGACGATGCGCGCGAGCTCGGTGCCGAGGGGGGCGCTCGGGGCGCGGACGAGGAAGGCCGTGGGGCCGAACTCGGTCGCCATGTGCTCGAGGAGGGAGATGCCGTAGGGCGAGTAGACATAGCGCCGGAAGTCGCGCTCGCGGTAGATTCCCACGGGTTCGCCCTCCTCGTCGACCACTGGTATCATGGAGGCTTCGGGGTCCTTCCTGAAGCGGGCCAGCACCGAGGCGATGTCGGAGCCGAGGGCGACCGGCTCGGTCCGCAGGATGCATTCCTCGCCGATCCTGCCCGACTGGGATTGGGCCCGGCGGTCCTCGCCGCCCGCAGCCGCCTCGGGATATTGCAGCGACAGGCTCGCGGTGTCGAGGCTGGGCCGGGCGATGTAGAAGCCCTGGACCATGTCGCAGCCCGCGCGGGCGCAGAGCCTGAGCTCCTGCTCGGTCTCGACCCCCTCGGCCACGACGCTGATCCCCATGAGATGGGCCATGCCCGCCACCTTCTCGAGGAAGGCGGCCTTGCGCGGGTCGTCGGCGGCACCGCTCACGAAATAGCGGTCGACCTTCACGATGTCGGGTTCGGCGCGGTGGAGTAGCTTGAGGCCGGCGTAACCCGAGCCGAAGCCGTCGAGCGCAATGCGGAAGCCCTGATTCCTGTACGCCGAGATGACCCGGTCGAAGCCCGTCCGGCTGTCGGGTTCGTGGAGCTCCGAGAGTTCGAACACGATCCGCGAGGGTCTGAGGCCCACGGCTTCGGCTATCCTCAGCGTGTTGCCCGTGGCGTAGTCGGGCATCTGGAGCAGGCGGTTGTCCATATTATAGAAGATCTTGGCCTTGCCGAGCCCGGCCCTGGCGAAGGCGCCGAAGGCCTTGGCCCTAAGCTCAAGGTCGAGGGCGTAGAGGACACCCTCGGCGTAGGCGCGGTCGAAGACCTCGGTGATGCTGCCGAAGCCTGCCTCGTCCCAGCCGCGAAGGAGGGCTTCGAAGCCGTAGGTTGTCCCATTCGCGAAGAGGGCGATGGGCTGGAACGCGAACTGCAGGCGGGTGAGGGCGGTGCTCCATTCTGGCGACAGGACTGTGTTCATTCTTTCCCTCCGGCACGATGATAGCCACCCAGCTCCAGCACTCCGTGAAGATGGTGTTAATTGCCGATAAATGCCCGGGACCGGGCCCGCGATCTCACTGAAAGCTAACCGAAGACTAACGAAAGCGCTTGGGGAGGGCGGCCACTATGGGCGCGCCAAAAGAGGTGGTACCTCGATGCGGAAAACCCGTCTCTCCCTTCTCTCCCGGATGATGATCTTCACTGTCGGCAGCGTCCTCCTCACTGGCGGGCTGGCCATCTTCCTGGCCCTGAGCGGCCTCGGCTCGCTTTCCAGCGGGATTGTCGAGGCTGTCTACGGCAGGATCCTCGACGCCGCCTCCAAGTCCTTCGCCGCCGCCGCGGCGGTGAACTACGGCGAGTTCGCCCTCTCAGGCGGCCATCTGGTCGGCGATGGCGGTGCTCCCGTGCAGAATAGCTCCCAGGCCGTGGACGCCATGGCGCGGCAATCCACCGTCGAGGCTGCCATCCTGGTCTCGTCCGGGAAGGGTTTCGAGATCGAGCAGACGAGCGTCAGGGCAGGCGACGGCAAGCGCCTGCGGGGCCTCGGGCTGGAGCCCGGCTCCCCCGCGACCGCTGCGCTCGCCGCGGGCTCCGAATACCGCGGCCGGATCTCCCTCGACGGTCGGCCCTACATCGCGGCCGCGAGCCCCATCCTCGACCAGGGCGGCTCGGTCATCGGAGCCCTCCTCGTGGGGCAGTCGGTCATCGAGGTCGACGAGCTCACGGCCGACGGCTACCGCTCCGTCCTCCTGCGGATCCTCCTCGGCTGCCTCGCCTCGGTGGCCCTGAGCGCGCTCGCGGCGGGATTCGCCCTGCGCTCATCCATAATGCCGCTGCGGCGGACCGTCAGCCTCCTGGAGAAGATCTCGGCCGACGGGGGCGACCTGACCCGGAGGATCGAGGCGAGGCGAAGCGATGAGACGGGTCAGCTCGCGGCCTCCTTCAACCGCTTCGCCGAGAGGCTGCGGGCGGAGTTCTCCCGGATGAAGCTCGAGGTCGCGAGCCTCGGCGGGAACGCCGGCGAGCTCGAGGCGAGTTCGGTCGCCGCCGCGGCCGCGGTCGCGAGGATATCGGGCGAGATCGGCAAGGTGAAGGACAGGGTGGTCGACCAGAGCGCGAGCGTGTCGGAGTCGACGGGCGCCATGGAGCAGGTGGCGAGGACTATCGAGGCCCTCGACCGGAGGATCGCGGAGGAGGCCGGAGCCATCGAGGGCTCCTCGGGCTCGATCGCCAGAATGGCCTCGGGGATCGAGACGGCGACCCACCGCGTCTCGGCCCTCGTGGAGAGGGTCGGGCGGCTCAAGCAGGCCTCCGACGACGGGGGCGAGGCGGTGAGGACCGCAGCCCTCGAGGTGGCCGAGGCGGCGAACAAGTCGGAGCGGCTCCTCGAGCTCAACGGCCTCATCGCCGCGGTGGCCTCAAGGACCGACCTCCTCGCGATGAACGCCGCCATCGAAGCGGCCCACGCGGGCCAGGCGGGCCGGGGCTTCGCCGTCGTCGCCGACGAGATGAGGAGGCTCGCCGAGGAGACCGCGGCGAGCTCCAAGCAGGCGGCTGAAGAGCTTCGCGACGTCGCCACGTCGATCGGCAGGATCGTGGAGTCCTCTGGCCGGGCCGAGGCGGCCTTCGAGCGCATCGGGGAATCTGTGGCCCTCACCGCCCTGGACCTGGCCTCCATCGACCTCGAGATGACGGGGCAGAGGGCGGGGTCGGCCGAGGTCCTGCGCTCGATGGACGCGATGCGCGAAGCCACCAGGGCCATTATCCAGGGCGGGGCCGAGATGCGCGAGGGCGGGGGCGAGGCGATCGCCGAGATGCAGCGCCTGCTCTCGCTCTCGGGCGCCATAGAGGTGAGCGTCTCGGCGATGGCCGCCGAGCTCGCGGCGATCTCCAACCAGACCGAGATGGCGGCCCAGGCCGCGAGGAGGAACGCCGAGGTGGCCGCCGCCCTCGGCGAGGAGCTCGAGCCCTACAGGACATGAGCCGGGCGCTCTAGCGCAGCATGCCCCTTATGTCCGCCACCCTCATGACGGAGTTCGCCTCCATCCAGGAGCCGATGCCCGCGAGGACCCGCGCGGGGGTGGTAGGGTCGACGAAAGTTCCCGTGCCGACCTGGACCGCGCTCGCGCCCGCGAGGAGGTACTGGAGGGCGTCCTCGGGGCCCATGATGCCGCCGAGGCCGATCACGGGGATGCCCACGGCGCGGGAGGCCTTGTACACGCAGGCCACGCCCACGGGGAGGATTGCAGGGCCCGAGAGCCCGCCGGTGACCGTGGCGAGGCGGGGGCGGCGCTGGCCCACGTCGATGGCCATGCCCACGAGGGTGTTGATGCAGGAGACGGCGTCGGCCCCTCCCGCCTCGGCAGCCCTGGCTATGGAGCCGATGTCGGCCACGTTGGGCGTTAGCTTCACGATGAGGCAGCGCTTGGTGACGGCCCTGAGGGAAGACGTTAGGCGCTCGACTTGGGCGGGGTCGGTGCCGAAGGCGAGGCCGCCGTGTTTGACGTTCGGGCAGGAGACGTTGACCTCGTAGCCCACAATCCCGGGCCCGTCGGGGTGCCCGCTGGCCTGGGGACCGAGGGTGGCCTCGATCCTCTGGAGCACCGCGAGGTACTCGGCCTCGGTGGCGCCGGCGACGTTGACGATGACGGGGCAGGGGTAGGCCAGGAGGGCGGGCAGCTTGTCGGTGAGGAAGGCCTCGACGCCGGGGTTGGCGAGGCCGATCGAGTTGAGGAGGCCGGATGGGGTCTCCACGATGCGCGGCACATCGTTGCCGGGCCTGGGCTCGAGGGTGATGGCCTTGGTGTAGAGGGCGCCGAGCGAGCCGAGCTCGACGAGGGCCTCGTACTCGGAGCCGTAGCCGAAGGTGCCCGAGGCCACGCCCACGGGGTTGGGAAGGACCAGCTCGCCGATGCGGACGGAGAGATCGGCGCTCATGTGGGCCTCCTCGGGTTCCAGTCCACGGGCGAGGGCCTGCCCGCATCGGCGCTGAACACCGGGCCGTCTGAGCAGGCGCGCAGATAGCCGGCCCCGTCGGACCGGCGCAGCGCGCAGCCCATGCAGGCCCCGACCCCGCAGGCCATCCACTGCTCGGCCGAGAGGCTCGAGGCCCATGACCGCTCGGCGGCGAGCCCTGCCAGAGCGGCCAGCATGGGCGCGGGGCCGCAGCCGTAGAGGCGGACGAGGCCGGATGGCACGTTGCGCGAAATCCACTCTGAGGGCTTGCCGCGGAAGCCCGATGAGCCGTCGTCGGTGCAGGTCACGCAGCCCTGGGGCAGATCGAGCCGGGGCAGGGCCGAGGCTTCGCGGAAGCCGAGGACCAGGGTGGAGGCGGCGAGGCTCTTCGCGAGGAAGAGGACGGGCCCGAGGCCGATCCCGCCGGCGGCAAGGATGGCCAGCTCGCCGGGCCCTGGCCTCGGGAAGCCCCGGCCGAGGGGGCCGATCGCGTCGATGGCCGAGCCGGGGGCGAGCTCGGCGAGGATCGAGGTCGCGGGACCCCTGACCTGGTAGATCGCCGAGACGCGCCCGCCGTCCTCCGACATGCCCGAGAAGGCGAAGGGCCGCCTGAGCAGGGGATCGCTGCGGGGCGAGACCCTGAGGCTGAGGAACTGGCCGGGCTCGGGCTGACCAGCCCCCTTGTCCCATGACAGGACCAGCTCCTTCCAGCCGGGCGCCACAGCCCTGTTGGAGATGATCTCGGCTTCGAACTGCTTCACGCGCGCAACAGTAGACGCGGGGCGGGGCCGTGTCAACCTTGTGCAAGGCCGCGCTTCGCCTGTATGCTCCGACCACAATGGACGGGTTCTACGACATCGTCATCCTCGCGACCCTCCTCGTGCTGGGGGCGGCGGCGCCCCGGCTCCGAGTCGGCGGGCGCCATATCCTCGCGATGCCGGCCAAGGCCGTCGACCTTATCCTCAAGCTCATCATCTGGGCGCTTCTCCTCGCTATGGGTTTCCGTCTCGGCAATGACAGGGAGCTCGCCGCCAGGCTCGGGGAGATAGGCCTCCTCGCCTTTTCGAGCGCCTTCCTCGCCCTCGCGGGCACGGTGGCGGCCATCGTCCTCTCGAGCCTTGCGATGAAAAGGCTTTCGGGCGGGCGCGGGCCCAGGTCCCGGGTAACCGCCCCCGAGCCGCGGGCTGCCGCCCCCGAGCCCGGAGCCCAGGCCAGGGTGCCCCGGGGGGGCTCGGGCGAGCGCGGCAGGCTCATCCTCTCGAACCTCAGGGCCCCCGCCAGCCTCCTCGGCTTCGTGGCCGGTGGCTTCCTTCTCGGCATCGCCCTGCCAAGGCTCGCCGGCCTCGACCTGGCCTCGATCTCGGCCTGGATCCTCAAGGCCCTCCTCTTCTTCATCGGGATGCAGTTCTCCCTCTCGGGCTTTTCCCTGAAAGGGGCCTTCTTCAAGCTCGAGAACCTCCTCGTGCCGCTCGCCACCATGGTTGGCAGCTTCGCCGGCAGCCTGGTCCTCCTGCCCCTTTTCCGCCTGCCCCTGGGCAAGGCCCTCGCCCTCGTGGGGGGCTTTGGCTGGTACAGCCTCTCGGGAGTCCTCATCTCCGATCTCGGGGATCCCGTCCTCGGCTCGGCCTCATTCCTCTCGAACATGGTCAGGGAATCGGTCGCCCTGCTCTGCATCCCCTTCCTCGCGAGGACCCGCTTCCCGACGACAGCCGTGGGCGTGGGGGGCGCGACCTCGATGGACGTCACCCTTCCGATCATCTACGCGAGCGCAGGGCCTTCCATGGTGCCGGTGAGCTTCGTGAGCGGAGCCGTCCTGAGCGCCTCGGTCCCCCTCCTCGTTCCGCTTCTTTTGCTCATAAAGTGAGGCGGAAAGGGGCTCTGGCGCCCGTTCAAACCTTGCTCTTTGCGAATTCAATGCAGTAATCTAGTAGTTGGCATTTTTTGCGTGGAGTGAGGCCGGCCCCCGGGGTTCGTTGCTTAGGCCCCGCAGGTGCCTCTTAAGGGGTGGATAGGTGGTGGCGATATCGAAAGACCAGCTTTTCGGGCTCTTCCCGGTCTTCGTCCTCGACCTTACGGCCGAGGGACTCGGGAGGGAGGGCGCCTTCCCATATTCCCGCAAGAGCAACAACAACTCCGTGGAGTTCATGGTCTGGCGCAACAAGTCCGACCTCGAACTTTTCGTCAAGCGCAACGGGTCTTTCAAGAACAACTTCGAGATCAGGCAAGTGGACGAAGAGAACTACATCCAGGTGATCGAATCCCGTCTCCCCAAGGACAGGTCTCCCCAGTTCCTCCTCATCGACAGCCGCTAGCGAGGCTGCTCAAGGATGAAGGACTCGGCCAGGTCGGCCGCCATCGAGGCGCCGTGGGTGTTCAGGTGGATCCCGTCGACCAGCAGGTGGTAGCCGTTTGAGGCCGAGATCTCGTCGAGGCTCTTGCCGAGCATGAGGCGGGAGCGGACGGCCCGGCGCTGGGCGAGAGAGATCCGGCGGAAGGGCAGGGGATTGCCCTGAGGCAGGGCCTCGAGATAGGCGCACATGCGCTCACGCAGGGGCAGGTAGGCGCTACCCTCCTCCTTGGCGATCAGGGCTATTACCCGCGAGTATTCCTCGGTCCTGAGGTAGGCGTAGTGCCCCGTCTCCTCCCCTATCGGGGGGATCGAGAAGAGGCCGATGCGCGCACCGGTCTCCCGCTTGAGCCTCCTCACGATAAGGGTGAGGTTCTCCCGGAAGAAGGCCAGGTTCGGGCGCTCGGGCAGTCTGTGGATGGCGTAGTAGCCAAGGACAGAGCGCAGGCCGAAGGTCGCGTTGACATCGTTGGTCCCGATGAGGATGGTCACGGCCTCGGGTCTTAAGGCGACGATCTCCTCGAGTCTCCCCGCGAGGTTCCAGGCGAGCTCTGAGTTCACGCCGGCGTTCACGAAGTCCCTGTCGGGAAGCCGGCCGGCCAGGAGCTCCACGTAGTTGGCGCTCACCGAGCCCCGGGTTATAGAGTCTCCCGCGCAGACGACGAGGCTTCTGGTCCTCGTGGGATGGGAGAGAGCGTAGGCGCGGGGATCGTTCGGGGGCGGATCGGTCCTGAGCCTCGAGAGGGCCATGTAGGCGAGGACAAAGAAGACCAGGGCAAGGCCGAGGACGACGTTTAGGGGTGTGACGAAGCTCATTGCCCTGTGCCGAGGGAGGAGAGCCTTTTCTCGACCTCGGCGAGGCGCTCCTCGAGGTTCCTGATCGTCCGCTCCAGGCGTTCCTTCTCGTGGACGAGCCTCTCGGCCGGGTCCTCGCTCGCCTGGGGGGCCGTGAAGCGCGCCTTCACCGCTGCGGGGCTCGGGATCCGCAGCAAGCTCACCGGGCAAGCGCCGGTGCTCGACCAGCTCGCCGAGGCCTGCGCGTTCCAGCAGAAGCGCGGCTACGACGTCTGGCCCCGGGAGCGGTTCAAGCACCAGTCAGAGTGCTCCTGGTCGGACGCTTCGGTGTCGCTGCACTCGCTGTGGAAGAAGCCGCGCCTCCACCTCGTCTACCTCAACACCCTGCTCGACGTGGTCAACGACCCCGACTACTCGATTCACGCCCTCTACCGCTTCGACGTAG
>JANXYO010000124.1 GCA_025356015.1 Spirochaetaceae bacterium
CGCTCGAGGGCGTCGAGGGCCTTGCGGATCGTCACCTCCGATACCCCGAGCTCCTGTGAAAGCTCGGCCACGCGCATCGTCCCGGCCCTGAGCACGAGCTCGCTGACCGCCGCGCCAATGTCCCTCCTCTCGGTGGGTCGCCCCGGCTTCCCCATCCTAGAGCTCGTGCTCGGTGCGGGCGATGATGTCGTCCTGCTGCTCGCTCGCGAGGTCGTTGAAGTAGGCCGAATAGCCGGCGACGCGGACGACGAGGTCCCGGTGCCTCTCGGGGTGGGCCTTTGCGTCGAGCAAGGTCGAGCGCGAGACGATGTTGTACTGGACGTGCCAGCCGCCTAAGTCGTCGAAGAAGGTGCGCAGCATGGCCATGAGCCTGGCCCTGTCGGCCTCGCCCTCGAGGGCCTTGGGCGAGAGCTTCTGGTTCAACAGGACCCCGCCAAAGATCCTCCCGGCGGGGAGCTTGGCGACGGATCTGAAGACGGCCGTTGGCCCCTTGCGGTCGGTGCCAGAGGAGGGAGAGGCGCCCTCGGCCAAGGGGGTCCTCGCCTTTCGGCCGTCGGGGCTGGCGAGGACGACTGAGCCCGAGGGCACGTTGGATGAGATGCTCGAGGTGCCGGGGTAGTAGCCACCGCCAACGGGTCCCCGCCCGAAGCGGGTGTTGTGGTACTTCGCTATCTCCTCGGCGTAGTGGCCATAGGCCTCCACGAGGAGGGAGTCGACGTAGTCCTCGTCGTTGCCGTACTTGGGCACGAGGTTCAGCAGTCGCAGGCGCAGGGCCTCGGCGTCGGAGAAGTCGCTTGCGAGGGCGGCCATGAGCTCTTCGGGCTTTAGCGTCTTCTCCTCGAAGACCAGACGCTTGATGGCCGCGAGGGAATTGCCCAGGTTGGCGATACCCACCTGGAGGCCGGAGATGTAGTCGTAGACGGCCCCGCCTTCTTTCAACAGCTTGCCGCGGCCGATGCAGTCGTCGGTGAGGGTCGAGCAGAGGATGTCGGGCACGAGCTCCTCGAGGGCCGTGTCGACGGCCGTGTCGATCGCCACCGAGGCCCGGGTGTAGAAGGCGAGCTGCTTCCTCCAGGCTGCCATGAGCTCGCCGAAGACGCCGAAGTCCTTCAAGGCCCCAGTCCCGGGCAGGAAGGTCTTCCCGCTCGTCGGGTCGTGGCCGTCGTCGAGGGCCGCCAGGAAGACGCGCATGAGGTTCAGGAAGCTCATGCCCGTCGTGCGGTAGCCCCACTTCCCTGGCACGGCAACCTCGATGCAACCGATGGCCGAGTAGTCCCTCGCATCCTCGAGGCTCACCCCCCGTTCGAGCATCCCGGGGATGACCACCTCGTCGTTGTTGAAGGCCGGCATGCCAAAGCCCCTGCGGATCACGGCGAGGGCCGCCTCTAGGAAATCGGCGCCCATGAGCCTGTGGTAGCGCACGGTGAGGTTGGGCTGGGTGAGCTTCATCTCGCCCACGGTCTCGAGGATGAGGAAGGAGAGCGGGTTGACCGCGTCCCGGCCCGCCCTCGTCTGCCCCCCGATGGTCACGTTCTGGTACACAGGGCCCCCGGCCGAATATCGCGTGTGCGACCAGGAGCGGATCTTCTTGATCGCGAGGAGCTTGAGCCAGAGGCAGGAGAGGAGCAGGGCGGCCTGGGCGCGATCGAGGCGGCACACGGCGAGATCGCGCTCGTAGAAGGGATACAGGTACTGGTCGACTCTTCCCAGGGAGACCGAGTGGCCGTTCGACTCGATCTGCATGACGAGTTGCACGAAATAGACGAGCTGGAGGGCCTCCCTGAAGCTGGCCGGCGGCCCCTTGGTGAGGGCGGCGCAGGTCGCGGCGATGTTCTCGAGCTCGGCCTTGCGCCGCGCGTCCTTGCAGGAGGCCGCCATGGTGGCGGCCAGCTCGGCGAAACGCCTCGAGAAGGAGGCTAGGCCGGCGAGGCTCTCGGCCATGGCGAGATAGAGCTGGTGGCGCCTGAGGCCCTCGTAGCCCGATGGGTCGGCGGCGGAGTCGGCCACGGCCACGGCGGCCGCGTAGCCGGGGATGCCGAGCTCGAGAAGACGCTGGAAATTGGCGGCGACGTGGCCGTCGCCCGAGGTCATGTTGCCCTCGGCCCTGACTATCCCCGAGTCGTGGATCGCCGCGAGATCCTCGTCGAGGAGGGCCTCCGACCGCTCCTGGAGGGTCCTGCCCTTCCAGAAGGCGCAGATGGCCTTGAGCTCGGCCTTGTCCTCGCTCCCCACCACATAGGACTCGGCCGGCCTGTGGTCGATGTTGTCGATCTCGGCCTCGATCCAGCGCACGGCGTACTCGGGGAAGATCGGGGCCCGGCGCATCCGCGAGGAATGGTTGCCCACCACAAGCTCGCCCTCGCCGATGTAGATCGTCATCTCCTCGAGACAGCGGCGAAGGGCCAGGGAGCGGCGACGCGCCACGGGCAGCTCCTCGTGGGAGCGGTAGACCTCGGTGTAGATCCTGGCGCGCTCGAGGCAGATCCCCGGTGTGGCCGAGAGGATCTCGTCCTTGAGCTGTTTCAGTCTGTCGGTCATGGCGCTTTCATCCTCCAATTGAGACTTTGAGACCGAGCGAGGAACCGAAGGCGGCGAGCTCGGCCAGGGTGGGGCCGTCGACAGCCGCCCCAAGTGGATAGGGATAGCTACGCCCGAGGGCCTGGTATTTGCCCGCGGCGAGGTCGTGGTAGGGCAGGAGGTCGAGGCCCCGGCCTGCCGAGCCAGGGAGACTGGCGGCGTAGCCCAGGATGGCGCGCACCGAGGCGGGGTCCGCATTGAAGCCGGGGATGACGGGGACGCGCAGGACGATCCTGGCGGCCGAGGCTGCGAGGAGCTCCAGGTTGGCGAGGATGGGGGCGAGCTCGCCGCCCGTGCCTGAGCGGAAGGCGCCGCCCTCGACATGCTTGAGGTCGACGAGCCAGAGGATGGGCAGGCCGAGGAAGGCCTCGAGGGTGGCCCGGGGAGCGGCGAGACAGGTCTCAATGGCCAGGTCGACGCCGCGGACAAGGAGGCCCCTGGCGACCTGCATGGCGAGCCCACCTTGAGCGAGTGGCTCCCCGCCCGAGAGGGTCACTCCCCCGCCCGACTTGCGGAAAAAAGCCTCGTCCCGCAGGGCCTCCTCGATGATCGATTCGGCGCTCGCCTCCCGGCCCGCGACGCGCAGGGCGAGGGAGGGGCAGGCCGAGGCGAGCTCTGCAGGGACGACCCTGTCGCGCCGCACAAGAGGGGGATGCGAGCCATCGCCCTCGCTGGAGGGCTCCATGGCACCGCCGTAGGCCGCCGCCATGCAGGCGCCGCAGCCCACGCAGGCTGAGGGCTTGTAGAGGATTTCGGGGGCGAAGCTTTGGCTCTCGGGGTTCTCGCACCAGGCGCAGGCGAGGCTGCAGCCCTTGAAGAAGACAATTGTCCTGATCCCGGGGCCGTCGTGGGTGGAAAAGCGCTGGATATCGAAGATCATGCTGCCGCAATCCTCGGTTCCAGCCTAGCGGTTTAGTTGCGGATTGTCAATAATATCTTACGAATGAAACCCAAAGCCCCTCGATTGCGACCTTCTCCAGCCTGCCACCCACCCAGTCGCCGGTCAAACAGAATCG
>JANXYO010000135.1 GCA_025356015.1 Spirochaetaceae bacterium
GCCCTCGACGCCCTCGAGCGAAGCGGGGTGGTCCGCCGCTTCCACGGGGAGGCCAGGGCCTACGACGGAGACGCGATTCCCTTCAGGATGCACATCAGGTACGAGGAAAAGAAGCGCATCGCCGAGCTGGCTGCCGGCCTCGTTGAGGCGGGCGACACCATCCTCCTCGAGGCAGGCTCGGCCGCGGCCATGCTCGCCGAGCGCCTCAAGGGCCTTCGCGACCTGAGCGTCCTCACCCCCAATCTCTTCATAGCCAGGATCTTCCGAGGTTCGAAGGTCAGGGTGGTCGTCATCGGCGGGGCCTACCAGGAGGAGAGCGAGAGCCTTGTGGGCCAGGTCGCCGTCGAGGCGGTGAGGCGCCTGGGCTTCTCCAAGGCCTTCGTCGGGGTCTCGGGCTACACGAGCGAGGCAGGCTTCACCTTGAACGACTTCGCCAGGGCCGAGCTCACCAGGGCCATCCTCGAGAGGGGGGCCCAGAACTGGATCCTCACCGACTCCTTGAAGTTCGGGGCCGTCCACGCCGCCCAGGTCTGCGGCGACCTTGGCCTCATCCGCGGAGTCGTCACCGACCCCGGGATACCCGATGCCACGCGTCTCGCTCTCGAGGGCTCAGGCCTTCGCGTCCTCTCCTAGGCCACCCATGTGGCTCACCACGGTGTCCCTGCCCAGGTGCTTCGCCTCGTAAAGGGCCCGGTCGGCGTCCATGATCAGATCATCGAATGCAGCCGTGACGGGCATCGAGGGTCGCGAGGCCGATGCTTGCGGTCAGGGAGAAGCGCCCCAGTGGGGTGTCGAGCACGACCGCCCTGATCCTCTCGAGGAGGCGTCCCGCCGTCGCGGCGGCGCAACTGCCCTCGGTCTCCACCAGGAGCATGATGAACTCGTCCCCGCCATAGCGCCCCACAAGGTCGGTGGTGCGCAGGGTCTGGGCGAAGAGGGCGCTCAGGGTCTTCAGGGCCAGGTCCCCGGCCGGGTGGCCGTACCTGTCGTTTATGTCCTTGAAGTGGTCGAGGTCGAGCATGAGGAGGGTCGCGTGCTTTGCGTAGCGCTGGGCACGCTTGAGCTCGGCCGAGGCGAGGGCGAAGAAACAGCGCTTGTTGAAGATCCCCGTGAGCTCGTCGGTGTTGGCGAGGATCTGGGTCCTCTGGAAGAGACGGGCGTTCTCGACGGCGATGCCCGAGAGGTCGGCGAAGGTCTGCAGCTGCTCGGCGTGGCGCGGGGAATAGAAGCCGGCCTCGCAGTGGTCGAGGTTGATGAAGCCCACGGTTCTGCCCTGCAGCCTTATGGGCGCGCCGAGATAGGAATGGAGCCCTGAATCCTTGTAGGTCCAGTAATCCAGCCTGCAGGTGTCGTCGATGATGACCGCCTTGCCGGTCTCGACCATCTGGCGCAGGTTGGGGTTCTCGGCCACCCTGAGGCTGAGCTTGCTCAGGCCCTCGGCCCTTTCGGCCGGAATCTCCCCCATCCAGTTCCCGATCCTCGCGCCGCCCTCCTCGTCGACGAGGAGGATCGTCCCCAGGGCATTGGGGATCAGCTTGCGCACCTCGGCCAGGACGCGGTTCAGGATCTCCCCCAGGTCAAGGGTCCTTGTGAAGGTCATGGCGACCTCGCTTATCGCCTGGGCCATGATGCGGTCCCTGCGCTCCTGCTCCGCCAGGTGCCTGAAGTCGACGTCGGCCTTGCGCAGGTCGCGGCTCAGGCGGTTGTTGGTCATCATGAAGAAGCCGAAGGTCCAGCCGATGCCAATGATGTTTGTCGCGAGGAAGAACAGCCCTTGCAGGTAGTCGGCCCTGAAGGGGTCGGCCCAGCTAGCGGCCATGAGGGCCGTCGCGGCGCGCGCGGCGAGCAGGACGGAAGATGAGGCGAACATCAGGGCCGTGAAACCGAAGCCCGAGCGCATCTTGACCGGAGCCGAGCGGTGCAGCAGCCAAGCGCAGCGGGCGAGGACGATGGCCACGCAAACCGCGATGGCCATCACCCTCGCGTTCACATTGGGCCTCGCCCAGGTGAAGTAGGAGAAGACTCCGGCGAGCACGGCGAGCAGGGCGTAGTTGACGGCGTCGCGGTGGGGCTTGCCGACGAACTGGCGGATTCCCTCGTAGACCAGGATCGGCGAGGCGAGGATGAGGAGGTTGCCGACCAGGATAGAGGCCCAGTCGGGGATCGAGCCGCGCAGGCTAATGAGGACCCAGCCCAGGAAGTTGGGGATCTTGGCGATGGTCCAGCGGCCGAAGCCGGGATAGGTCTTCTGGGTACGCCAGGCGAGGAGCATGGCGAGACAGAGCATCATGGAGATGACTGCCTGGCTTATCGTTAGGGTGCGGTTGTCCAGGATGTAGAGCATCGACGATTCCCCCGTGGCGAGCCGTAGTTATACCCTACGGGGGGCAGCGAGCAAATGGATTTCATCGGGCCCCCTAGAGGCAAGCGCGACATTTCCCCGAAAGTGGGTTTTTCCGTCCCACGGCCTTGGTCAGGAATATGCACCTAGAAGCGCGCCCGGGTCAAAGAAGGATCGGCGTCACACGCTAAGGAAGCAACCGTGAACTTCTAGGCGTTCTTGACCTGGATCAATTACATTGCGAGCGGCATCCGGTATGCTTCCCCGACTCTTGGAGGAACACCCGATGAATGCCGCCTCTCGCCACATGCTCTCACTCTCATTCTGCCTTGTCCTGCTCCTCGCTGGACCATCGCTCTCGGCCGCTCCCTTCGACAGTGGCAAGGCCTCCTTCATGGCCGAGACCTCGGCCTGGATGCTCTATGACCTCACGCCCGATTCAGCCGACTTCTATCAGCTCATCCTGGGCTTCAGGCTCGACGAGAAGAACTCCATCTTCCTGAATGCCATCACCTGGAAGTACAGGGCGCCCCTGGGAATCCCCTTCGGGCCGCGCTTCGACTCCCCCGAGGAGGAGTACCCCGGCCATGTCAGGGCCTTTGGCCTTGGCCTCGGCTACCAGCGTTTCCTCTGGAAGGGCCTCTTCGCATCCCTCTATGCCACCCCCTTCCTCCAGGACTACCATCAGGCGGGCAGCCAGAAAGTGGAGTCTGGATTCCAGCTCTTCCTCCAGGCCCAGCTCGGCTACCAGGTCGAGCTCTTCAGGGGACGCATGTACCTGAAGCCGGCCCTGTCCTGCAACTACTGGCCAGTGAACACGAATCTCCCCTCGGCCTTCCGGGACAGGGAAAAGGCCTGGCCCAACTACTTCCTCCTCGAGCCCCACCTCAACATCGGCATCAGGTTCTAGGAGGGGGGCGCCTCTCTACCCGCCTACGCCAAAGTGATGTATCGTTCCCGTTGGCTGGAGCGGGATGGTAATCATTTAATGAAGCGGAGGCCGTCATGAAACGAACCCTAGCCTTTTCGGCATGCCTGCTGATCTCTTCCATCGCCTATTGCGCGCCGATGGTCAACGCCGATCTTCCCTTCCCCGAGATGGGAAAAGCCAACGCGATCGTCCAGGCCTTTCAGGAGAAGTACCAGCTTCCGGGAATATCGCTCGCGATCTCCTACAACAACAATCTGGTCTACGCCGTGGCGAGCGGCTATTCCGACCTCGAGGGGAAGAAGGGCCTCCCGACCGGATGAGGATCGCCTCCCTGACCAAGCCCATCACCTCGATGGCGATCCTCATGCTGGTCGAGGGCGGCAAGCTCAAGCTGTCCGATCAGGTCTTCGGCGACAAGTCGATCTTCGGCCTCGACCTTGGGGAGCCCAGCTTCGATGGGAAGGGGGCAGCCGTCACCGTGAAGCAGCTTCTCTCCCACACGGCGAGCGGCTGGGGCAACACGGGCAGCGATCCGATGTTCCTCTACATGGATCTGGACGGGAATGACCTCATACGGAAGGTGCTCGATACCCATCGCCTCGATCGCAAACCCGGGACGCAATTCAACTATTCGAACTTCGGCTACTATGTGCTCGGCCGGATAATCGAGCGGGAGAGCGGTCTCAGCTACGAGGAGTATGTCAGGCGAAACATCCTTGAGCCCCTCCGGATCCAGGGGATGCGCATAGGCGCGCAGGAGCCCGGCCCGGATGAAACGCGTTACTATTCGGTGAACGACATGGACCCGCGGAGGCTCCGGCCTTCGCACATGGATGCCCACGGCGGCTGGATCGCCAACACCGTGGAACTGCTCAAGATACTGTCCGCCATCGACGGCTTCCCCAAGGGAACACCACTGCTCAAGCCCGGGAGCGTCGCGGCCATGACGAGCCCGGCCCTGGCATCCTCGAATTACGCTCTGGGCCTTTGTGTGAACAAATACGACAACTGGTGGCATACGGGAAGCCTGCCCGGGGCCACCTCGGAGCTCGGCCGTGCAGCGGGAGGCTTCTGCTGGGCGATCCTGGTCAATACCCGGCCAGACAGAAGCATCCAGGGGGCCTACTTCAAGGACCTCGACGAGCTGTTCTGGAAATTGAAGGACAGCATCTCTTCTTGGCCCCGGGGGAGCTCCCTCCTTGAAGAGTAAGATCCTGCTTCTGATCCCAGCGCTGCTTCTGGGATGCCAGACCATGAACTTCAGGGACCCGGTGAAGCCTGGCTCCGAGATAGGCCGGGACAGCGGGCTTCTGGACGCCTACGTCCTTGGCGCGATGAAGAAGTACGCCGTCGAGAAGACATCGTTCGCCCTGATCGCGCGGAACGAAATCGTCTACGAGCGGGGCTATAATGTAAGCGAGGGCGAGCTCCTCCAGGTCGCCTCGATAAGCAAGGTGCTGACCGCCTACGCCGCCCTGCAGCTGGTTGAACAGGGCAGGCTCGAGCTCGACAGAGCCCTTGACGGCTATCTCCGTGAGAGCTATTTCCCCGATGGTTCAGATGGGCGAAAGATCACACTCAGGATGGTGCTGACCCACACCTGCGGCATGGGCAATGACATAAGGGGAAAGGACAGGAAGATCTACCACGAGCCGGGGAAGAGCTTCCACTATTCGGGGGCAGGCTACACCTTCCTCATGAGGGTGATGGAGCAGCTTGTCGGCATGCCCTTCGACGAGTACATGGAGGGCCGGGTGATGAAGCCACTCGGCATGCAGAGGAGCAGGTTCAGCATCGACTACCCCAGCGGCTTCAGGAGCATCTCGGCCGCCTCGAGCCTCAGGAGCACGGCGGGGGAGCTCGCCCTGTTCTTCAGGGAGCTCATGATGCCCAGGTTCCTGAGGAGTGATCTCGCGAAGGCGATGCTCTCCGACGCGGTGAGGATAGACGAGCACTACTCCTGGGGCCTCGGGATCGGGATCCAGCACGCCGAGGGCAGCACGGCCATCTGGCACTGGGGAAACAACGCCGATGTCTACCATTCCCTGGCCCTCTGCTTTCTCGAGGAGGGAACAGGGATCGTGATCCTGACCAAGGGAAAGAAGGGCATCCTCCTCTACCAGGACCTGGCCCACTACGCTCTGGGCGGGTCCTATTTCGGCCTGGGGGATACGGTCATACGGAAGACCCGCTGATGCGCGTCGCGCCCTTCACGATCGCCATCCCCGACGTGGCCCTGGCCGACCTTCGCTCGCGCATCAGCGCCACGCGCTGGCCCGAGGGCGCCCCTGGCCCAGCCTGGAGCCAGGGGACTGAGCTCGGCTACCTCAAGGGTCTTCTTGGCTACTGGGCCGAGGGCTTTGACTGGAGGGCCCAGGAGGCCCGCCTCAACGGCTTCAGGCAGTTCCGCGCCGGGCTCGGCGGCGTCCAGATCCACTTTGTCCACGAGAGGTCCCGCGAGGGCAGGGGCATACCCCTGATCCTCAGCCACGGCTGGCCATCCTCCTTCCTCGAGCTCCTGCCCCTCGTGCCCCTCCTCACCGAACCCAAGGCCCACGGCATCGAGGGCCCCGCCTTCGACCTCGTCATACCCTCCCTGCCCGGCTACGGCTTCTCGCAAAGGCCACAGCGGGCCAACTACCGCGATGTCGCGCGTCTGTGGCACGAGCTCATGAGGACCTTAGGCTACGATCGCTACGCCGCAGGAGGCGGGGACTTTGGCGCCGGCATTTCGACCCACATGGCCCTCGAGGAACCCGGGGCCATGATCGGCATCCACTTGAGCACTATGGAGATGAGGCCGGCGACAGGCGAGGGGACGCGTCCATTGAGCGAGGCCGAGCTCGCCTATCTAAAGCAGACGCGGCGCTGGGACGAGGCCGAGCGCGGCTATTCGGCCATCCAGTCGACGCGGCCCCAGACCCTCGGTTACGCCCTGAACGACTCACCGGCCGGACTCGCGGCCTGGATCCTCGAGAAGTGGCGCTCGTGGAGCGACTCAGGCGGCGATCTCGATACGCGCTTCCCTAGGGACGAGCTGCTCTGCCTGCTCAGCCTCTACTGGTTCACCCAGACGATCGGCTCCTCGATGCGCGACTACTACGACAACCGCTGGCGCGGCTCCGAGATCAGGCCCGGCGAGCGCGTCCTTGTCCCGACGGCCTTCGCCAACTTCGACCACAACTTCGTGTCCGAAGGCAGCCCCCCGCGCGAGTTGGCCGAGCGTCTCTACGATGTGCGCCGCTGGACGGCGATGCCAAGGGGAGGGCACTTCGCCGCCGCCGAGGAGGGCGAGCTCCTGGCCCGGGACATCGCGGCCTTCTTCGCGGGGCTGTGACCGCCGCCCAGGCCCCAAGGAGCAGCCTTGATTCCACTCTTTCCCTGTTGACAGTCCGGGGATGACGTGCTAGAAATGCTGCACATGCTAGAAATCTAGCGGAATGGAGGAATGATGGCTGTCTTTGAGGGGCTTCCGAAACGGGAGAGGGCGATTCTGGAAATCCTCTATCGCCTTGGCGGGGCCAGCGCCCGCGAGGTCCAGGCAGCCTTGGATGACGGCACAAGCTATTCCGCGGTCCGGGCCTTCCTGGCCACACTGGAGGCGAAGGGCTGCGTCGGCCATCGCCAGGACGGGAAGAGCTACCTTTGGTTTCCGGCGAGCGAGGCTTCGAGCGAGGGAGGATCGGCCTTGGAAAGCGCCATGAGGACCTTTTTCGAGGGCTCGCGGGAGAAGGCCATCGCGGCCCTGCTTGGAAGCGGCGATCGTCCCCTGGATGAGGCCGAGTACAAACGCCTCCTTCGCCTGATCAATCAGGCCCGCGAAAGGAAGGCCTAGCATGGTCTTCCCCGCCCTTGCCTGCTTCCTCATGAAATCCGCCCTCGTCCTCGGGGCAGTGCATCTCGTGGGCCGGGCCTTCAGGCGCCGCGCTGCGGCCAGCGCCCGTCTCCGCCTCGATCTCGCAGCCTTCATCGCCATCCCCTTCCTGGCCCTGTCGTCGATCCCGAATCCCCTGGGCGTCCAGCTGGCTCCGGCCCCATCGGTTCCCGAGCCAAGGGCCGAGGCGAGGGGATTGAGGGTGGAGGCAGTCGGCCTCGCCCAAGCCGAGGCCCCCCTGCCCGCCGTACCGAGGGCGGCGCCATCCGCTGGGCTCATCCCGGTCTCGGGACGACTAGCCACGGCGATCAGCCTCGCATGGCTGGCGGGCAGCCTTCTCTCCCTCGCCTCGATCCTTGTCTCCCTTGGCGCGAGCCAGCTATCGCTCCGGAGCCTTCGGCCCTGCACCGACCCGGAATGGCTTTCGGCCCTCGCGACGGCGCGCCGAAGGCTCGGCATCAGGGCCACCCTGAGCCTCCTTGTGGGCCAGGGCCAGGCGCCCTTTGTCGCCGGCATCCTGTACCATCGCATCGTCGTGCCGCCTTTCCGGCCGCAGTGGACGGCACAGAGGAAGCTTTCGGCCCTCCTTCATGAGCTCGGCCATGTGAAGCGCCGCGACCTCGCGTGGAGATTGTTTGCCGAAGTCTCCGCGAGCCTGGTCTGGTGCATCCCCTTCTCGGCCCTCATCCTGAGACGCATGGCCTTGGACCGCGAAGAGGCCTGCGATGAGCTCGCGATCCGCGGGGGCGCCGATCCAATAGAATTTGCCAGCCTCCTTCTTGAGCTATCCCGGTCATCAAGGCTCTGTCCCATGCCAGGCGCGCTGAGCCTGGGCCGGGGCCACAAGATTGAAAGGAGAATTCAGATGCTTCTCGAACTTAAGAACGAAGGGCCTGGGCGCCACAGGGCGCGTGGCCTTCTTGTGTTGATCGCCCTCGTCGCCATGGCCGCGAGCTTCAGGGAATTACGTGATCGTGGAGAACGGCGATATCCAGACCTTCTACGGAGACCTCCTCAAGGATGGGGCGCCGATTGACAGCATGGTGAAGACAGGAGACGTCATCGGATTGATCGGTTCGTCCGGACCCGGCTCGACCGGGCCCCATCTGCAATACGCCGTGAGGGTGAAGGGCTCCTGGGTCGACCCCCTGCCCATCCTTGAGGCGGGAGGAGCCATCTTCCGGACCAAGTAACCACGCTGCGCCGGGCGGCATGACGCCAATCATGCCGCCCCTAAGCCCTCACCAGTCCCGCACGGGGACGCCGAGAAGCATTCGCAGGTCCACCAGCTGCCCGATGTGGTAGGAGTTGTGGTCGGTCACGAGGAGGGCGAGCTCGATGGAGTTGCGCTCGAGGCCCTTGCGCAGCGGAGCCTGGAGCTCCCGCTCGCCGTCGAGGAGGATGGCCTTGATCCGCTCGAGATCGAGGCGGAACTGCGTGATGGCCGAATCCCACTCGGCCTCGTTCTTGGGGCTGTCCAGCTTCGGCCAGTAGCCGTGGGGGTAGTCGGGCGAGCTGTGGCCGGCCTTGATGCTGTACTCGAGGATGTCCCACTGGCAGAGCTGGAGGTGATAGACAAGGCCCCAGGCGCTGTGCCCGAGGTGCGGGGGCCTCTTCCCCGCAAGCTCGAAGGGAAAGCCCTCGAGGGCTTCGTCGAAGGAGATGTGGGCTCCGTGTCCCTCCAGATGCTGGGCCAGGGTCTTCCTGAGCTCGTGCGAGGCGTCTTTGGGCATCGCGCCCTCCTTTTGCGGCCCCACGTGGCTCATCCTGCGGGACCCCGTCGTCTTCCTGATTGCGGATTATACGGCGGGAGAGGCCGAGTTGGCGACCATCGCATCCGAGGGCTCCCAGGATAAGGAATTTTCTGTGGAAACTGCATCCGATATTTAGGTAACTTCTCCTAATCCAGGTTCCGGGCGGGAGCTGGAAACCAAGGGGAGAGGGGGGGGAGAAAGATGGGCACAGAGAGCGGGGAGGGTAGCGGCAAATCGAACCAGGACTGGTGGCCGAAGCAATTGAGGCTCGAGGTCCTCCACCAGCGTTCCTCGAAGTCAAATCCGATAGGAGATGCCTTCGATTATGCCAAGGAGTTCGGGAGCCTCGACCTGAAGGCATTGAAGAAGGATTTGGGTGTTCTGATGACCAAGTCCCAGAGCTGGTGGCCGGCCGACTTCGGCCATTACGGGCCATTGTTCATCCGCATGGCCTGGCACAGCGCCGGCACCTACCGCACCGGCGACGGCCGCGGCGGGGCGGGCAACGGAAGCCAGCGTTTCGCGCCCCTCAACAGCTGGCCAGACAACGTCAACCTCGACAAGGCGCGCCGCCTGCTCTGGCCGGTCAAGCAGAAATACGGCCGCAAGATCTCCTGGGCAGACCTGATGATCCTTGCCGGCAACGTCGCCCTGGAGTCGATGGGCTTCAAGACCTTCGGTTTCGGGGGCGGGCGCGAGGATATCTGGGAGCCCGAGAAGGACATCTACTGGGGCTCGGAAGGGCGATGGCTCGATGACAAACGCCATTCGGGAGACAGGGCCCTCGAGAATCCCCTCGCGGCCGTGCAGATGGGCCTCATCTATGTCAATCCAGAAGGGCCGAACGGCGTGCCCGACCCCCTCGCCGCCGCCCGTGACATCCGCGAGACCTTCGCGCGCATGGCGATGAACGACGAGGAGACGGTGGCCCTCATCGCGGGCGGCCACAGCTTCGGCAAGACCCACGGCGCGGGGGATGTGAAACAGGTCGGGCCAGAGCCCGAGGCGGCTGGCATCGAGGAGCAGGGCCTAGGCTGGAAGAGCGGCTTCGGCTCGGGCAAGGGCGGGGATGCCATCGGCAGCGGCCTGGAAGTCACCTGGACTGCGACGCCCACGAAGTGGGGCTCGGGCTTTTTCGCGAACCTCTTCGGCTACGAGTGGGAGCTGACCAAGAGCCCGGCCGGCGCCCATCAGTGGAAGCCAAAGGGCAACGCCGGCGCGGGCTCAATACCCGACGCGCAGGACCAGTCGAAGCGTCATGCGCCATCCATGCTGACCACCGATCTCTCGCTTCGCTACGACCCCGCCTACGAGAAGATCTCGCGGCGCTTCATGGACCATCCCGACGAGTTCGCCGAGGCCTTTGCCCGGGCCTGGTTCAAGCTGACCCACCGCGACATGGGTCCGCGCGCCCGCTATCTCGGGAGCGAGGTCCCGTCCGAGGACCTCATCTGGCAGGACCCCATCCCCGCCCTTGACCATCCTCTGGTGGACGCCGCCGACATAGCAGGCCTCAAGGCCAGGATCCTGGCCTCGGGCCTGTCGGTGTCGGCCCTGGTCTCATGCGCCTGGGCCTCGGCATCCACCTTCCGCGGCTCGGACAAGCGCGGCGGCGCCAACGGCGCCCGCATCCGTCTTGCCCCGCAGAAGGACTGGGAGGTCAACGAGCCAACGCAGCTTGCGAAAGTGCTGGGTGTCCTGGAGGGGATCAGGACCGCATTCAACGCTTCCCAGCCGGGCGGCAAGAGGGTCTCGCTTGCCGACCTGATCGTCCTTGGTGGCTGCGCGGGGATCGAGCAGGCCGCGAAGAAGGCAGGCCACGAGCTGACAGTGCCCTTCGCGCCCGGACGCATGGACGCCCTCCGGGAGCAGACCGATGTGGAGTCCTTCGCCGTCCTCGAGCCCGTCGCCGACGGCTTCCGCAACTATCTCAAACGCAAGTTCTCGGTGTCGGCGGAAGAGCTCCTTGTCGACCGCGCGCAGCTGTTGACCCTGACCGCCCCCGAGATGACCGTTCTCATCGGCGGCCTGCGCGTCCTCGACGCAAACTTCAAGCAGTCCAAACACGGGGTCTTCACCGAGCGGCCCGAGACCTTAAGCAACGACTTCTTCGTGAACCTGCTCGACATGGGCAGCGAGTGGAAGGCCTCCTCGCAAGACGGAGTGTTCGAGGGCCGTGACCGCGCCACGGGCAGACTAAAGTGGACGGCCACCCGGGTCGACCTCATCTTTGGTTCTGACTCGCAGCTCCGGGCCCTGTCGGAGGTATATGGATGCGAGGACTCCAAGGAGAAGTTCCTCCACGACTTCGTGGCGGCCTGGGACAAGGTGATGAACCTCGACCGCTTCGATCAAAAGCGGTCCTAGGACGATAGGCGCCTCGCCGCTTCCCAGCGCGGCGAGGCCCACCTTTGGCGAGCCGTGAGGAAGTGATCAAGCGCGATCCTTGTGGGATTGCCGGCGGCTGGCCATGCGGTCACCCAGGTGCTGCCGGCTGCCCTGCGCACATATGACAAGGTTTCCGCCTAGAGGAGGCATGTTTCCCATCATGAAGATCACCCACATCAATCCCGACACGCTCCACAAGAACCCCGCCTTCTCTCAAGGCGTCCTTGCCGAGGGCGGCAAGACCCTCTACATCGGCGGCCAGAACGGCTTCCTGAAGGACGGCTCCCTCGCCGGCGGGGACTTCGCATCCCAGGTCGAGCAGGCCTACGGGAACCTCCTCGAGGTCTTGAGCTCAGTCGGCGCCACCCAGGAGAATGTGGTGAAGCAGACCATCTACGTAGCCAAGGGCCAGAGCATCCAGGAAGGCTTTGCCGCTGCGCAGAAGGTCTGGGGCAATTTCCCCACGGCCATCAGCGTCCTGTTTGTGGAGGGCCTTGGCATGCCAGGCGCTGGCGTGCTGGTGGAGATCGAGGCCATCGCCGTCCTTGACTAGCTGTCTCCCGAGCGCACCTACTTCGCCTTCTTCGCGGCCTTCGTCTTGCCGGCGATGTTGAGGGCGACAGCCTGGCGCACGAGGGACTTGAAGGCAGGGCCGTCGACCTCCTCGCCCTCGTGGATGTCGATGGCGCGGCGCGCATTGCCCTCGAGGCTCGAGTTGAAGAGGGGGGCAGGGTCATCGAGGAGGGCGCCCTTCGCGAAGGTGAGCTTCACGACGCTCTTGTAGCTCTCCCCGGTGCAGATGATCCCCTCGTGGGACCATGTGGGAGTGCCCCTCCACTTGAGCTCCTCCTGGACCTCGGGGTCGGTCTCCTTGATGAGCTTGCGCATCCGGCCCAAGGTCTTCCCCCGCCAGTCAGCAAGAGCGGCGATCACCGCCCCAATGTCCTTCGGTTCCGACTGTCCCTCGTCCGCGTTTGTCTCTTTCATGGTCCCACCTTCGGCTATAATGTCGCTTCGGACCATGCCACTCGTCAATCCGGGATTCTTGACGCCTGGCAAGGCCGGGGCTATTCTTGGCGGAAATTCAAGGCTGACGAATAAGCCAGCGACTCCGAGGCTGCAAACTATGGCAATAGTGAATGACGGCGACATGGCTGTCTTGCGCAGGAAGGACAGCGTGATCGCGTCGATCATCGAGAGATTTGGGAATCCGCCGCGGTGGAAGCGTGGAGCTGACTTTGTCTCCCTGTGCAGGATAATCCTCGAGCAGCAGGTCAGCCTTGAGTCGGCGAACGCGCATTACAAGAAGCTCGATGGCTATCTGGCAGCCTTTGAACCCGAGCAGATACTGCGTCTGTCCGACGAGGAAATGAAGGCCTGCCAGATAAGCAGGCAGAAGGCCAGCTATCTTCGCGCCCTTTCAGAGGCGGTGATATCGGGTGAACTTGTCTTCGACGTTCTCGCAATGAAGGACGAGGATGAGATACGGGCCCTGCTGACCGGTATCAAGGGGATCGGCAACTGGACGGCAGACATATTTCTCATGTTCTGCCTTCAGAAGAAGGATGTCTTTCCCATTGGTGATATCGCCGTCATGAAGACGGTGCGGGAGCTCTACGGTCTCGAGACGCGGGAGGAGATAGGCGACTTGAGCGAGCAGTGGAGGCCATATCGATCCTTGGCCGCGTACTGCTTCTGGCACTACTACCTCAGGACCAGGAACAGATGAGTATGCCCATCACCGTGCGGCCCGCGTCTGAGTCCGATTACGGCGGCATCATGCCGATCGCGGCCCAGGTCCATAAGCTGCACACCGACAACCGCGCGGACATCTACAGGGAAACCGCCACTCCCCTCGGCCTCGATGAATTCACGACGATGCTCGGCAGCCCGGAGAAATACAGGATCATAGTGGCCTGCGGAGAGGCCGGGAAAATACTTGGCTACGCGGTCATCCAGATCCAGGACACCAGGGACGTCAAGCTCCTGAACGACGCCAGGGTCCATGTCGTGGACAGCATAGCCACCGACGAGGGGCACAAGAGACAGGGGATCGGCAAGGCGATGATGGACTATATACGCGGCGAGGCCTCAAGCGACAAGGCAGAAAGGATCGTCCTCAACGTCCTCTCCTTCAACAAGGAGGCGATGGATTTCTACGAGAAGCTGGGAATGCGGAGGCAAGCCATCAAGTATGAGTTTGTCTTGTGAATGATTAGCGTGAGAGGTATTCCATGAGTCCCTCGCCCCTGCCGGGCTACGCCCTCAGCATGGGATTACCTGTACAGCTGAGGCCCAGGTTCCTTGAATCCTGGAATCAAGTTTGAAGTGCGAGAGGAAGCCCCCAGAAGGCCTCTCGCGGTGTCAGGTAGCCTAGCGATTTCCTTGGACGATTATTGAGCTTGTCGACAATCCTGGCAAGCTCTTTTTCCGTCAGGTCTGCGAAGGATCTGCTCTTTGGTAGATACTGCCTAAGGAGCCCGTTCGTGTTCTCGTTGAGCCCCCGCTCCCATGAATGATAAGGATGGGCAAAGTAGACCTTTCCGCCAAGGCGTCTAGAGAGCTCCCTGTGCTTTGCGAATTCCTTGCCATTGTCGACCGTAAAGGTCTTCCTGTACTTCCTGGGTATGTTCCTGAATGCCTTTTCCGCGCCGTCCACAAGGGCCTGGGCGGCCTTGTGGGGCAGTTTATAGGCCACAAGGTATTTCTTGCTTCGGTCAACCCACGTGGCGACATAGCCGTGTTTTCCCGCTCCTTCAACAGTGTCGCCTTCCCAGTCGCCGCGCCGGACTTTCCTATCGACAATGGCGGGTCGGGAATCGATGAATACCCTGCCAGGAATGATTCCGCGCCTGTCCTTCTTGAGCAATCGCTTCCGTCGATGCTTGCGCCCTTGCCTCAGGTGGGGCCGGAGATCCTTCCCTCGTCGGGCTTCCAGGCAGATATGTCGATAGATCGTCTCGTGCGAAATGTGCCAGTCCGGATGCTGCTGCTCCAATGCTATTCGGCCAACGATCTCATCCGGGGAGTACTCATTTCTCAGGAGCTTCTCAACGCATCTCATGAGCGGCTTGTTCTGACGGACTGGCGACGGCCTATTCTGCTTCCGTTGCCTGGCTGCCCGGGCATTCGCCTTGCCGGATATGTAGAGCCCCTGATCCGAGTTGCGCCCCAGTTCACGGTAGAGACTGGAAG
>JANXYO010000008.1 GCA_025356015.1 Spirochaetaceae bacterium
CCTGAGAAAAGATCCCGCTACCCGACACCATAGAGCCCAGGCAAGCGGCCAGTGATGTTCTCTTCCCGAACGACTCGATTCCCGGCGCAGTAAGATACGCTGTGATTCTGGGCAGAATGGCTTCGAAGCTTGAGATGGGTAATCTCGAACTGTTGCCCCTTAACATCAACTATTTCCGCTTTCGCTGAAGACATCATGTGTTCATCGTAGATGTCATCGAGATCGAGATTGTTCTCGGGATCAATGACGAAGACCTTCGGAGCACCGCCTTCTCGAATGAAGTACCAAAGACAATGCTCCAAGAGGAGTTTCGCAATGGATGGTGCTGTTTTGCGCGCGTACTCCTTATACTGTTCACGGAACCCCTTCAAGACGATCTTGGTCTGTAGCGCTTGGCCAGCATCGCAGCCTTCGATAGTATTCCCGGCAATTCCCACCTCTGTGTCGAAGATGAACGTTCGCTTCCGACAGGTGCCATCACTGTCTAAGAAATGGCTCTCGACTTCCACACGTTCAAAGGCCTTGAGCCAAAGCAACCGGCCAACTCCTCTGCAGCCTTGGTCGATCTTATGATCGGTATCGAGGGTCTCGAAGGCAGCCATGTTTTCATCCGTGAACCCTACGCCATTGTCGGTTATCACGAAGCCGGTGATTTCGTCCTCAGCCTCTGGGCCTGGTTTCTTCTCCTCAGAGAAGAGACGCTTCTGACCTTTGGAAGAGACTCGTTCTATCTCGACGGTTATCCGTCCTTGCTTGGAATCCTTGCCAGATTCCTCGATGGCGTGGATAGAGTTGACCACCGCCTCGAAGACGGGGAGAAGTGCATGGGTCTTGGGGAGGCTTGTGTTCCGAAGCCTTCCTCTTAGGTTGGTCACCAGGCTCAAGATCGCCCCCTTGCTGACAGCAGGCTACATTCCTCAAGTCCGAAGCAACCTTGGGCATTTGCATATTCTCGTTTGAAAGCAGTCAGGTCGTTTGGGTGACTCGGCGGGGATCGCATACTAACTCCCTGTTTTAGTGATTGTTCATTCTCTGATTATGGACACTGAAGAAGGAACGGGCAAGGCATGTTCGCTTGTTCGTGTGACTGAAGCTGTTACTTTTCTGTCTTGCATACTGTGACATATCATGGCATAAGGATACACAAGCCGTTGGCTAGAAACCGAGTTACAGCAAGGGTTTGGCATACGTAAGCATATGTGGGCAAAGGAATTATTCAGCTTCACACGGTAGAAGTCACTGGTTCAATCCCAGTATCGCCCAAACCCCGCATACTTTTCATCGCATGAGTCCGCAACAGCCGCACCTGCGGCTAGACCCATGTTCCTGCCACGAGCCTCTCTCTGTATGCATCATATGCAAGGCACTGGGAGTCGACAATGACGCAAGAGTTCGGACTGATCCTGGCACTAACTGGTGGACTCGGCGCCGCCCTGCTTTTCGGCGATCTGGCGAAGCGGCTTGGCCTGTCCCCCATCGTCGGCTATCTGATCGCGGGTATAGCGGTCGGCCCCCACACGCCGGGCCTCGTCGCCGACGACACGATAACCCGCCAGGTATCGGAAGTTGGAGTGGTCCTCCTCATGTTCGGCGTGGGGCTCCACTTCCGGCTTGGCGATCTCCTCTCGGTCCGGGGGATCGCCCTCCCAGGAGCCTTGATCCAGGTGGGTCTTTCGGCGGCGGCCGCTGCCCTTGTCTCTCGCCTCTTCGGCTGGGGCTGGGAACAAGGCCTCATCTTCGGCCTGGCCCTTTCGATCGCGAGCACGGTCGTGGCGACCCGGGTTCTCACCGACAACAAGGCCCTCCATAGCCCCGAGGGGAAGATAAGCCTGGGCTGGCTTGTAGTGGAGGATTTGCTGACGGTCTTCGCCCTCTTCCTCCTTCCGGCCATCGCCGTCTCCGGAGGAGGGCGGCCGTCGGCCCTGGATCTGCTGGCTTCGCTCGGTCTGGTCATCCTCAAGCTGGCCATCCTCTTCGGCCTGACCCTTGTCGTCGGGAAGCGGCTCGTGCCCAAGGCCCTCAGCTATGTATCCAGGACGGGATCCAGGGAGCTGTTCTCCCTGACAGTCCTCGTTCTGGCCCTGGGCATCGGGCTCGGGTCGTCTATGCTTTTCGGGGCCTCGATGGCCCTCGGCGCTTTCCTGGCGGGGATGGTCGTGGGCCAGTCTGACTACAGCACGAGGGCAGCATCTGAGGTGATGCCCCTGCGCGACGCCTTCGCAGTCCTTTTCTTCGTCTCGGTCGGGAATGCAGCTTGATCCCCCTGGTTTCGCTCGCGATTGGCCCCTTGTGCTCGCGGCCATCGCCCTTGTTCTCTTCGTGAATACCTCTATCGCCTTCTTCCTCTCGGTGGGCCTCGGGCGGTCCTTCGGCTCTGCCGCCATCATCGCTGCCTCGCTCGCGCAGATCGGCGAGTTCTCCTTCATCCTCGGATCCCTCGCCTCGGGCCTTGGTCTCCTCCCGGGAAACGCGATGAACGTGATCGTAGCGGTCTCGGTCGCGACGGTCGCCCTGAACCCGACGATCTTCAAGCTCGTGTCCGATCGTGCGAGACTGAGGGTCGGCGACTCAAATGGCCAGATGGCCGAGGAGGGCGAAGACAAGCAGGCCAACCGCGTGGTCCTCGTGGGCTACGGTTCGGTCGGCAGGGTGCTGTATCGCATCCTCCGTGGCTACGGCATATATGTCACCGTCATCGAGCTGAATCTGGAGACCGTGAAGGAGCTCAGGGAATCGGGCATCGCCGCGGTATACGGTGACGCTACCCGTTTTGAGACCATGGCCGCCGCGAGGCTCGAGGACGCGCTGAGCCTCATCGTCTCAGCCCCTGGCCTTTCCGGCAAGGACCTGACAGAGATCGCCAAGGGCATCCAGCCCAAGATCCGCGTGTTCCTCAGGTCGGAGTTCCTGGGCGAGGTTCCCGCGGCCCGGGATTCCGGCGCGGACGAGGTCTTCACCGACGAGAAAGAGGTGGCGATCTCAATGGCCTCGAGCCTCCTTCGCGAGCTCGGATCCACCGACGAGCAGATCGACCTCGAGCGAGGATGCCGGAGTGCTCGGAACCGAGGTGGCGGTGTTCGGCAAGACGCGCAAGCTTGGGGTCCTCCTTGTCTCGGCCTCCAGCCATGCGACGCACCATCGAGGCCAGGTTTCTCAGATCCTCGACGAACTCAAGGTCGAAAACGACTTTTTCGCGGCCTTCAGGGAACTCTAGCCAAAGGAATTTGCGCCCTCCGGCCCCCGATCCTCAGTAGCTTTCTGGGTATTCTGGTTTGGTGGAGGTAGAGTCCATGCAGATAGGGGGTATCGATAGCAGCAGCCAGGCGATCGCGCCGGTGAGCTATACCACAAACAACATGCAGTCCGAGGAGAGCACGGAGATCCGAAATGGCACGACCGAGGAGGCGCAGAACACCTCCAAGCTGGTCAAGTCGGCGGAACAGGAGCGGGGAGTGGGGCAGAACATCGACCTCACTGCGTGACAGCTCGCGTGGCCCTCCGTCTTGGGGGCACGCGACCGAAGGGCCGGCCGGGCGCAGAAACCCGGCCGGCCCCATTTTTTAGCATTCGGAGAATTCCACGCAGGACCTCAGCTCTGGCGCGGCTGGGCCGCGGTAGCTGCCAAGGTAGAGGATGCCACCGGCAACGACAATGACGCTAAAGGCCAGCATGAGGTTGCTGTACGGGGTTCCAGCCGGGGACTGGCCCACCGGGAGGAGGCGGAAGTCGAGCCAGCCCCCGTCAAGGCTCCGGCCGACGATCGCCGCACCCATCGCCCCGGAGACGATGCTCACCAGATTGAACAGCCCCATCCCCACCCCCGTTTCCTCCGGCGGGAGGGTCTGCGAGACGCTGTTGATCATCGCCGTCTGGAAGAGGGTGAAGCCGGTGTAGGTGAGAAGGAGGGCAGCGCCGACGACGAGGGGAGAGAGGCTGAGCCAGAAGGCCATCATGAGCATGCTCGTGATGAGGAGCATGAGGCCGAGCGACACGACGAAGCTGTTGCCCCTGCGGTCCGCGAGGCTGCCGGCGACGGGGCCGAAGAGGGCCGAGCTCATGGCGCCAGGGAAGAGGATGAGGCCAATCTGCGCGGTGTCGAGGCCGTAGACCCGGCTCAGCATGAGGGGCACGACGAACAGGATGCCGATGACGACCGAAAAGAGGGCGAAGCCGACGATGACGCCGTTTCGGAATTTCACGTTGGAGAACAGCGAGGGCTTTATGAATGGCTCGCTCACGCTATTGATGCGCGCGACGAACAGGGCGAGCGAGATCGCGCAAGCTGTGAGAAGGTACCAGTAGGGAAAATTGAGCCAGAGCACGAATGAGCCCACAGTGCCTGCCAGGAGGAAGGCCCCGACTGCGTCGATCCTCCCTGCCCTCCTGTCCTCCTTCGGCAACTCCCTCGCGAAGAAGGGTATGGAGACGGCGAGGAACAGCGGGATGAGGAAGAGGAAGGACCAGTGGAGGGCGGCAGAGACGAAGCCGCCGATCACTGGGCCGAGGCCTATCGCCAGGGAGACGGTGGAGGTGATCATGCCGAAGACCCTCCCGCGCTGAGAGGCTTCGTAGTGGCGCGCCACCACGACGAATACGAGGGCCGGGATGGCCGATCCGCCAATGCCCTGGATGGCTCGCGCGGCGATGACCAGGGCGTAGGAGGAGCGGAGGACGAAGCCAAGGACGGAGCCCAGCAGGTACACGCTGATCCCGATGAGGATGAGGCGCCTGAGGCTGTAGATGTCTGACAGCTTGCCGAAGATCACCGTGCTGATGCCGAAGAAGACCATGAAGATCGTCATCATCCAGGAGACGCCGGAGGCGCTCAGTGAGAACTCGGCGGCGATCCTGGGAGTGGAGACATTGAAAACGGTTTCGTTGAGCACCGCGAAGAATATGAGGTAGACGATCCAGGGGACAAGCCTGTCTGCTTTTGATGCCATTCCCCGAAAATACCTTCGCCGGCGGCCGGTGGTCAAATCGGGTTTGTGGATCCGTTCCTTCTCTTTCCTTTCCGGATTACTTATTTTCAAATCCATGCGTGCAATGACAGAAGGCAATGAGGCGAAGCTCATCGTCGCCTTCTCGATCCCCCTGCTGCTGGGCAATGTCTTCCAGCAACTCTACTCAACGGTCGACGCGATGGTGGTGGGCATGGGAGTCAGCAAGGAGGCTCTCGCCGCGGTCGGCGTCAGCTTCCCCCTGATCTTCTTGACGATCTCCGTGATCATGGGGGTGACCATGGGCGGTAGCGTGGTCCTCGCGCAGCACTTCGGCGCGGGAGACCGTGTCAGGCTCCGCGCGAGCATGCACACGATCTACGCCTTCCTGCTTGTCGCGAGCGCGATCACCTCGGTGGCAGGTATCATCCTTGCGAGGCCGATACTCGTCCTCATCGGCACGCCCCAGGCGTATCTGGAACAGGCCAGGGTATTCTTACAGATCACGTTTTCGGGCATCATATTCGTCTTCGGGTACAACGCGATCTCCTCGGTGCTCCGCTCGGTAGGGGACTCGAAGAATCCCCTCTATTTCCTGGTCTTCGCGAGCCTCCTTAACATCTGTCTTGTCCTGCTCTTCGTGCTGGTCTTTGGCTGGGGAGTCGCGGGCTCGGCCTGGGCCACCTTCTTCGCCCAGGCCGCGGCCTTTGGCGCCTCGTACGCATTCATCCAGCGCTCAAGGGAGGAACTCCTCCATATCTCCTTAGGCGAGTTGCGGATCGACCGGACCGAGCTCGCTCTGATCCTCAAGGTAGGTCTCCCCACCGCGATCCAGATGGGACTCGTGTCCCTCTCCTTTGTGGCCCTGAGCGCGATCGTGAATCCCTTCGGCACCGATGTGATGGCGGGCTACACGGCGGCGAGCCGCCTTGACAGCTTCGCGATCCTGCCGGCGATGAACCTGAGCATCGCAATGAGCATCTTCACCGGGCAGAACATGGGCGCCGGCAGGAGTGAGAGGGTCAGGCGCGGCCTTCGTGCCACCCTCCTCCTGGGATCGGGGGTGTCCCTCCTGATCTCCGCCTTGTTTCTGCTCTTCCCGAGAGGCCTCATCGGTCTCTTCGCCTCCGACCCCGCTGTCGTCGCCCATGGCGTCCGCTACCTCCTGGTCGTGGCCTCCTTCTATCCGCTTTTCTCAGCCATGTTCGTCCTGAGCGGCCTCCTCCGGGGAGCGGGCGCCGCGACCTTCGCGATGGTGGCGGCCGTGGTGGCCGTGTGGCTCGCCCGGATCCCCGCCAGTTTTGCCCTCTCCCGCCTGTACGGAGCCGACGGCATCTGGTTCGGGATCCCCATCGGCTGGGTCTTCGGCCTCGCCATGGTATCGGCCCACTATCTTGGCGGATCGTGGAAGAAGTACCGGGTGGCCGACGACGAGGCCGCCGCCGAGGGCTCCCTTGTCCTCGCGGGGGGCGAAGAGGCCCTGCCATGCGGCTACGGTCTCGCTGAGTGCAGCTAGGCTAGAGGCTGGTCTTTGGGACCTGTCTTCACGGCAGGCGTTTGGGAAAGTCCATGTCCCTTTCGATCTCGGCGTAGACCACCGGCTGGACGCCCCTTCTTGGATTGAGGGCGAGGTTCATGTTTAGGAGGCCGAGGTTGCGGTCCTCGGGCATGGCGCTCACCGCCGAGCCGAGGCCGAGCTCGTCGTAGCCGCGGGTGGCGGCTGCGAAGGCTGAGTAGGCCTTGGAGCGAAGGGCGGCGTTCCCCAGGCGGTTCGCGACGTTGTAGAGGGCGGCCCCGAGGTTGTTGTCGGCCTTCATGAGAAGGGTGACGAGCTCGGCCTGGTGGGAGTCCTCGCGGGGGACGGGCGAATCTATGCCCGCGATCTCGTCGCCGATGACCTGCTTCACTTTCCGGAAATAGCCCTCGGCCGCCGACCAGTCCTGGCGCGCGTACAGGGCCGCGCCGAAGGCGAAGCTCAGGTAGGGGCCCTCGCTGCCGAGCCTGCCGGCCCTGTGGAACTGCTCGAGCGAATCCGCATAACGCGCCGTCTTGTAGAGGATGTAGCCGCGCTTGTAGCGCGTGTCCGCCGTGTCGTAGCCGTTCGCCTCGGCCCTCTTGTAGAGCCGCAGGGCCGATTCGAGGTCGGCCCTCTGGCGCAGGGCCACCTCGGCCAGTCCCGCGTAGGCCTCGGCCGCGAAGGTCTCATGGAAGCGCGCGCCGCGCGGGAGGCGCCTGAGCTCGACTGCGTCCTCGTAGGCGGAGGCGGCCGCTGTGAAGTCCTCCTCGGCGCCGATCCACTGGCTCTCCGCGATGCGGAAGCGCCCTCGCCATATCAGGCTCTCGATGTACCCTGCGGTCCGTTTCGCCGTGAGGGCGGGCAGGGCGCGGTAGGTGCTGACCGCGTTGTCGAGGGCCTTGCGCTCCTCGCTCGTCGAGGCGGTGTGGCGGAAGTAGCGGGCGAGCTCGAAGTGGGCCTCGGGCACCAGGGAGTCCTTCCTGGCGGCCTCCTGGAGGATGGAGTTCACGTCCTCGAGCATGCCCTTGTCCATGAGATATCCGCCCAGCTCGGCCAGGGAGAGGGCGTCGAGGGGGTTCTTCTTCTCGCCGAGGAAGCGCGCCTTGAGGGGCAGGACTTCCTTGAGGTTGTCGGTCCTGATGAAGTAGCGCAGCATCCGGCCGAGGTAGAGGTCGTCGCCCCCATAGCGCTGGATGAGGGCGGCGTAGCTCCGCCTCGCCTGCTCGAACCATTTCGGGTCCTCGTCGGCCCAGTCGAGGTAGATGTCGCCAAGCAGGAGGAGGCCGTCCTTGTTGAAGTAGTCCCAGGAGAGGAGGCGCTCCCTGATCACCTTCACCGCCGAATCGTATTTGAGCTGGTCGCGCTCGAGGCGCGCCCAGTCAAGGGCCCCGGCCGATTCCTTCGGGTGGCGGTTGAGGAGGGCCTCGTACTTCTTCTCGGCGAGGATGTACTGCCGATGGGCGCGATAGGCCTCGGCGTAGCGGTAGTACCAGGCGATGAACTCGTGTTTTCCTGTCGCCCTATCGAAGGTCGCGTCGGCCTCGCTGTAGCGGTCCTCGGCGATGAGCTGGTAGCCCTGGCGGTACAGGGCGTTCGCCGCGAGCGGGATGTAGATGTAGCGGTAGCACATCCAGCCAAGGAGGGCGGTGACTGCGAGGACCAAGAAGCCGACCTTGAGGACGGGCAGCACCGTGTGGACGAAGGCATAGCGGAAAGTCCCGCGCTCCGCCTCGATCGAGGCCCCAGTCTTCTTCTCGTAGCCGCGCGGTATCTGGATGCGCCGCTTTAATATGCGGCCCGCGATGAAGGCGAGATCCTCGAGGGGCATCCCCTCGACCATGCCCCAAACGATCCTTGAACGCTGGGCCTCCGTCCCCTTCTCGTTCGCGAGGATGTCCTCGACGGCGACCCTGAGGTTCAGGGGATAGGCGAGGAGGTTGTCCTGGAGGCGGTCGACCTGGCCCTCGGTGAGAGCCACGGGACGGGCCTTTTCCTCTGGCGCGCCGCCGGCGGCCGGTCCCGCGGGCCTGGCCGGGGCCTGCCGCGGCGGAGGAGCCGCCCCGGGGACCTCGTCGAAGCCGCTCCAGTCCTGGTCGAGGGAAAAGGTCTCCTCGGCAGCGGGAGGAGCCTCGTCGCTCAGTGCGGCGATTTCCCTCTCGAAGCTCAGGGCAGAGGAGGCGCTCTCGCCGTTCTCAGGCCCGAGGCCTCCGCCCCCCTCCTCGAAACTGAAGGACTCGAAGGAATCGAGGGCCCCGCCGAGGGACAGTGCCTCTTCTGCCGGGGGGCTAGGCTCATCATCGCCGAATGAGGCGAGTCCCTCGGCCTCCTGGGTAGGCGCCTCCGACTCGGGAGCTTCCTCCGCGAAGCCCATGTCGGGAATCGAGAACTCGTCGGCCCCAGCGGCTGGCTCGGCCCCGCCTTCGGGCGGGGGCGAGAGATCGAAGGCGTCCAGGTCGGGAAGTTCGAAGCCGGCTCCCTCAGGCTCCGCTGTCGGAGCCTCCTCGAAGGAGAGGAGTTCCTCGGCCTCCCCACCTGCATCCTGGGGCGGCTCCTCGGAGAATTCCTTGGTCGTGAGGGGCTCGGCCCCGATACCGGCAGCCTCTTCGGCCGGGACCTCGCTCGGGGTGGGAGATTCGTCGAAGGGGGACAGGTCCCCGAAGGAAGCGAGGTCGAAGGCATCCTCCTCGGCTGTGGGGGCCTCCTGTGGCCCGGAAGGAGGGCTCTCGAGGAGGTCGCCGAAATCGAGGGCGTCGGCCGGGGCCTCGGATTCTGGGGCGATGTCCCCTGGCGGCGGCTCTTCCTCGGGGAAGGGTTCAAGAAGGGCGCCAAGCTCGGCATCGCTGGTCTCGCTCTCGAGGGCTCTGCCATCCTCAGCCTCGCCCCCGAGGCTCTCGACCTGGGCAGCTTCCTCGCCCCCGGGGGGCTCGATGACCGGCAGGGCTTCGCCCCAACGTTCCAGGACTTCTCCCTCGTGAGCGAGCGAGGCGAGATCTTGTTTGAAGCGTTCGATGTCCTGCAGACGGGGCATGGCGATCCTTCCCTATATTAACGGACGATCTGGCGCTTTGTGAAGGAAATCCGCTTGAGCCCGGCATCGGAAGCAGCCGATATTCGGTATATAGCCATGAAAAGACTCATTTTCGCTGCCTGTCTCTCTGTTGCCGCCCTGCTTTCACTGGCCGCGGCATCTCCGGAATCGGGATCCCCAGAGGCCCCCCAGGGACTCTACAGCCCCTTTCCGGCCGTGGAGTCCCTGACCCTCCACATGAGGCTCGCCGGCCTGGCAAAGGTCTCAGCCCCCCAAATAATCGAAGGCTTCCTTGTCCTCTCTGCCGCGGGCCCCCACAGGTATGTCGGAGCCGCCTTCGCCCACGAGGGTTTCGCCTCCGTGCACTCCTTCAGGAGGAATGCCAGGGGCGTCTTCGTGCTCGCGTATCAGATCCCCCTGAAGCGCAGCGAGCCCCTCGCGTATCGACTGGTCATCGATGGAGTCTGGACCTGGGACCCGGCCAATCCCCAGCGCCTGATTGACCCCTCCCTCGGCCTCGCCGTCTCCCTGGCTGCCATCCCCTATATTAGCGACCTCCACCTCGGCGTCTACGAGATCCTCGATCCCAGGGACGGGAGGACGGCGAATTTCATCTTCCGCGCCGCCCCGGGCGAGCTTGTCACGGTGAGCGGGGATTTCGACAACTGGGACCCCTTCATCCACGAGATGAGCGAAACAGCGCCGGGTGTGTACGAGCTTTCCCTTCCCCTGACGCCCGGGACCCACCTCTACGGCTTCGTCTACCGCGGTTCCCTTGTCCCCGATCCGCTGAACGTATCCAAGGCCTCGAACCGGGAGGGCAAGATCGTCTCAGTCCTGGCAGTCGGCCGCTAGGAAGACCAATGCCATCCCCACAGGGGGGCTTTTTCTGTCCAGGGCGCTTGGGCCGCCTTCATGTGCCGTGGCGGACGAGTCCGGCGTCACGGAGCGCTGCGAGTGCGTTTTCGGCCGTCCTTCTCCTGAGCTCCCGTATCGAGTCGACCGAGGCGTAGGCACTGTGGTCGGTGAAGACCACGTTGGGGAAGGAGCGGAGGGCTGTCCCCTGGGGAAGGGGTTCGGCGACGAAGACGTCGAGGCCGGCCCCGGCGATGTGGCCGGAAGCCAGGGAAGCGATGAGGGCCTCCTCGTCGAGCACGGCCCCGCGCGATACGTTCACCAGGCAGGCGCCCTTCTTCATCGAGGCGAGGGCCTCGCTTCCGATGATCCCGCGGGTCTCGCCCTTGAGCGGAAGATGCACCGAGATCCAGTCGGAATCCCTGAGGAGCTCGTCGAATGAGGCTGGCCGCACGGCGACGCCCAGGGCCACGGGCGCCCCGCCGAGGGCGGCATCGATGCGCTCACAGCTGATGCGCGGGCTCCAGACGAGTATCTCGCTGAAGCCCAGGCCGAGGGCGATCCGGGCCAGGGCCCTTCCCGTCCCGCCGAAGCCGAGGATGCCAAGCCTTGTGCCCGCGAGCCGCCTCCCGAAGGGGACAGTGCCCCAGCCTCCGCCACGGACAAGGCTGTCGCGCCTCGCTATGCCCCTCGAGAGACAGAGTATGAGGGCGAGTGCGTGCTCCGCCACCTCGGTGTCGCAGTAGCCTGGCACGTTGGCCACGACGATCCCGCGCCGGGCCGCGGCCTCCTGGTCGACGTTGTCGAGGCCTATGCCGTAGCGGGCGATGACGCGGCAGCGCTCGAGGGCCTCGATCGCAGCCGCGTCCGCCGGGGCGAGGTTCACAAGGAGGGCGTGCGCCTCCTTGCCCGCCGCCGCGACGTCTGCCGAGCTCCGGCACTTCGCCACGACCAGGTCGACCCCGGCAGCCTCGAGGATGTCCCGCTCGATCAGCGACTCGCCGAAGCGGTCGTCGGTGATGACCGCCAGGGGGCGTCGTGCGCAGGCGGCTGAGCCCGGCTCCGGCCGCGGGGCTTGGCTGAAGTCCGGGCCTTCGGTCACAGTTTAGCGCTCTCCCTTGTCGAGGAGGGTGTCCAGGAAGTCGTGGCTTGTCGACAGGGCGCTGAACACCGCGTGCGTGTCCTTCACGCTGCCCGAGATGGACTCGAGCGAGGCGAGTCCGTCGGTGAGTGCCTTGGTCTCCTCCTGGATGGCGGTCGAGATCTCAGAGAGGAAGTGGCCGGCCTCGTCGATGCTGCCTGCGTTCGCCTTGAAGTTGGCGAGGATCTCGGCAAAGGAACTGCGGAAGCGCTCGAGCAGGTCGATGAAGCCCCGCATGCGCTCGTCGATGACGGCGACCGAGGAGCGGAACTCCCCGATCGTCGAATCGATCTCCTTCGCGAAATCCCCGGTCTGGCCCGCGAGGGTGCGGACCTCGTTTGCGATGATGCGGAAGCCCTTGCCCACCGATCCGGCCCGCGCGGCCTCGATCGATGCGTTGATCGCGAGGATGTTGGTGCGGTCGGAGACGTCGCGTATCGCCCCCGTCACGTTCTCGATGCTCTTGGTCTTGCCCTGGAGGTCGCGGAAGAGGCCGTCGATGTGCCGCGCGTCGGAGGCGGCTCGCTCGAGTTCCTTCATGCGCTCGACCACGTCCGAGTCCATGGTCGAGTTCTCGACGAGGATCCTGGACATCATGCTGTCGATCCTGACCGCGTTGTCCGAGGTGCTCGCCCCCGTGGCCCTGATCTCCTCGAAGGAGGCGACGATGGTGGAGAGGGCGTCCTCGATCCCCTTCATCGATGAGTCGAGGATGCCCAGGGATCGCTGGGTCACCGAGGAGAGGACGACGGACTTGTTGTAGCCGACCGCGAATCGGTCGAGGGCGACCTTGTAGTTGGCGAGGATGTCTTCCTGCATAATTTGTCCTAGACCCGGTACAGCTCGTCGAGCAGGTCGACGCCGCAGCGCAGGGAGGAGAGCCAGGTCAGGAAGTCACCGACGGCCCTTCCCCTGTAGATGCCGCCGTGCTGGGGGGCGATCATCTGGGGATCGAGGCGTCTGACGATATCGGTCCATCGGCGCACCACGGAATTCGAGGCCATGTAGCGCTTGTGGAAGCCCTCGGTGTAGGGGAGGGCCGCGGCGAAATCGTCGATGAAGAGGGTCTCGGCCCCGTCTGGGAAGACGGCTGCCCCGACATCGGCGGAAAAGAGGATCTTCGCCCTCTCGTCGAAGAGGGACCAGGCGCCAGGGGAGTGCATGAAGTGGGTGGGGACGAAGCTCAGGCGGGCTCCCGAGCCCAGGGTCAGGGCCTTGCCCGAGTCCTCGATCGCCGTGATCCGGCTCTGGTCGACAAGGCCAAAGTGGGGGATGAACCTCGTCCACAGGCTCGAGATGTAGACCTTGGCCGAGGTGACGCCGAGCCAGAGGGCGATGCCCGAGGAGACATCGGGGTCCTGGTGGGAGAAGAAGATCCCCTCGATCCTGTCCAAGGAGATATAGCGGCTCGCGCTTGCCACGACCTGGGAGAAGAGATGGACCCCGCCCGGATCGAGGAGCCAGCCCCTGTTCTTGTCAACGATCAGGTATTGGAGGGTCTGGACAATGCCCTTGCGGTCGGCCGGATCTGTGCCTAGCCAGATGAATTTGTGCTCCCCGTCGTCGAAGAGGATCCGTCCATCTATGTCGCCCTTGTCTATCACTTCTTCCTCCGCTTGTGCCGCCGCCCTTACGGACGGTCCCTGGCTTCCATTGTCGGCTCTCGGGAACCGGCGCTATAGTCGGTCCGTATAGGGGGAGCCCCATGGAGATAATAGGCGAGAGGTGGCGTGATACGGAAGGACGGAGGATCGTCTTCCGCGGGGTCAACCTCGGCGGGGACTGCAAGATCCCCACGAGGCCCGATGGCGCGACCCACCTGAAGGCTGGATTCTACCAGAGAAAAGGCGTCTCCTTCCTCGGAAGGCCCTTCCCCTTGGCCGAGGCCGACGCCCACCTCGGGAGACTCAGGCGCTGGGGGATGAACTTCCTCAGGCTCCTCGTCACCTGGGAAGCGATCGAGCACGACGGTCCCGGCGTCTACGACCTCGAGTATCTGGACTATCTCGAGGCCCTCGTGGCCAAGGCCTGCGAGTGGGGCTTCGCCGTCCTCATCGATCCCCACCAGGATGTCTGGAGCCGCTGGACCGGAGGCGACGGGGCCCCGATCTGGACCCTCGAGGCCGCGGGCTTCGAGCCCGAGCGGCTGCACGGGTCGGGAGCGGCCCTCGTCCATCAGGAGCTTGGTGAGGCCTACCCCCGCATGAAGTGGTTCTCCAACGGATCGAGGCTTGGCTGCGCGACCATGTTCAGCCTCTTTTTCGGCGGCGAGACCTTCGCGCCTGGAATCAGGCCATTCGAGGAAACCACGGGACCATCGATCCAGGAATTCCTCCAGGGCCACTTTGTGGCTGCGATGTGCGAGGTCGCGCGTCGTGTCGGGCGCTTCGAGGGGGTCCTTGGCTTTGACAGCCTGAACGAGCCCCTGCCAGGATTCATCGGCCACCGCGACCTCGCCCGGCCCGAGGGCGGGGTGCCGGTTTTCATGCCCGCCATGTCCCCCTGGGACGCCATCCGCGCCGGGTCTGGCTTTCCTGCCGGAGGCCTGGGCAGCCGGGGACAGGGCTCATGGAAGGACGGCTCGGAGTGCGTCTGGAGACGCGCCGGGGTCTGGGAGCTCAAGAGGGGCAGGCCGAGCCTCCTCCGCCCAGGGCACTTCCTCTCGGCGGGGGACAGCCAGGTCGACTTTGGCCGCGACTTCCTGCTTCCATTTGCAAGGCGGTTCATCGCCGGCGTCAGGGAAGCGGCCCAAGGGGGACAGAGCCTGGCAGGGGGACCGGTACGGGGACAGGGCATGGCCCTTTTCATCGAGGGCCCCCCCGAGGGAGGCCGCCAGCCTTGGGATCCGCGTTCAGACCCTGTCCCCGCCGTGAACGCGACCCACTGGTACGACGTCGTGACCCTCTATCTCAAGCGCTGGACCGGCTTCCTCGCATTCGACCCCGAGACCAGCGGGGTCATCGTGGGGCCGCGCCGGGTGAGGCGTTTTTTCCACGCGGCGATCGCGAGGATCGCAGACCATGGCCGCAGGGCCATGGGTGGCATCCCCAGCCTGCTCGGCGAGTTCGGTCTGCCCTTTGACATCGACGGCAGGCACGCCTACCCAGGGGGGACGAGGCCGGGCGATTACAGCAAACACGAGGAGGCCCTGGGCGCCTACTACGACGCGATCGACGCCCAGCTTCTGGACGCTGCCCTGTGGAATTACTGCGCCTCGAATTCCCACGAGCGTGGGGATAACTGGAACGGGGAGGACCTCTCGGTCTGGTGCGCCGATGAGGCCTCGGCCTCCCGTCCCGGCGGTCCGAGGTCGGAGACGGGCTTGCGCGAGGACGCGGGGGGCAGGGCCCTTCGCGGCTTTGTGCGGCCCTTCGCGCGGGCCGTGGCGGGCGAGATCATTGCCATGGGCTTCGACATGATCAGCGGGGAATTCTTTCTGCGCTGGCTCTGTGACCCGGCAGTCCCCACCCCAACAGAGATCTTCGTGCCGCGGCTCCAGTATCCCGCGGGCTTCGATGTCGAGGCCTCGGGGGCCGTCTGGACAGCCGGCGCCAGCTCGGATCTTATCGAGGCGAGGGCCCGGCAAGGGGCAGCGGAATGCGCGCTGCGCATACGTCGCCGGGCCAGGACCTTGCGGGCGGTCGGCAACAGCCTCGGCATCAAGGATTGATGGCCCGAGGGCCCTTCGGGTACCATGGCCGCATGAAGGGCATCATAGTAGCTGCGGGTTACGGCACCCGCTTCCTCCCGGTCACCAAGACGGTTCCCAAGGAACTGCTTCCCGTGGGCACCAAGCCGTCCATTGCCTACATCGTCGAGGAGTTCATCGCCTCGGGGATAAGCGACATAGTCATCATCAGCTCGCGGAGGAAGAAGAGCCTCGAGGACTATTTCGACCGCGAGGTCGAGCTCGAGGAGATCTTCCGCCGCGAAGGCAGGGCAGACAAGCTCGCCGCCATCGCGCCCCCGGAGGCGAGGATCTTCTTCGTCCGGCAGACCGAGATGCGCGGCACTGGCCACGCCCTTCTGCAGGCGAGGGCCTTCGTCGGAGGCGACCCCTGCGTGGTCGCCTATCCCGACGACCTGCACATCGGAGCGAGGCCCCTCGCCCTCCAGCTCATCGAAGCCCACGAGCGCACGGGCAAGTCGGTGATGGCGACGATCCACGAGGCCGGGGATGTCTCCCGCTACGGCGTCGTCGATCCGGGGCCCGATGGGGTATCCGTCGCGGGCTTCGTCGAGAAACCTGCTCGAGGGAAGGAGCCCAGCCATGAGGTCTCGATCGGAAGATACCTCTACACGAGCGAATTCTTCGATCTTCTCGAGGAGGGCTGGAAGGCACACACAGGCGGGGAGTACTTCCACACCTATGCCCTCGACCGTCTCATCGCCAAGGGCAAGGTTGCCTTCGCGAGGGTGGAGGGCGAGCGCCTCGATACCGGCGACCCCGCCGGCTACCTCGAGGCCATACTCCGCGACGCGGCGGCGAATCCCTCGTTGAGGCCGGTGCTGGAGCGCTTCGCCCGTGGCCTCCTGGGCGGGGGCAGGTCATGACGGTCGGCCTCGACATCGGCGGAAGCACGACCAAGATCGTGGGCGTTGATGACGGCGCCGCCCCCATCTGCGTGACCGTCAGGGCCAGCGACCCCGTCACCTCGGCCGCGGGAGCTGTGGGCAAGTTCCTTTCGATCGCGGCCAAGAAGATGGCTGACATCGAGAGGCTCGCAGTCACCGGGGTGGGGGCTGCCGCCATCGGGACCGACGTGCTCGGGATCGAGATAGTGAGCGTGGACGAGTTCAGGGCCATCGGGCTCGGGGGACTCCGCCTCTCCGGCGAGAGCCGGGCCCTCGTCGTGAGCGTTGGAACGGGCACGGCCTTTGTGCGCGCCGAGGGCAGGGACATAAGCCACATCGGCGGCTCGGGCGTCGGGGGGGGGACCATAATCGGCCTCTGCTCCCGCCTCGCGGGCATTTCCGATTTCGAGGCCATCGTCGAGGCCGCCGCGGGCGGAAGGCTCGAGAACGTCGATCTCGCGTTGGGCGACATAGCCCGAATCGCGGTCGGGAACCTTCCGCCGGACGCGACCGCCTCGAATTTCGGCAAGATATCGGAACGGGCATCTCCCGAGGACCTCGCCGCCGGCGTCGTCAACATGGTCTTCCAGACCGTCGGCATGATCGCGGTCATGGCGGCCCGGGCCGAGGGCTGCTCCTGCGCGGTGATGGTAGGCAAGTCCACGAGGCTCCCGATGGCGCGGGCCGTCCTCTCCTGGATCTCCTCGCTCTATGACATCCGCTTTGTAGTGCCCGAGCTCGCGGAATACGCAACGGCTATCGGCGCCGCCCTCGCCTTGCACTAGAATGGAGGTAGTGCGCCTCCAGGGGCGCCGGCGCCTCCTCGGAGGCGCCCGGGGGCAGGTCTCCCGCGCGAAGAGGAGGAACCCGTGAAAGTGGGACTGGCGCTCGGTTCCGGCGGCGCCAAGGGCTACGCGCACATCGCTTATCTCGAGGTGCTCGACCAGCTGTTCATCAAGACCAGCGCGATCGCTGGGGCGAGCATGGGTGCCCTCATCGGCGCCTTCTATGCCTCCGGCATGCCGGCCCGCGAGATCCGCAAGCTTGCCGAGTCGATCAGCTTCAGGAACATCCCCCACATCGTCGATCTCGCGGGGCCCATGGATTCGGGCATAATCAAGGGGAGGAAGATCGAGGAGTGGATCAGGGAGAACCTCAAGGCGAAGACCTTCGAGGACCTCAATATCCCCCTCAGGATCGTGGCCACCGATTTCTGGCGCAAGGAGCAGGTGGTATTCGACTCAGGCGAGCTCGTGCCGGCGATCAGGGCGAGCATCTCGATACCCGGAGTCTTCGAGCCCTACCAGCTCGGCGGCCGCCTCCTAGTCGACGGAGGTGTCGTCAACCCTGTACCCATAGACCTTCTGGGGGACGCGGACTTCCTGGTCGGCATCGACGTGAGCGGGGAGCGCGTGGAAGATGCGGCCAAGGATCCGGGCCGGCTTGAGGTCCTCCTCGGCGCCTACGGCATCATGGGCAAGATCATCATGGAGAGCCGCGCGGTGGACGAGAAGGTGGCGATCTACCTCAAGCCACCCTTAAGTGGATTCAACAGCATGGAGTTCCTGAGGGCAGCCGAGATCATCGAATCGGTCAGAGAGGACGCCGAGAGCTTCAGGCGGGCCCTCGTCGCCGCTAAGGTGGACCGCAAGGCCAGGGATGCGGGCAAGGCGGCCGGCTGAGGCATTCCGAGCCAGGCAGCCACAGCCCAGCCGACCGGGGCTCGGCATTCGAATTCCTCGATGAGCAATGAAGGCCCCCGTCGAGCGTCAATAGAAAGTGGGAGTAGCGGAGAATCATGCTTATGTCCTCCGCGTGATCGGCGGATCGGCGAGCTTGGAGCAGGAATGGGCACCATCCTTGCTGCGAAGGGCCTCGCTCAGTCCTCGCTCTGCTGTTCGTCAGAACAGTGCGCAGAGCTGCGGAGATCGCTCGGCCCTTCTCCGCGTTCGGCGCTCATCGAATCGTGCCGTATGAATTGCACCAGCGGGGTGCCCAATTTTCGGCCGATGTCGAAATGGGCTGCCAGTGTGCAAGCGACCGAGAGCCCTTTCTCCGTGGCCGGGAGCCGGTCCTCCGTGCTCGGCAATCACAGTGCGGGTGACATAGGGTCATTGCTAGGTGACCGGGAGTCGCCCCTCCGTGCTCGGCACAGCGCAGGTGACATAGGCCTGTTCCTACCTGGCCTGCTGTCGCCCCTACCGTGATGGCGAGCGCCCCTTACCACGGCGGCAAGGGCCCCCCTCATGGCGGACACCGCCCCTACCACGACCGCAAGGGCACCTACCTCGTGCCGAGGGCGAGGGCCAGCTTCCTGTCGAGGACGAGGCAGGCGGCCCCGAGGGCGCCGGCGAACTCGCCCAGGTGGCCCCGCTCGATCCGCACGGCTTGGAAGGGATAGTCCATCGCCCAACGCGCCGCCTCGGCCTTCACCAGCTCGAGGTAGGGTCCCTCCACCTGGCCCACGGGGCCGCCCAGGATCACCTTGTCGGGGTTGAAGGTCGTGACGATGTTGGCGACCGCGAGCCCGAGGTAGGAGGCGGCCTCCTTGAGGCTCTGGGCCGCGACGCTGTCGCCCTCGGCGGCGGCTGCGCAGACCTCCTCGCCGCGCATCTGGGAGGCTGGGATCAGCTCGAGGCTCGAGGGCCTTCCCGAGGCGATGAGGGCCGAGGCCCGCCTCGCCATGGCCAGGCCCGAGGAGAGGACCTGAAGGCAGCCCCGCTTCCCGCAGCGGCAGACCGGGCCCTCGGCGTCCATGACGACGTGGCCGATCTCTCCTGCGCTGTAGCTCGAGCCGTGGAGGAGGCTGCCGTCCGAGACGAAGGCGGCGCTGATGCCCGTCCCGATGCCGATGTAGACGAGGCCGTGGACCCCCTTGCCCGCGCCGAAGCGGGCCTCGGCCAGGCCTGAGCCGCGGTTGCGGTTGATAACATAGGTCTCGAGTCCAAGGGCGGCGCTGACTGTCTCGCCGACGGGGACCGCGTTCCAGCCGAGGTCGTCGGCCCTGATGATCCTGCCTGAGCCGCAGTCGACGAGGCCGGGGGCGCCGATGCCTATGGCGGGGAGGAGCTCGCCTGGGCAGAGGAGCATGGCCTCCTTGAGCCCCTCGACCAGGGTGGAGAGGAAGGACTCAGGGCCCTCCTCGGGGACGGGCCTTGTCGCGCTGGCGACGATCCCGCCCTTCAGGTTGGTGATGGCGAAGGCCCAGTGCCCCGAATGGAACTCGGCCCCGAGGGCGAACCATCTCTGGGTGTCGAGGTCGAGGAGGATGCCGGGTCTGCCGCGGCCGTCGGCGCGGGCCTCGGGCCTCGGCCCCTCGTCCGAGCTGCGCTCTGCCACGAGGCCCGCGGCGAGGAGCCGGGAGACGATCGTCGAGGCTGTGGTCCGGCTGAGGCCCAGCTTCTTGGCGAGGAGTGCCCTGGATATTCCCCCGCTAGCCTCGATCCCGGCCAGCATGCCTGTGATGTTGAAGAGCTCGGCCGTGTCTGCGTGGAGGGGAAGGGCGGGCATGGGCCGAGCTTAGCACGGCCACCTTATTTTGTCTATTATCTTGACAAAATACCAAGCCGTGCTACTGTCGATCCTATATGATCGCTGGCAAGGGCGTCCGCGTCGGGGAAGTACGTCTCTATTTCCTCCCATACCGGCTCGAGACCCCCCTGAAGTTCGGCAGGGAGACCACAGGCCGCTGCGAGTGCGTCAGGGTCTGGGTCGGTGTCACGAAGCGTGGTGGTGCCGGGGCCAGCGGATGGGGAGAGGTCCCGATCGGCGCAGCCTGGGCATGGCCATCCTTACTTGCGCTCGAGTCCCGCACCGAGGCCATGAGGGCCTTCTGCCAGGAGCTCGCCGCCGCCTGGCTTGGCTTCGGGGCATGGGGAGCCGCCCTCGAGTTGGGATGGCGCTTCCTTTGCGAGGTCCTGCCCTCGGTCTGGACCGCCCACAACGCCGAGCGCAGGAGTCGGGGCGAGGAGGACCTGCCCTGGCTCGCCGCCCTCCTCTGCGCCGCCCCCTTCGACATCGCCCTCCATGACGCCTATGGCCGGGCCTCGGGAGCCCCAAGCTTCGAAACACTCAACGCGGATTACCTCGAGCGTGACCTGGCCTGGTTCTACTGGGAGGGGAGCTCCTCGCCCTTCTCGGGCCTCTACCCGCAGAGCTTCCTCGCCCGGCCACCTTTCCGCTCCCTCCCGGTCTGGCACCTCGTGGGGGCGGCCGATCGTCTGGAAACGGGGAGCCCGGCGGGACCCTCGGGCCTTCCCGGAGACCTGGTCTCCTGGATCCGCCGCGACGGGCTACAGCTCCTCAAGGTGAAGCTCCTCGGCAGGGACCTCGATGCCGACTACGACCGCCTCGTCGCCGTGGGGCGGATAGCCCAGGCAGAGGGGATCGAGGGCATCGGCATCGACTTCAACGGCACGGTCGAGGACCAGCTCTGGATGCGTGAGCTCCTCGACCGCCTCGGGGCCGAGGAGGCCGGGACCGCCTCGCTCCTCCGCTATGTCGAGCAGCCCTTCTCGCCCGACCTTCGAGGGCGGGGCCTCCACCTGGGCGAGCTCGGCTCGCGGATCCTCATGGTCCTCGACGAGGCCGCGACCGACTACAGCTGCGTCGACCTAGGCCTCAGCCTGGGCTGGGGCGGGATAGCCCTCAAGACCTGCAAGACCCTCACCGGGGCGATCCTGAGCCTCTGCCGCGCCAGGGCAGCGGGCATGGAGGTCCTCGTCCAGGACCTGACGAACCCCATGCTCGCCCTGATCCCCCATGCCCTTCTTGCGGCCAACGCGGGCTCGATGTCGGGCCTCGAGGCCAACGCCGCGCAGTTCTGCCCCTCGGCTTCCGCGCCCGAGGCGGAGCTCCACCCAGGCCTCTACCGCAGGAGCTCGGGCAGGATCAGTCTCGAGAGCCTAACGGGCGCGGGGCTCTGCTACGCCGGCGCCGAGGAGGCGCGCAGCCTGCCCGAGCCCGCCTGGGCCGGAGGCGTACTATGAACGGCCGCGAACGGGTCCTCGCCGCCCTCGACCATTCGGGAGCCTCCTACCCCCTCGACCTCTGCGGCACGACGGTGACGGGCATCGCGACGGGCATCCTCGCAAAGGTCCTCGAGGCGAGGGGCCTGCCGCCCAAGACCCTGGTGGCCGACACGGTCCAGGGCATCTCCTCCCCTCCGCCCGAGGCCCTCCTCGCGCTCGGATCCGACACCCTCAGGGTTGGCATGGACAGGATAAGGACAAGCCCGAGGCCGAGGGAGGACGGGTCCCTGGAGACATGGGACGGCTTCGGCGTCCTCTGGAGGCGGGCCCCGGGGCAGCTCTACTTCAGCCAGGCAAGCGCCCCCCTGTCAGAGGGCAGGCTCTCCGATGCCCTCAGGGCCTACCGCTTCCCCGAGCCCGACCTCGAACCCATGAGGGCGGCCGTGGAGCAGGGGAGGCTTGATTCGGCCAAGTTCGGCCTTTTCCCCATCCTCGACCGGGACTGCGCCGGCCTCCTCGAGATGTCGGCGCGGCTTCGGGGGACGGAGCGGCTCTATCTCGACATGTACGACGACCCCGAGGGCGTCGAGGAGCTTGCCGAGCGTCTGCTCGAGTACAAGCTCTCCTACTGGAAGGCCCAGGTCTCGCTCTGGGGCGGTGGCGCGGTCGGCATCGCCGAGGCCGACGACTACGGCTCCGAGCTCTCCCTCCTCGTCGCGCCCCAGACCCTCAGGAGGACCTACATCGGGCGCTACGCCAGGCTCTTCTCGGCCATCCGGTCGAGGCTGCCGGAGGCGAGGGTCGTCTTCCACTGCTGCGGCGCGATACGCGACATCATAGGCGACCTCATCGAGGCCGGCATCGACGCCCTGAACCCCGTCCAGTACCTGGCCTCGGGGATGGAGCCCGCCGCGCTCAAGCGCGACTTCGGAAAACAGCTCTCCTTCTGGGGCGGGGCCGTGGACACCAAGCGCGTGCTTCCCCACGGCAGCCCCGCCGAGGTCAGGGCCGAGCTCCTCAGGAACTCCGAGGCCCTCGGCCCGAATGGCGGCTGGGTGGTCTCGGCTGTGCACAACATCCAGGAGGACGTCCCCCTCGAGAACGCCCTGGCCTTCCTGGACGCCGCCGCCGAGCTCAAGGAGAAGGGAGGCGGGATGTGAGGTACGCCGTCTGCAACGAGCTCTTCGGGGCCATGGATTTCGCCGTCTCCTGCGGGATCATCGCCGAGGCGGGCTTCCAGGGAATCGAGATCGCCCCCTACACCCTCGGCCAAGACCCCTCGGCCCTGGGCACGAAGAAGATATCGGCCCTGCGCCGGGCGATGGAGGGGAGCGGCCTCGCTTTCGCCGGGATGCACTGGCTCCTCGCCTCCCCTCCGGGACTCCACCTGGCCTCGGCGGACGCGCCGACGAGGAGGCGCACGATCGATTTCCTCAAGGCGATGTGCGATCTCGCAGGCGGGCTCGGGGGCGGCATGCTTGTCCTCGGCTCGCCCAGACAGCGCGGCTCTCAGCATGTGCCTGCCGCCAGGGCCATGGCCCACCTCGGCGAGGCCCTCTCCGAGTGCGGTCCCCACGCGGCGGCCTGCGGATCCATGATCCTCCTCGAGGCCCTCGATTCCACTCAGACCGACGTGGTGAACACCCTCTCCGAGGCGGCTTCGGTCATCGCGTCCATAGGCTCGACGGGGGTAGGGGGGATGTTCGACTTCCACAACACGGGCAGCGAGACCGAGCCCTGGCCCGAGCTCATCCGCCGCTATTCCCCGATCATCGAGCATGTGCACGCGAACGAGAGCGACGGCACAAGCCCGCGGCGGGGCGGCTCCGATCTCGCGCCCTCCTTCGCGGCCCTCCGCGACATCGGCTTCTCGGGCTGGGTATCGGTCGAGGCCTTCGACCAGCCGGCTGATCCCGCCTCGACCCTGAAGGAGACCATGAGCCTTTTCAGGGATCTTGAGTAAGTACCATGCCCCCCCGGCAGCGGAGGGAGATTTCGGACTTCATAAGGAGACAGGAGATGAACAGAGCCTTGCGCCTCATCGCGATCCTTGCCCTCGTCGCGGCATTCGCCGCCGTTCCGGCCTTCACCCAGGAGTGGAAACCGGACCACACGATCACCGTCGTCGTTCCCTGGCCGGCCGGCGGAGCCTCCGACACGGTGGGTCGCATGCTCGCGGGCCTCATGGAGCAGTACATGGGGCAGCGGATGGTCATCGTCAACGCGCCCGGCGGCGCCGGCGCGATCGGGACCAAGGAGGTCTGGGACAAGCCGCACGACGGCTACACCCTCACCGCCAACGCCACCGCGGGTTTCGTGAGCTACGAGATCCTCGGGACGATGGAGCAGACCCACCGCGACTGGACCTTCTTCCTCCCGATCTTCACCCCCAACGTGATCTGCGTGAAGAATGAATCCGCCATAAAGACCGTGGACGACCTCGTCGCCGCGATGAAGGCCAAGCCCAACGGCGTGGTCCTCGCCTCCGCCGGCGTCGGCAGCTCCGGCCACTACGCCGCCGAGCTCTTCAAGGGCGCGACGGGGGTGACCTACAGGCACGTCCCCTACGCCGGCGGGGCCCCCGCTGTCATGGCCGTCGCCTCAGGCGAGGCCGAGGTCGTCATGCAGCTCTCCGTCGAGGTCGCCGAGCTCCTCCGCTCAGGCAAGCTCCGCGCACTCGCCGTCTCCGCAAAGGATGGGCTCACAATCGAGGGCGTAGGCTTCATCCCGCCCGTCCAGAAGGCCATCCCGTCCTTCCCGGACTACGGTTCCTACTTCGGCATCATCGCCCCGGCCAACCTGCCCAAGAACGTCCAGGCCACCTACGAGGCCGCGTTCGTGAAGGCCGCCGCCTCCCAGGGCGTCAAGGACTACGCGAAGACCAAGGGAGCCATGCCCGTGGCGATCTACGGCAAGGAGGCCGCGGCCCTCGTCGAGCGCCTCGCGAGCAAGGAGGCCTGGATCCTCGCCGACGCCGGTGCGGCGAAGAAGTCGCCCGCGCTGTTCAACATCAGCCGCTGACGGACATGTCCGCCGACAACCGATTGGCGGAGGGGGGGGAGACCCCCCTTCCGCCCGACCAGGTCAGGAAGGAGAGGCCGCGGAACGACCTCACGGGCGGGCTCCTCCTTTTCCTCGTGAGCTCGGTGTTCCTCGTCCAGTCCCTGGGCATGCGGTTCAAGGACCCCTCCTGGGAGTGGTACACCTCGCCGGCGATCTTCCCCACGGCCATGGCCGGCCTCCTCGCCACCCTGAGCCTCGCGGTGGCGGCGCGCGGCGCCCTGGCCTGGGCCAGGACGCGCGCGACCATCGCGCCGCTGCGCATCGGCCGGGCGCTCAGGGAATGGGGCCTCGTCCGCTTCCTCGAGGGGGCGGCGGCGGTCATCGTGTTCCTCTTCTTCCTCGGCAAGGTCAACTTCTACCTCCTCTCGGCCGCGATGATCGTGATTTTCGGCACCCTGTTCAGGAGCGGCAGCCTCCTGAAGGCCCTCAAGGGGGCCTGCACGGCCGCGGTCTTCATCGTCGTCTTCCTCTATCTGCTGGGCCGGATTTTCGGGATCGTATTCCCATGATCGTGGAGCGGTAAATGGACATAATCAGCATCCTCCTCGGCATGGGGAAACTGCTTCTCGACCCCGTGACGATCCTTTTCATCTTCCTCGGGGCCCAGGCCGGGATCATCTTCGGCATGATGCCCGGGCTCACCACCACGACGGCCCTGAGCCTCCTTACGGGGCTCACCTTCAGTCTCGCGCCCGACAAGGCCATCGCCGTCATCATCTCGGCCTACGTCGGCTCGGTGACGGGCGGCAGCCGCTCGGCGATCCTCATCAACATCCCGGGCACCCCCGCCCAGGCGGCCGTGTGCCTCGACGGCTATCCCCTCGCGCTGCAGGGGAGGGCGGCCCAGGCGATCGGCCTCTCCGTCACCGCGTCGACGATAGGCACCCTCCTGGGCTTCATCTGCCTGGCCATATTCACGCCGATCATCGGCACGGCCGCGCTGAGCTTCGGCACCTACGAGTTCTTCTGGCTCGCCGTCTTCGGCGTCGTCATCGCGGGGAGCCTCTGCTCGCCGACCGACCCCATCAAGGGCTGGATCTCGGGCTTCCTCGGCCTCGTGCTCATGACCGTGGGTCAGGACGAGATCAACGCGGTCGAGCGCTACACCTTCGGCTGGCATCAGCTCCTCGGCGGCTTCGCCCTCATCCCCGTGCTCATCGGCGCCTATGGCGTGCCCGAGGTCCTCGACTCCGTCCGGAAGCACCAGAAGCCGGTTATGCAGACCACCGTGGGCCGGGTCGTGCCTCGTTTCCGCGAGGTCCTGAGGCACAAATGGATCATCCTCCGCTCGGCCGCGATCGGCATCGTCATCGGCATCATCCCGGGGGTCGGCAGCGACACCGCGTCCTGGCTCTCCTATTTCACGGCCAAGAAGGGCAGCAAGACCCCCGAGCAGTTCGGACACGGCTCGATCGAGGGCTTCATCGCGGCGGAGACGGGGGACAACGCCTGCGTGGGCGGTGACATCATCCCCACCCTCACCCTCGCGATCCCGGGGAGCGCCCCGGCGGCCGTCCTCCTCGCCGCGATGACCATCCACAACCTCAGGCCCGGACCCCTGCTCGTCGCCGAGCAGCCCCAGGTCGTGGGCCAGATCATCGCGATCTCGATGGTGGCCACCCTCGCGGTCTTCGCCCTCTCCCTCGTGCTCGTGAGGCCGATGGTGAAGCTCCTCCTCATACCGCGGCACATCCTGATGCCCTCGGTCTTCATCATCTGCGTGACGGGGGCCTACGCCCTCTCGGGACGGATCTTCGACATCTACGTGATGTTCGCCTTTGGCATCGTGGGCGTGATCCTGAGCCAGCTGGAGTACCCCGTCGCGCCCCTAGTGCTCGGTTTCATCCTGGGCCCGATGGCTGAGGACAACCTCCGGCGCGGCCTCATGATCACCGCGGGCGACCCCTCGCCCTTCTTCAGGCGGCCGATATCGCTCGCCCTCTTCCTCATGCTCGTCGTCTCGGTCCTCTGGTCGACGGCGCCCGGGAAGTGGATAGGGGAGAAGGTCTCTGGTGGCCTCGGCCGGATCAGGACCGCGTACGGGAAGGCCCCCAGATGAGCGGTAACCGGACCATGCGCCTCGGCCTCTTCTCCGTGAGCTACGCCGGGCTCTGGGGCCAGAAGGCCCTGAGCGCCCCCGCCTTCATCGAGAAGGCTGGGGAGCTCGGCTACGAGGGCGTGCTCCTCATGGCAAAACGCCCCCAGCTCTCGGTCCTCGACTCAGGCGAGAACGAGTTGCGCGACATCAAGACGGCCCTCGACCGGAGCGGGGTCGAGCTCATCGGCCTCGCCGCCTACAACGACTTCCTCCTCAAGGGGGCCTGCGAGCTGCCCATCCTCGAGATGCAGCTCTCCTACATCCGCGAGTGCATCAGGATCACCCGATCGCTCGGCGGGAGCCTCGTGCGCGTCTTCACCGGCTACGAGCGGGGCGACGAGCCCTACCAGCGCCAGTGGGAAGGCATCGTCGCCGCGCTCAGGGTCTGCGGCAGGATGGCCGAGGACGAGGGCATCGTCATCGCGGTCCAGAACCACCACGACCTCGCCGTGGGCAGCGAGGCCATGGCCCGCCTGCTCGATGAGGTCGGGATGGGCTCGGTGCGCGCCGGCTACGACGCCTGGTCGCCAGCCCTCCGCGGGGAGGAGCTCGAGGCGGGCGCCCTGGACATGGCCGCGAGGACTGCCATGACGATAGCGGCCGACTACGCGCGCATGCCCCGCTGGCGTTACGTCCCCTCCCTCGTCAACTACGAGAGGGCCGAGCCCGACCTTATCCAGGCCGTCGCCATGGGCGAGGGCTTCATCGACTACCCAGGCTTCTTCTCAGCGCTTGAGCGGGGGGGCTTCGATGGATGGGCTGTCTACGAGATGTGCTCTCCCGTCGAGGGCGGGCCATCGGAGGCGAACCTGGACGCCAAGGCCGCGGCCTTCGTGACCTGGATGAGGACAAGGGAAAGGGGAAGGCCATGAACTTCGGGATAATCGGCACCGGGATGATAGCCGACTTCCACGCCCGCGCCATCTCCGAGATGGAGGGCTCCCGCCTCGTCGCCTGTCTCGACACCGCGCCGGGCCGGGCCGAGGCCTTCGCGGCTAGGCACGGCTGCGCTGCCCACGCCGACCTCGCCTCCTTCCTCGACCAGCCCGGCCTGGAAGTGGTCAACGTCTGCACGCCGTCGGGGGCCCACCTCGAGGCAGCCCTGGCCTCGGCCAGGGCTGGCAAGCACCTGATCGTCGAGAAGCCCCTCGAGATCGACGAGGACCGCTGCGACCGCATGATAGAGGCCTGCGACAGGGCCGGCGTCGCGCTCTGCGGCATCTTCCCCTCGCGCTTCCACGAGGCCCCGCGCGCGATGAAGGCCGCCGTCGACGCGGGAAGGTTCGGGCGGGTCACGATGGGCAACGCCTACGTGAAGTGGTGGCGCGAGCAGTCCTACTACGACAAGGGGGGCTGGAAGGGGAGCAGGGCCCTGGACGGCGGCGGCGCCCTGATGAACCAGTCCATCCACGCCGTCGACCTCCTGCGCTGGCTCATGGGGCCGGTGGACGAGGTCAGGGCGATCACCGCGACCATAGGCCACGAGCGCATCGAGGTCGAGGACTGCGCGGCCGCCGTGCTGCGCTTCTCGAGCGGGGCCCTGGGCGTGGTCCAGGGAACGACTGCGGCCTGGCCGGGTTTCCTGAAGCGGATCGAGGTCTCGGGGGTCGACGGCAGCGCCGTCATGGAGGAGGAGAACATCTCCTTCTGGAGCTTCCGCAGGGAGGAGGCAGGCGACGAGAGTCTGCGCTCCCGCCTGTCCGCGGGGACGGTGACGGGCGGAGGGGCTGCCGACCCATCGGCCATCGGCTACCACGGGCACAGGCTCCAGTTCGAGGACATGGTCGCCGCCATAAAGCAAGGGCGCAAACCCCTGGTCGACGGCGTGGAGGCAAGACGGGCGGTCGAACTCGTCCGCGCCATCTACAGGAGCGCGGAAACCGGCGCGCCAGTCCGGCTCGGACGATAGGAGGATCCCAAAATGCGCATGAGTGGATTCGCCGACGAGGCAGCAGATGACCTCGAGGGTCAGATAGCCGCGACCAAGACCCTGGGATGGTCGCTCATCGAGCTGCGGAGCGTCGGCGGCATGAACGTCGTCGACCTCTCCGAAGCGGATTTCGCGCGCCTGCGCTCGAGGCTCTCCGAGGAGGACATCGCCGCGAACTGCATCGGGTCGACGATAGCCAACTGGGGAAAGAGCCTCGACGAGGACTTTGGCCCCGTACTCGACGCGGCTTCCCGGGCCGGAACGAGGGCGGTCGCCCTTGGCGCACGCTTTGTCCGCGTCATGAGCTGGGCTGTGATCCGCGACTCTTCGGGCAGGGCCCTGGCCGACCAGCGCGAGGACGAGCGCTTCGCGAAGCTCCGCGAGGTCGTGCGCCGGATTTCGGACGCCGGGGCGAGGGCCGTGCACGAGAACTGCCTTAACTACGGCGGCATGAGCTGGGAGCACGGCTCAAGGCTCCTTGACGCCGTGCCAGGCCTCGAGCTCGTCTATGACACAGGCAACCCTGGCCTCACCCCCGATTTCCGCTCGCCCTGGCCCTATCCGAACCAGGACTCCTGGGAATGCTATTCTGCCCTACGGCCGCGAATCGTCCACGTCCACATCAAGGACGGGCGGAGGGATCCCCTGACCGGCAGGGAGGCCTACTTCTTTCCGGGCGAGGGCGACTGCGAGGTGGAGCGTGTGCTTGCCGACCTCCTCGGGCGCGGCTATGACGGGGATTTCAGCATCGAGCCCCACATGGAGGTCGTCTTCCACGACGACAGCGTGAAGGCGAGCGACGGCGCGCGCCTCGCGAACTACATCGAATACGGCCGGAGGACCGAAGCCATGCTCAGCCGCCTGTGTGGGAGCTCCCGATGAATCCGGGGAATTCAGCCGGAGCATGGGAAGGGCACCTGCGCCTTCCCGGTCTCGTCGATCTCCAGGTGAACGGCTGGGGCGGGATCGACTTCAATGCGCCCGCCCTTGGCCCCGAGGAGATGGAGTCGGCGGCAGCGGGACTGCTCGGGAATGGGATCGTCGCCTTTTTGCCAACGATTGTGACCAATTCCGTGCCGGCGATGATTGGAGCCCTGCGAGCCATCGCGGCTCCTGGCGTGGGTCTCGCCTCCCGCATGATCGCCGGGATCCACCTCGAGGGGCCCTTCATATCGGCCCTCGAGGGACCTAGGGGGGCCCATCCGCCCGAGCACGTCCGACTTCCCGATCTGGGCCTCGCCGAGGAGCTCCACCAGGCCTCGCGCGCGGGCATACGGATCCTCACCCTCGCGCCCGAGCTCCCGGGCGCGATGGAGCTGATAGAATGGTGTGTCCAGCGCGGAATCATCGCGGCGATCGGGCATAGCGCGGCCGACTCCTCATGCATCGCCCGGGCGGTGGATGCAGGAGCCAGGCTCTCGACCCATCTCGGCAACGGCTGCGCCCAGGTCCTGCCGCGCCATCCCAACCACATATGGGACCAGCTCGCCGATGAGGCCCTCATGGCCACGGTGATCGCGGACGGCCACCACCTTCCCGATTCCGTCCTGAGGGTCTTCGCGCGGGCGAAAGAGCGGGGCATGATCCTCGTGAGCGACGTGACTGCCTTTGGCGGGATGCCACCCGGGACCTACGAAACCCACATCGGCGGGAGGGTCCTTGTCGATCCTGATGGCAGGGTCTCGATCGAGTCCTCCCCGGGCCTCCTTGCGGGCGCGGCCCTCCCCCTGCTGCGAGGGGTCCTGAACCTCGCCGAGCGCGGCATTGTGGATTTCGACACCGCGTGGGAGATGGCCTCCACCCGGCCCGCCCGAGTCCTGGGCCTGGGCAGGCCTCCAGGCGATGTCCTCTTCGATCCGGGGAGCGGGATAGTCATCAGGACCACCCTGCATGATCAGATCTCAAGGAGCGCGGGATGAGCGCCATGATCTGGAAGGAACGGATTGGCGGCCTCGAGCTCAGGGTCTACGGCAACCGCGGCGCGATGGGCGAGGCAGCGGCGGCCGACTGCGCCGCCGCGCTCCGGTCCCGCATCGCCTCATCCGGATCGGCCCGAGCCATATTCGCTGCCGCGCCATCGCAGAACGAGCTCCTTGCTGGCCTGGCCGCGGCCCCGGGGATCCAGTGGGATCGCGTCACGGCCCTGCACATGGACGAGTACATCGGCCTTGATGCGGGCGCAACGCAGTCTTTCGCCCTATTCCTGAAGGACAGGCTCTTCGGCCGCCTTCCCCTGCGGTCGGCCCACTACCTCTGCCCGGATCCGGCGGCCCCCTGGGAAGAGGCCCGGCGCTACTCTGCCCTGATCGCGGAAGAGCCCATCGACATTGTCTGTCTCGGGGTGGGCGAGAACGGCCACGTCGCCTTCAATGATCCTCCGGCCGACCTCAAGGACCCCCTTCTCGTCCGCGAGGTCGAGCTCGACGCCGCCTGCAGGAGGCAGCAGGTGAATGACGGCTGCTTCCCGAGCCTCGAGGTAGTTCCCCGCCGCGCCCTGACCCTCACGGTCCCGGCCCTCATGGGGGGAGGGCGGCTCTTCTGCGTCGTTCCAGGCCAATCCAAGGCTGCCGCGGTCAAGGCAATGCTGCGCGGGCCCATCGACGGCAGCTGCCCCGCGAGCGCCCTTCGGATGCACCCCTCCTGCATCCTCTACCTCGATCGCGATTCGGCCGCCGGCTTTCTGTCCTCGCGCTGAGCACCGGCCCGGTTTGGATCTCGAAATGCGACTCCTTTACTCTCCCCGCCGCAAAGGGGTAGAGTAAGGGCTGCGGCATTCGCATCGACACAATCATGAGCATACCCCAATGGAAGAAGACCCTCTACGCGGTATGGGCGGCTGAGCTCCTCGCCCTCGCGGGTTTCGCCACCTCGACCCCCATAATCCCCTTCTATCTGCAGGACATGGGCGTCCTCGACCCTACCCGGCTCAAGATCCTCACGGGCCTGAACCAGGCCCTGCCGGCCATCAGCCTCGCCATCATGGCACCGATCTGGGGAAGCCTCGCCGACAACTATGGGCGCAAGCCCATGCTCCTTCGCGCGATGTTCGGCGGAGCCCTCACCATGGTGCTCCAGGGTTTCGTGACGGCTCCATGGCAGCTGCTCTTCCTGCGCACCGTTCAGGGCTGCATAACCGGGACGGTCGCGGCGGCCACCGTCCTCGTTGCCTCGACCACCCCCGAGGAGGAGCAGGGCTACGGCATGGGCCTGCTGCAGATGGCGATCTTCCTGGGCTCCTCCCTGGGGCCCATGTTCGGCGGAGTCATCTCCGATTTTTTTGGCCACCGGGTCAACTTCTTTGCCACCTCGCTGCTTCTTCTCGCCGCCGGGTTCATCATCTCGAAGTTCGCGGTCGACGACTTCGTCCCGCCCCAGGACCGCAAGTCGGTCCTGAAGAGCCTTGTGCCCGACTTCAGCCCCCTCATGAAGTCGAGGGCGCTCTGGTCCCTCATGGCCGTCGTGGCCGCCGACAACATCGCGGGAAGTATCGTCTCCCCCTTCCTCCCCCTCTTCATCCAGAGCATCTCCACGAGCGCGGCGAGGGTGGCCTCAAATACCGGCCTCATCCTCGGCCTTGGAGCCCTCGCGAGCGCCATCGCTGCCGTCTCGGTGGGCAAGATCAGCTACCGCATCGGCTACCAGAGGACCCTGATCTTTTGCATGACCGGTGCAGCCTTCTTCACGATCCCCCAGGCCCTGGTCCACACGCCCTTGCAGCTCCTGTTCCTGAGGATCGCCAGCGGCTTCTTCGTGGGAGGGACCATGCCTGCGGCGAACGCCCTCATCGCGCAGAGGACGGAGAACGGCAAGCAGGGGAGCGTCTACGGCGTGCGTAGCTCTGTCGCCTCGGGGAGCGGGGCCATCGGCCCGGCCATCGGCGCCACGCTCGCTGCGGCTTCCGGCTACTCTTCGGTCTTCCTGGCGACGGGGGCGATCCTCGCCGCTTCGGGCATCGGGATAGCGATGTTCGTGCGGAGGCCCAGGATGGGCCAGTCCGTCTCCTAGGCGAGAGGAGTTCTGTGGAGCTCGGCAGCGCTGGGGTTGTCCTCATCTCGGTCTCGGCCCTCATCGCCGGACTCGCAAAGACGGGCCTGCCCGGGGCCGGCATCGTCGTCATACCCCTCGCGGCCACGGCCATGGACGCGCGCGCCTCCACTGGTTTCATCGTCCCCATCCTGGTCTTCGCCGACTGCCTCGCGGTGATCTACTGGAGACGGAAGGCCTCCTGGGTCCACATCGTGAGGATCATCCCCTGGACGATGCTCGGCGTCGCCCTTGGCTACTTCGCGATGTCATGGGTGAGCGACGCCGTGTTCAGGCCAGCCCTCGGCCTCTTCATCCTCCTCATCGTGGGCCTCGAGCTCCTGCTCAAGCTCCGGGGCGGAGGAACGCCCGGCAAGGCGAGCCTCCCCTTCGCGGCGGCGATCGGCATCATCGCCGGGGCCGCCACCATGATGGCCAACGCGGCGGGGCCGATCATGACCATATACCTCCTCTCGGTCGGCCTTCCCAAGGAGGATTTCGTCGGCACCGGGGCCTGGTTCTACTTCATCCTCAACCTCTTCAAGGTCCCGTTCAGCATCGCCCTTGGCCTCATTACCTGGCCGAGCTTCAAGCTCGACCTGATGCTCCTGCCCCTGATTGTCGCCGGCGGCTTCATGGGTGTGGCAGTGATGAAGCGCCTGCCCCAGAAGGCCTTCGACCTTGTTGCCCGGGTTCTCGCCGCGGCCGGAGCGGTCAAGCTCCTCATCGGCTGATTCTGGCGCGCGGGCCTTTGGGCGAGTATGATTGAGCCGATGCATGCTCTGGGAATCGACATTGGCGGCACGAAGTGCGCGGTGAGCCTCGCAACGAAGGCCGAGGAAGGCATCGACATCATCTCGAGGTCGGAGTTCCCGACTCCCCGGAGACCCGAGGAATGTCTCGAGCGGGCCTCGGCCCTCGCGGCGGCCGCTCTCGGCGCCGCCGGCATCTCGGAGCGCGATGTCGGCGCGGTCGGAATCAGCTGCGGCGGCCCCCTCGACCTCGAGCGCGGCCTGGTCCTCTCCCCGCCCAACCTGCCAGAGTGGGACGGGATCGCCATCGTCGAACATTTCCGCGAGCTTTGTCCCCGGGTCATCCTGCAGAACGACGCGAACGCCTGCGCCCTTGCGGAGTGGCGCTATGGCGCGGGCCGGGGACTGGGCAGCCTCATCTACCTCACCTTTGGCACGGGGCTCGGGGCCGGGATCATCCTGGGCGGCCGGCTCTGGTCGGGGGCGAGCGGAATGGCAGGGGAGCTCGGCCACATGCGGCTCTCCGAATTCGGGCCCGTGGGCTACGGCAAGGCCGGCTCCTTCGAGGGTTTTTGCTCGGGAGGCGGCATCGCGCAGCTCGCGCGGATCATGGCTGTGGAGCGTTTCCAGAGGGGCGAGCGGGTGTCCTTCTGCACAGACCAAGACGCCCTTGGCAGGCTCGACGCCAGGGCGGTGGCCGAGGCCGCGAGGGCCGGCGACCCCCTGGCCCTTGATGTCTTCGCCCTGAGCGGCTCCTATCTTGGCAAGGGCCTGGCCCTCGCCATCGACCTGATCAATCCCGAGGCCGTCATCATTGGGGGGATTTTCCTGCGCTGCGAGGACCTACTGAGGCCTGCGATGGAGAGGGAGCTCTCGAGGGAATGTCTGGGCCGGAACCTTGGAGCGTGCCGGATCACGGCGGCCGGGCTCGGCGAGAGGGTGGGCGACTACGCGGCGCTCGCCGTCGCCTTCCATGGTCCAGAGGAAGGGAGGATCACATGAAAGCCGCGACAGAGGCCATTCTGGCGATTTTCCTGAGGCGCAAGGCCGAGCTCGAGCCCTGCGCAAGCGACATCCGCGCCGCCTTCATCGTCCTCGAGACCTCCTTCAGATCGGGAGGCCGCCTCCTGGTCTGCGGCAACGGTGGGAGCGCAGCGGACGCTGACCACATCGTCGGGGAGCTCATGAAGGGCTTCCTGCTCAGGCGGCCCATCCTTCAGCTGGAGCGGGAGGCCCTCCTTCGCAGCTCTGCCCTCCATGGGCCAAGGCTCGCGGACTCGCTGCAGCGCGCCCTTCCGGCCATCTCCCTGTGCGGAGCGCCGGCCTTCTCCTCGGCCTTCGCGAACGATGTCGCCGCCGACCTGGTCTATGCCCAGGCCGTCCATGCCCTGGGCAGGAAGGGGGACGTCCTCCTGGCCCTGAGCACCTCGGGCGATTCGCGCAACGTGGTCTACGCCGCGGTGGCGGCGCGGGCCTCGGGGCTCGGCACCATCGCCCTCACGGGGCGTGGTGGCGGCGAACTCGCGCAGGCATGCGACGTCGCAGTCCGCGCGCCTGCCCACGAGACCTTCCTGGTCCAGGAGCTCCACCTCCCCGTGTTCCACGTCCTCTGCGCGATGCTCGAGGAGGAATTCTTCGGGCAGGGCTAGCGCCCTCCTAGACGCGGCCGAGGCAGAGAACGCAGTTGTGCCCGCCGAAGCCAAAGGAGTTCGAGATCGCGGCCTCTATGCGCGCGTCCCTGGCCTCGTTCGGGACATAGTCGAGGTCGCAGGCGGGATCGGGGTTCTCGAGGTTTATGGTTGGCGGCAGGATCCCGTGGTACACACTGAGGGCAGTGATCGCGGCCTCGAGGGCTCCTGCGGCCCCGAGGGTGTGGCCGAGCATGGACTTGCTCGAGCTCACCGGGGGATTCCTAAAGCCCCTGGCACCAAAGGCCCTTTTTATCGCGACGGTCTCGATCCTGTCATTGGCCTCGGTCGAGGTGCCGTGGGCATTGATGTAGCCGATCCTGTCTGGCGTGAGGCCCGAACGCGAGATGGCCTGCTCCATCGCCCGGGCAGCCTGGGCCCCTTCTGGCTCCGGGGCGGCGACGCTGTAGGCGTCGCAAGTCGAGCCGTAGCCCAGGAGCTCGGCGTAGATCCTGGCCCCTCGCTTCGATGCATTCTCGTAGGTCTCAAGGACCAGGACGCAGGCGCCCTCGCCGATCACAAAGCCGTCGCGGTCGCGGTCGAATGGCCGCGAGGCCCGCTGGGGCTCGTCGTTCCTGCGCGAGAGGACCCGCATGCAGTCGTAGGAGTCCACGACCAGGGGGGAGATCGTGGCCTCCGTGCCTCCCGCTATCATGGCCTCGGCGTAGCCGAGCCTTAGCGTGTCCATGGCCGTGCCGATGGAGTGGGCCCCTGTGGCGCAGGCCGAGAGCACTGCCACATTGGGCCCCGTTATGCCGAGCTCGATGGCCGCGTTGCTCGAGGCCATGTTCGCGATGATCTTGGGGACGGCGAGGGCGTTGCCGTGGGTCGGACCCTTCGCGGCGTGGGTGGCGAACTGGGTCTGGAGGACGTCGTAGTCGCCGGCCGCCGAGCCTATGACGCAGCCGACCTTCTCCTTGCCGTACTTCTCGAGCTCGATGCCGGAATCCTTGACCGACATGAGGGCGGCTGCCGTCGCCAGCTGGGAGAACCGCGCCATCCTTTTTGCGCGCTTGCGGTCGAGGTGGTCCTCGGGAACGAAATCCCTGGCCTCGCAGGCTATCGTGCTTCCGTAGCCTGAGGGATCGAATGCGGAGATGGTCGCCGCTCCTGACTTGCCGGCAACGAGCTTATCCCAGAAGCTTTCCTTCGAGCAGCCGAGGGAGGAAATGACCCCGATGCCCGTGACGACGATCCTCATGCGCGGAACTCCTTCACAGCTCTCGGAGCCACGACCGCCCCAAGGCACTTCAATGTCCAGCAGGATGCCATGGATGTTCCGGAGGATCAATTAGAATGACTCGAATTCCCGGTCATCGGAGCCCGTCGCTGGCTTGATCGCCCTCACCGCCAGAGGCCGGTGGGCAGAAGGGTCAGCGCGCGACACGAGCCTCGCGGGAAGTTTTTTCACCGAATCAGGCCCGGGTGCGGCCACGGCGGCGGTCGGCCCGTGCTGCCGCTCCTCCTTTCCGGTCCTGAAGAAGGACAGTGAATCCCGCATCGTCTCTGACTGCCCGGTGAGCTCCTCGGCCATCGAGGCGAGCTCCTCGGATGCCGCGGCGTTGGCCTGGATAACCTGGTCGAGCTGCAGGAGGGCCTTGTTGATCTGCTCGACCCCCGAGGTCTGCTCCCTGCTCGACGCGGCTATCTCCTGGACAAGCTCGGCCGTCCTGCTGATGTCGGGTATGATGTCTCCGATGAGGCCTCCCGCCTTCTCTGCTGCCTCCACCGTCGAGCGAGAGAGGGCCGTTATCTCTCCGGCGGCCTTCTGGGAACGCTCGGCGAGCTTCCTGACCTCGCTAGCAACGACGGCGAAGCCCTTGCCGGCGTCTCCGGCGCGGGCAGCCTCGATGGCTGCGTTGAGCGCCAGGAGGTTTGTCTGACGCGCGATTTCCTCTATGATGTCGATGCGTTGGGCGATTTCCTTCATCGCCCCCACTGCCGTGGCGACCGCCTCGCCGCCGCTCTTCGCGTCGCTCGCTGCCTTGCGCGCGATCTTCTCGGTCGTCATCGCGTTGTCGGCGCTCTGCTTGATGTTCGCGCTCATCTGCTCCATCGCGCTCGAGACTTCCTCCCCTGCCGCGGCTTGTTCCGTGGTCCCCTGGGACAGTCTCTGTGCAGTGGAGCTCACTTGGCTTGCTCCCTTGTAGACCTCGGTTGAACCTGCCTGGACGGCGCCAACCCGATCTGTCGTCGCTGCGATGAAGCTGTCCATCGCCTGGGTCGCGTCGCCCAGCTCATCTGCCCTGGAACGCATCTTCGCGTAGCCTGCGGAGTCGATGCCCGCGAGGGTGAAATCGCCCGCGGCAAAGCCGACCATCGCAGCCGTCACCAGGCGCACGGGTCTCGAGATGGTCCGCGCTATGAAGAGGAGGGCGAGCAGGGCGAGGAGGGAGCCTGCGATCCCGAGGACCAGCATGATCATGACGATTCTCTTCAACTGGGCGAGGAGTGCGTCAAGCGGAAGGACGACACCGATCGACCAGGGGTGACTGTCCTTGCCGATGAAGACGGGAGCGAAGCCCACATATGACCGAGCCCCTGTGACGAGGTTGAGCTTCACCTGTCTGTAGGTCTTCCCCTCCCTGATCGCCTTGAGCAGGGCCTCCTTTCCATCCGGAGTCACGTCGCCGATGGAGGTCCTGATGAGCTTGGCGTTTGGGTGGTAGACGAAGGCGCCGGTATTGGACAGGAGGAATCCATAGGCCCCCTGCACGGGCTTGATACCCTTCATGATTTCTGCGAGACCCGCGAGGCTGAGGTCGTGCCCGATTACACCGACGACCTTTCCCTCGATGATGATCGGCACGCACGTGCTTGCCTCGAGTATCTCGTCTGCCTTGTTGCCAGTATAGGAATAGAAGTAGGGCTCGGTGACATACTCCTGTTTTGAGTTCCTGGGCACGAGGTAGGGGTCGCCCGGTCCGGGTGTCTCATAGTCGACGAGGGCGCTCTGCTGGATCCTGCCGAGACCACGGTCCCAGGATGGGATGAATCGGCCGGTCGCGTCGTGGAAGGGGGCCTTCCTAAACGCGGCGTCCTTGCCGTCCAAGGCATTGGGCTCCCAGGCAGTCCAGACCGCGAGGAAGGATGGATTGGCCTCGAGGTTCTGCCTGAGGATCGAGTTGATCAACCCCCGATCGGCCGAGCCTGCCTGCCTGAGCGCGATCATCATGTTGCCGAGGGTCCTCGCGTCACTCATCGCGGTGTTGAGATCAGCCGCTATCAGGGCGGAGGAATTTGCGGCGATGAGGTCGCCCCAGATGTAGGCCTGATCCGTGACAACGCGTGACACGGCGGAATATGAGACGAGGATTATCGCAAGGACCGTGAACACGGAAAGGGAAACAGTCGGAATGATGAGACGCGCGCCGATCCTGATTTTCAAGGAGTCCCTCCTCAGGGCGACGATCGGGGCGCGGACCGGGACTGTGCCTCCGGCCAGATTCCGCGCTAACTGAGTATTGCCCTCTTATGGAAATTACCTATAGATGTGAACAATGTGTAGTTCGGGCAGGGTCAAAAGCAAGGCATTTCGGGGCGAGCTCGGTCGCTCCACTCGCGGCGACGAAGCGCCCGGATGCGCTTCGTCGCTTGCTCCCATCACCCCAACGCGCCGCCTCAGTCCACGGTAATTGACTTCGAAACATTTTTCGGCGCGTCGGGGTGAACGCCGTGGTCGGCGACGCGGAGGGCGTCGAGCCACTCCATTTTCTTGACCGACATCCGGTAGGCGAGGAACTGGAGCAGCACAGCGGCACCGAATACAAAGAGGTTGCGGTCGCCAGTGTGCGGCAGCTCGACGTACCTTGACCAGTAGTCGGTGCTCCCCATGGGCGCCCCTGCGGCCGCCAGGGCGAGATCGTTCTGCTTCTCGGCGAAGAGGATTATATCGGCTCCGCGGATCTTGTGGGTGTGGATCTGGCTGATGGTGATGCGTATGTCCCTCTCGTCGGGCGGGCAGATGAACACGAGGGGGTAGTTCCGGAACAGGCCCTCGAGTATCGAGGGCTTCTCCCTCATGGCGTCCAGCGGATCGAGCTTGGCGAGGGCGGGCTCCTTCGCCACCAGGTCGCGGTAGGCGCCGATGGCCCGGGCGACGTCGTCGGCCGAGAAGATCGTGTTCTTGCCAAGGATGGTGTTCGGGCCGTGCTTGAACTCGGCGGCGTCGTAGCCTTCGGCGTGGTTCAGGACGACCTCCCTGACCTTCAGGGCCCCCTCCCTGGCGAGGCCAATGAGGCTCGCGCCGAGTATGTGGACCGAGGGGCGCAGGAAGAGCCTTTCGGCGCAGGCCTCGATGTCGCCGGCCGCGAGCTTGAGGCTCTCCTCGATGAGGCCTCGGGCCCGGTCCACCTGCCGGACGAGCTTTCGCTCGGGCAGGGAGAAGCCGGCGGCGATGATATAGAGTATGACGATCTGGTTGAGGAAGGACTTGGTCGCCGCCACCGCGATCTCTGGCCCACAGAGGATGGGAAGGTAGAAGTCCGAGAGCTCCTGGGGGATGCGGCTGTTCTCGTTGTTCACGATCGAGGCCCGGCGCACTCCCTTCGACCCCTCGCGCAGGTCCTGGAAGATGTCCACCAGGTCCTTGGTCTCTCCCGACTGAGTGATGCCGATGAGGAGGTCGTTGGCGCTGAGGGAGGACATGTACATCGAGCGGAACATGCCGGGGTTGCAGGGATACACGCTCATTCCAGCGAGGTCGTCGAAGAAGCCGGCCGCGATGAGGGCGGCGTGGTAGGAGGTCCCCGATGCGACGAAGTAGACCCGGCCGCCGGCCTTCGCGGTCTCCCTGATCGCCCCCATGAGCTCGACGAGGTAGCGGGTCACAGCCCTGCGCTTTCGCCAGACGAAGACGCTGTCGACGAGGGCGAGCTCTGCCGCCCGCGAGGGAGCGAGACGGACGAGCTCGGCGAGGAGGGCCTTCTCGTCGGAGACCAGGCGGGAGGACCGGACCGCCGCCGCAGGGGCGACGGACCGTGCATGGGAAGCGAGCTCGGCGAAGGCCTGCCCGCCGAGGATGGCCTCGATGCCGGCGGCGAGCTCCTTGTCGCCGAAGCGGTCGCCCAGTTCGGCGCATCGGTCGGTGACTTCCTTGCAGAGTTCGCGCTTCTCCTCGAAGGCGGCGGCGAGGTCCTCGTCGGCAGGATCCTTGAAATAGTAGCGCACGATGCGCTCGATGTTCGCCGAGCTTCCCAGGATCTCCTGTTCCATGTAGTGCTTGAAACGGGGGTCGAGGGCGGTGTCCTGGACGTTCAGCTTGGAGCGTTTGAGGCGGGGCTGGCTGAAGGCCGCCTCTGCGCGCAGGGAGAAGACCAGGTACTCTTTCTCGCTGAACCACAGGCCCTCGCCCTCGGCGAGGGGTATGAGGGCCCTGGTCTTGGAGAGCACCGAGGTCAGGTCGGAGGAGACGACGATGAACTCCCCTGCGCCGTCGGTGCCGAGGCCCGCGTAGAGGGAGGATCCGGACTTGACAGCGAAGATGCCGGGGAGCCTGGGATCGGCCACGGCGGCGGCGTAGGAGCCCTCGGCGCGGGCCTCGGCCTTGCGGATGGCGTCGATCATGAGGAGGACCCCGTCGGGGATGCCCGCCTCGAAGCGGCCCGAGGCCTTGAGGCCCGAGGCGCCGAAGGCCCGCTTCATGTCGGCGAGGGCCGTCTCGGGATGGGCCAGGTTCGCGCCGTAGTGCTCCTCGACGAGGTGGACGATTATCTCGCCGTCATTGTCGCTCACGACCGCGTGGCCGTGGGCGGTGAGCCAGGCCTTCAGGCTGTCGGTGTTGGATATGTTGCCGTTGTGGGCGCCGACCATGTCGACCTTGCAGCGGACATGGTGGGGCTGGCTGTTGATGTCGTTCACGGCTCCATAGGTCGCCCACCGTACCTGGCCGATGAAGCGCTGGCCCACGCTGGCGTCTATGCCGAGCTCGACGCAGACCTTGGAGGGGGCGCCGACCTTCTTCATCACGCTGATGCCGCGCTTCTCGTCGATGAAAGAGGCTCCGGTCGAGTCGTAGCCGCGGTATTCGAGGCGCCTGAGGAGGGCAGCCGCCTCCTTGCCCATGTCTGCATTCTCGTGCTTGTAGATGAGGGAGACGATTCCGCACATGACCTGTCCTTCCTTCTCGCGGCCACGGGGCCGGGGCAAAAGGATAGCACGGCCTTCCGCTTCGGGCGAGCCGAAGATGCGTAGAAACAGGCCCCGGCCCAGGTCGGGCCGGGCCCTCATCCCCGGCCTTCAGGCCTTAGTCCGGGCTGTCCTCAGGCCTAAAGTTTCGCCGCGTCGGCGATGGCCTTCTCGACCCGCACGAAGGGCAGGAAGACCAGGCCCATCACGAAGAAGAAGATGAGGGAGAGGATCGCGATGCGCAGGTTCCCGAAGAGCTGGTTCATGAGGCCAAAGAGGAGGGGGCCGATCCATGAGGTGCCCCGCTCGGAGACCTCGTAGAATGAGTAGTACTCGGCCTCCTTCCCCTGCGGGATCATCTGGGCGTAGAGGCTCCTCGAGATCGCCTGGGACCCGCCCATCACTAGGGCGATGCAGGCGCCGAGGGCGAAGAACTGCATGACCCTGCTCTCGCCCTGGAGGCCGCCATAGGCATAGATGACGACAGCGGCCCAGATCACAAGGCTCACCATGATCGCGCGCTTCGCCCCGATCCATGAGGCGAGCCTGCCCCAGAACAGGGCGCCAAAGAAGGCCATGAACTGGATCATCAGGATGACGAGGGTGAGGGTGCCTGTCTCCATGCCGACGCCGCCGCGGATGATGGGGGCGGCGGCGAAGGTGGCGGCGACGGCGATCACTGTCTGTATCCCGTCGTTGTAGAGGAAGTAGGCGAGAAGGAACTTGAGGGTCTCGGGCAGGGTCTTGAGTTCGGCCAGGGTGGACTTAAGCTGGCGGAAACCGACCTTGAGGTAGGTCGATCCGGCCGGCAGGGCACGGCGGGGAGAGCGGGAACGGAGCCGTGCCCAGGTGATGAAGGAGAAGCCGAGCCACCAGAGACCGGCCGATGCCAGGTTGATCCTGATGGCGAGGCCAGACGGAACGCCGAGGGCCGAGCGGAACTGCCAGAAGACCAGGTTGAGGAGGAGGAGGAGACCTCCTCCCAGGTAGCCCATGGCCCAGCCGTAGGACGAGACCCTGTCCCTGTCTGCCTCGGCCGCGATGTCGGGAAGCCAGGAGTTGTAGAAGACCATCGAGGCGCCGAAGAAGAGGTTGGCCACGATAAACAGGAGGCCCCCGAGCCACCACAGGCTGCCCGTGACGGCGAAGAGGCCGATGGTCGCGAGGGCGCCGGCGACGGCGCAGAGCCTCATCATGCGGCGGCGCAAGCGCGAGTAATCGGCGATGGCCCCGAGGATGGGCAGGAAGAGGACCTGGAAACCCACCGACAGTGAGACGCAGTAGGGCATGAAGGAATCGGGCGCTATCGGGATGCCCATGAGGCGCACGAGGCCGTCGCTCGAGCTGCGCGCGGCCTCGGCGGCGAGGGACGCGAGGTAGGGGCCGAGGAATACGGTTCCCACTGTCGTGCTGAAGGCGCTGTTCGCCCAGTCGTACATCGCCCAGCCGAAGATCTCCCGTTTGGCCGCCCGCTGCTCGCCTGGGTCTCTCATCGGTCCCTCCTGCCCGCGATATCGCTGTCTTGCTCCTGTAGAAGTCCCTTGATGGGGAAGCCGTCGCATTCCGGAAACTCGAGGCCGAGGAGTCGGGCGAGGCTGGCACCGACATCGACCATGTCGATCTCACCTTTGAGCTCGCCCCTGGCTATGCCCGGGCCCGCGGCGAGGAAGAGGCTGCGGTAGCCAGGCAGGTCGGGGCTGTAGCCGTGGTCGGCCCCAAAGTCCCCAGGCCGGTTTTCGGTCTCGAGGAGGGGTCCTTCGGGGTCCTCGAGGAACTGGAATCCGGCCCGGGCATCGATGGCGAAGGCCGCGCCGCTGTCGCCGTGGCGGGCGGCGATCTCCGATCGGTCCAGGACCGATGCGATGCCCATCGCCGGATCCGAGGCTGCCGTCTTGAGCGCCGCGAGGGCCAGGGTCTCTGCCTCGGCGTCCCCGGGTCGCGTGTGGACGTAGGCAGATCCGCCCGAACAGCGGCACCAGGCCCTCCATTCGAAGGAGCCGTGGGGAAGGCCCCAGAGCCCGGCCTCGTGGAGGATTCGGTTGGGCCTGAGGCGGCTGTGTATGTCGATGTGGCCGTGGTCGCCAAGGACGACGAGGCTGGTGGCACCGGCCTGGCCCGAGGCATCGATCGCGTCGATGATCCGCCCCAGGGCGATGTCGAGGAAGCCGAGGGCTGCCGCCGTCTTCGGGGAATTCGAGCCCGACTCGTGCTTGGCGGCATCGAGGGCGATCAGATGGGTCATGAGGAGCCGAGGCCTGCGCGTCCTGATGGTATGGGCCGCGCTTCGCGACACGAAGTCGTCGAGGTAGGGTTCCTCGCTTCCCCGCCTGTACCTGCCGAAGCGCGCCTGGAGCCCGAGGAGATAGGCAGGGCTGCCCGCGCGCAGGGCCTTGATGGTCTGGTTCTCTCCGCTCAAGGCGGCGATCTCGGGCAGGTTCCAGGTTATCCGCGCGCCGGAGACCAGGGGCCAGAGCACTGCCGCGCTCGTCATGCCCGAGGCCCGGGCGAGGTCGAAGAGACTCGGTGAAGCGAGCTGGCGGGCGTACCAGAACCAGGCCTGCCGGTCCGAGGGTACGCCGGGCTGGAGGGGATGGTTGTGGGTCACCCCGTGGTTCACCGGATGGCGGCCCGTCATCATGGTGGCGTGGGCGACGTAGGTGAGGCTAGGATAGACGCTGCGCAGCGAGGAGGAAAGGGCGCCCCTCGCCATCAGCGAGGAAAAGCGCGGCAGGCTCTCAATGCTCCCCAGTTCCCGCAGCGAGAGGCCGTCCACCGAAACCACGACGAGCCGTCGGGCCAGTCTGCTTCGAATCTTCCCCATGGGCGAGAGTATAGCGGAAGCCGAATTGCTCCGCTTCCCGAATCGCGGGATCTTCCGGTATAGTTGCGCATGCACTACCGACGATTCCCCCTGATAGACGAGCTCGAGATCTCCGCCCTCGGTCTTGGCTGCATGCGCCTGCCCACGGTCGGCGGGGACGATGCCGTGATCGACGAGCCCGGCTTCGACGCCATGCTCGTCGCGGCAGCCGACGCGGGCATCAGCTATCTCGACACCGCCTATGTCTATCACCGTGGGAAGAGCGAGACGGCCCTCGGGGCCGCCCTCGACCGGACCGGCCTGCGCGGCAGCTTCACCCTTGCGACCAAGAGCCCGGTCTGGATGGTCAAGGAAGCCTCAGACTGGGACCGCTATCTTGACGAGCAGCTGAAGCGCCTGGGCACCGGGCACATCGACTTCTACCTTCTCCACGCCCTGAGCTCGGAAAGATGGGAGAAGGTCCTCAAGCTGGGCGGACTCAAGGCCCTCGAGCGGGCCCGGGCCGATGGACGCATAGGGCACATCGGCTTTTCCTTCCACGATTCCCTGGATTCCTTCAAGAAGATCATAGACGGCTACCAGGGCTGGGAGTTCTGCCAGGTCCAGTTCAACTATGTCGATCTCGACTTCCAGGCCGGGGCCGCCGGCATCGAGTACGCCGCCGACCGCGATATCGGAGTCATCGTCATGGAACCCCTGCGCGGCGGAGGCCTCGCCAGGCCGCCGGCCGACGTGCGGGAGGAATTGCGCAAGCACCCGACGCCGAGGACTCCGGCCGAGTGGGCGCTTCGCTTTGTCCTCGACCGGCAGGAAGTTGTCACCACCCTCTCGGGCATGGGCTCGGCGGGCCAGGTACTCGAGAACGCCGCGGTCGCGGCCTCGGCCCGTCCCAACGCCCTCGCCCGGAGCGAGCACGAGATCCTCGAGGATGCGCGGCGCCTCTTCAAGGCGCGGGAACGAGTGGGATGCAGCACCTGCGGCTACTGCCAGCCCTGCCCGAGCAAGGTGGCGATTCCCGATATCTTCTCGATGTACAACACCGCGGTGATGTTCGACGAGCGAGTGGGGCGGAGCTCCTGGTACGCGATAGCGAATCTCAAGACGGGCACCGGCGCCGATTCCTGCACGCGCTGCGGCCTCTGCCTCGCCAAGTGCCCGCAAGCCATCGCGATTCCCGACAGGCTCGCCGAGGCCCATGCCTACCTGACGGGAAGCGGCTCCTAGACAGGGCGCAGCCCCCGGTCTCCCTTCGTATTTTTGGCTAGGGCGCATCGCGGGCCCCGATAAGGAGGGCAGCATGAAGTGGTTCATTCTCGCCATCAGCCTCGCAGGCCTCGCCCCGAGCCCGGTCCGGGCCCATGGCTACGTGGCTCCCGCCAACGTCACGATCGCCGTCGACACGGGGGGAGGGGATCCGGGTTTCCAGACCATCGTCTATGTCCAGAACGTGACCACCGGCGCCACGGCCTCCTACGCGATCGCCCCGCATTCGAAACCCTTCATCGCCTACATCGCCGAGCCCGGGACCTACGTATTCTACGGACGCCTCGTCGAGGCGATGGACGATTATTTCTTCGGCTCGACTGGGGCGAAATCGAGATCCACTCCCGTGCTTCGCCCCCTCCTTGCCCTGGACATCGAGCTCGGGAAGGAATACCAGGTCCTCATAAACGACCGCTCGGTGAAGCTGCCCGAGAAGGGGAAACCGGTCACCGTGCCCTGGCGACGCTAGAGCCGGCCGGCGCGTTTCGCGTCCTAGGCCGAGTTTATGTGCATGTGCGAATACAGCTTCCGGAAGGCGTTCGGACTCATCCCTTCCGAGCGCTTGAACAGGCGCCTGAAGTAGACGACATTCCCGTAGCCGCACTCAAGCGACACCTCGTTCACGTTGTTGTTCTCGTCCAGGAGGAGCCTCTTCGCGAGGCGGATCCTGTGGGCATGGATGTCCTCCATAACCGACAGCCCGAAGCAGCGCTTGTAGACCCTGCCCAGGTAGTCGGGATTGCAGGAGAGTTCCCTCGCCACGAGGCTTGTGGCGATCTCGCCCTGGAAGGAGCGGGAGATCAGGCGCTTCGCCTCGCGCGCCACGAGGGGCACACGCTCGTCGTCCTCCGAGGCCCGTGATTCCCTGCGGTCGATCTCGAGGAGGATCATGAGGCAGAGCATGTTGGCGCGCTTCGGCTCCAGACGCTGCTTCTCCTGGGCGTCGAGGAACCAGCGGAAAAGCTCCAGCAGCCGCGAGGGATCGCCGACCCGCCCGTGGCGGGGAAAGTCCAGGGACAGCCGCTCCGGGCGGCTTCCCCGTGCGGCGCCAAGCTTGCGGAAGTGCAGCCAATAGAACTCCAGCTCCTCCGGGAAATCCCCGCTGCCCCAGTGCCTGACCCCAGGCACGAGGACGAGGTACTCGCCGTGGCCGACGGCGAACTCCCTGTCCTCCTCGGCCAGGCGCAGCACGCCGCGCACGACGAAGATCACCTCGAATGACGAGATGACGCGGTCCGGATGGCGGCCCACCCCCCTGCTCACGAAGAGGCCCGCGTTCTCGGACTCGATGGGACAGGAAAATGAGAAGCTCATGTCCCGGGTCTGCTTGGTCGGAATCGTACTCATTTTCTACGCCCTGTTCATTCTTGTCCGCCATCGCCGGCGCGTCAATACTGCTGCTTACCGATGGAGGCCGCCCCTGCGCATGGGGGCAGGGCCGACCACGGAAAATGGCTATCAAGGAGCTAGAGATGACAAGATGGACCGGTCTTCTCGCGGCCGCGATGCTGGCGACGGCCGCCCTTGTTCCCGGATTCGCGCAATCCTCGGCCCTGAAGGGCAAGGTCTCGTTCATGAGCTGGGGCGACGAGTCCGAGCGCAGGATGTACGAGATCGTCATCAATGATTTCGAGGCGAAGAACCCCGGCGTGAAGGTCAACTACATCTTCGCGCCAGACGACTACTACACCAAGCTGCAGACCATGATCGCGGGCAACTCGGCCCCCGACATCTTCTACCTGAACGAGGGAAGGTTCGCCGCCTTCGCGAAGGACGGAGTCTGCCTGGACCTGGGGCCGTGGATCAAGAAATATCCCGAGCTCACCGCCGATTTCGTCGGAGGGCTGCTGCGCTACGGGAGCTACAACGGGAAGCAGTACGGAATCCCCAAGGACTGGCAGCCCATCGTCATGTACGTCAATGAGGACATATTCAAGGCGGCCGGGGTCCCCCTGCCAGGTCCGTCCTGGACGACCGAGGACTACCGCTCGATAGCCAAGCGCCTCACGGTGCTCGACGCGAAGGGCAAGGTCCAGCAGTGGGGAGCGGCGGTGGAGAACTACCGCGCCGACTGGATGGTGTTCGCCCGAAGCTATGGCGGGGAGTGGTTCAGGAACGGCAAGTCGAACTGGAGCGATCCCAATGTCATCAAGGGCATGCAGGCGATGCTCGACGTCATAGCGGACAAGAGCGCTCCCTCCCCGACGGCCCTGAGCGGCATGGGCCAGTCAGAGACCCAGCTCTTCGAGACGGGCAAGGTCGGCATGTTCCCGACCGGACGCTGGGCCGTGCCGACCTACCGGGAGACCTGCGCCGCCTTCAAGTGGTCGACGGTCGAGATGCCCAAGGGCAGCATGCGTTCCAACCCGATCATAACGGCGAACCTCGCCTTGAGCTCGCAGACGAAGAACCCCGAGGTCGCGGTTGCCCTGCTGAGGCACATCCTCTCCGATGAGAGCCTGGCCACCGTGATGAAGCTGGGCATCGGGATGCCCTCCTACAAGAGGCTCCTCACCAAGACCGGCTACATCGCCGAGCCTCCATCGGCCGCGCCCTTCATCGCCACCGGGGCATACATCGACTCGAAGGTCCAGTACGAGTGCGTCGCCACGGCGAAGTACCCACAGTACCAGGACATCATCTCCGCCCAGCTCGACCTCGCCATGCGGGGCTCCATCACCATGAAGGAAGCCGCTGCCGCCATCGACGCGAAGGCGAACTCCGAGATATTCAAGTAGCGCGAAGCTCCGGGCCGAGGCGCCGCCTGCGCGGCGGCGAACCGGTCCGGGGACCGGAAGGGGTGCACACAGTATGAGGATAGATGGGCCGCGGAGCATGCGCCTGCGGGACGGGATCGAAGGCTGGCTTTTCATAGCTCCCGCAATGATCGGATTCGTGCTCTTCATGGCCTACCCGATCATCGCGTCCTTCGCCATGAGCCTGTACGACTGGAACCTCACGGGCAGCGCGACCTTCATCGGATTCTCGAATTTCGTCGACCTCGCGCAAGACGAGGTGTTCAGGATCAGCCTCTCGAACACCCTGAAATGGGTCCTCGTCTATGTGCCGCTATCGGTCATCGCCGCCTTCGTGCTGGCCAACGCCATGGACAAGCCCCTGCGCGGCCTTGCGGCCTTCCGCACGATATTCTATCTGCCCTCGGTCTCGCCCCTCATCTGCATCGCCCTGCTTTTCGTCTGGCTCTACAACAGGGATTTCGGGCTCATCAACTACCTTTTGAGCCTGGTCGGGATCCAGGGCGTCGGCTGGCTCACCAACCCGAAGATCTCGATCTACAGCGTGGCCCTCATGTACATGTACAAGGAGGCGGGCTACAACGTGATCATACTCCTAGCGGCCATGCAGGGCATTCCCCGGCAGCTCTACGAGGCTGCCGAGATCGACGGGGCCACGGGTCTCCGGAGGCTCTGGTACGTCAAGATCCCACTCCTCACTCCGGCCTTCTACTACATCGTCATCATATCCATGATCTACGCTTTCCAGGTCTTCACGGAGATCTACGTCATGACCAACGGAGGGCCGGGCTACTCGAGCTACACCCTCGGCTACTACCTGTGGTCCAACGCCTTCAGGTACGGAAGGATGGGCTACGCCGCCTCCCAGGCCGTCGTGCTCTTCCTCATGATACTCTCCGTCACCCTCGTCCAGACCAGGGTCCTCGGCAAGCGCGTGCAATACGATCTATAGGGGGCGAGACATGGTACGCAAGAACAGACTCGCAACCGCACTGACCTATGCCTTCCTGTGCGCCGCGGCCCTCGTCGACATCATCCCCTTCGTCTGGATGATCCTCTCTTCCCTCAAGCCCCAGTCCGAGATCTTCAGCTTCCCACCCAGCCTCCTTCCCAGGCAGTTCACCCTGCGCAATTACACGGCAGCCTGGAACGCCGGGGGACTGAATTTCGCGCGCATGTTCATGAACTCGATGATCGTCGCCGTCCCGGCGACCAGCCTGTGCATCCTTTCGTCCTCCCTGGCGGCCTTCGCCTTCGCGCGGATCCGCTTTTCCGGCAGGGACTTCCTCTTCATGTGCTTCGTGTCTGCCATCATGATGCCCACGATGATGGTGATGATTCCGACATTCCTCCTCATGCGGCCCTTCATCGACACCTTCGTTCCCCTCATCGCCAGGGTCATGTTCGGCCTGCCTTTCGTCGTCTTCCTCTTCCGTCAGTTCTTCATGACGATACCGAGGGAGCTGGATGACGCGGCCCTTGTCGACGGCTACTCGAAGCTGAGGATCTGGTGGAGCATCATCATGCCCCTGTCGAAACCCGTCGTAGCGACCCTCGTCGTGTTCGTGTTCCAGCAGGTCTACAATGACTTCCTGTATCCCCTCATCTTCATCAACTCCAAGTCGAACTTCACTGTCCAGCTGGGTCTCGCCTCCTTCCGGGGGATCTACGCGACGCGCTATGATCTGCTCATGGCCGCCTCGGTCTTCACCCTAGTACCGATACTCGCGCTTTTCGTCGCGGCCCAGCGCTATTTTGTCGAGGGCGTCGTCATGACTGGCCTCAAGGGCTAGGACAGCCGGCCCCCCTAAAGTCCCGCCGCAGCAATTCTCCAAGGAGCGTAGGCATGGTTTCGGTCGATGCGAAGCAGGTAAGGATAAACGACGCCTTCTGGTCGAGATATAGGGAACTCGTGAGGACTGTCATGATCCCCTATCAGTGGGAGGTCATGAATGACCGCGTGCAGGGCGCCGAGAAGAGTCACGCCATCGCGAACTTCCGGATCGCGGCCGGGCTCGAGGCCGGCGAGTTCTACGGATTCCGCTTCCAGGACAGCGACGTCGCGAAGTGGCTCGAGGCCGTGGCTGGCTGTCTCGCGTGGCGGCCAGACTCCTCCCTCGAGGCCCTGGCCGACGAGGTCATCGAGCTTGTCGGGAAGGCCCAGGCGCCGGACGGCTACCTCAACACCTACTTCACCATCGCGGCTCCGGATAGGCGCTGGAAGAACGAGAGGGACGGCCACGAGCTCTACGTCGCCGGGCATTTCATCGAGGCGGCGGTCGCGTACTACCGCTCGACGGGTAAGCGGGCCCTCCTCGACATCATGCGCAGGAACGCCGAGCACATTGACGGCGTGTTCGGTCCCGGGGAGGGGAAGAAGCACGGCTATCCCGGCCACCAGGTGATCGAGATGGCCCTCGTCCGCCTCCACGAGGCGACTGGCGAGGAGCGTTGGCTCAGGCTGGCGAAGTACTTCCTGGACGAGAGGGGCGGTACGCCCAGCTTCTTCGAGCTCGAGGCCGCCGAAAGGGGCGAGCCGGGGGACAAGGGGAAGTTCGGGGAGGGCATGCTCGAGTATCTGCAGTCCCACCTGCCCGTGCGCGAGCAGGAGATGGCGACGGGCCATGCGGTGCGGGCCGTCTACATGTACGCGGCCATGGCCGAGGTCGCGGCGAGGACTGCCGACGAGGGGCTCGCGCGGGCCTGCCGCCGTCTTTGGACCGACCTCACGAGGCGGCAGATGTTCGTCACGGGAGGAATCGGGCAGCAGGAATACTGGGAGGGCTTCTCCTTCGACTATGACCTGCCGAACGACATGACCTACAACGAGACCTGCGCGTCGATAGGCCTCGTCTTCTGGGCCAAGGCCATGAGCCGCCTCGAGTGCCGGGGCGACTATTACGACGTCGCCGAGCGGGCCCTCTACAACGCGGTGCTGGGCGGCATGTCCCTGGACGGGAAGAAGTATTTTTACGCGAACCTCCTCGAGTCGGTTCCATCCCTCATCGCCGAACGCCGCGACCTCGACTACGCGGCTCCCACCCGGAGGGCCTGGTTCGCCTGCGCCTGCTGCCCGCCGAATATCGCGCGGCTCATCGCCTCGCTCGGCGCCTATGTCCTATCGGCCGGGGCCGAGGGGATCGCCGTCCACCTGTACATCGGCTGCGAGGCCGAGCTCGAGGCCGGAGGCACGAAGGTCGCACTGAGGATAGAGGGGGACTATCCCTGGTCGGGGTCCTTGCGGATCGGCCTTTCGGCCGAGAGGAAGGCGCGCTTCCCGCTGCGCCTTCGCATCCCCGGCTGGTGCGAGGGGGCCACGGCCAAGGTCGGTGGAAGCCCCGTAGCGGCCGCAGCCGTGGATGGCTACCTCTCCATCGATCGCGAATGGGGGCAGGCCGAGCTTGTCGAGCTTGAGCTTCCCATGCCGGTCAGGCGGCTCCGGGCGAATCCGGCGGTACGCGCCGACGCGGGCAAGACTGCCCTCGCGCGGGGACCCCTGGTGTATTGCTTTGAGGAGGTCGACAACGGGAAACACCTCTGGAACCTCCTTGTGCCCAGGACGGCCCGGCTCCAGGCCTCCCGGCGTCCCGACCTGCTCGGCGGCGTCGTCGCGATCGAGGGCGAGGCCCTAAGGAGGACCGAGGACTGGGGCGAGGAGCTCTACCGGGACGATGAGTCCAGCCGCGTTCCCATGGCCTTCCGCGCCGTGCCCTACTTCGCCTGGGACAACCGCGGCGAGAATGAGATGAGCGTCTGGATGGAGGAGGCCTAGGCCTGCTATAGTCGCGGCCATGGTCATAGTCCAGCCACTCTCGCTCGAGTTCGATGTCAGGGGTTTCGACTGCGGCTACGGCGGGTCCCTGCGCATCCTCTCCCTCACCAATTTCTTCCAGGAGACGGCGGGCGAGCACGCCGAGCTCATCGGCTACGGGGTCGGCAAGCTGCTCGGGGAGGGCCGCACCTGGATGCTCTCTCGCTTCGACCTGCGCATCGACGAGCTTCCCCAGGCGGGCGAGCGAGTCGTCGTGAAGACCCAGCCCGCGGGCACCGAGAGGCTCTTCGCCCTGCGCGACCTGGCGATGACGGGAGCCGATGGGCGGAGCCTCGCGAGGGCCGTCTACGCCTACCTCGTCGTCGACCTCGCGACCAGGAGGCTCCTGCGCCCGGACAGGCTGTTCGGCGAGGCCATCCCGGTCGGCGCCGACCCGCACCCGGTCCAGGACCGCTCTTTCGGCCTGCCGGAAAGCGGTGCGACGGATATCTCATTCGCACAACGCGCCTCAGCCCGCCACATCGACCACAACGGCCATGTCAACAATGCCTGGCTCGTCGACTGGCTCGCGGATGCGGTTCCGCGCCCGCGGCGGGTGGAAGCGCCGACTTCCATGAGGGTGGAATTCCTCGCCGAGGCCCTCGAGGGCGACGAGCTGAGCGCCAGCTGGGGAGCCTCGGGAGGCGGGACCCTTTCGGAGCTCCGCCGCGGCGGCACCGCCATCGCAAGGGCCTTCTTCTCGCCCTAGGCGCAGAGGCGGGCGAATCGGCTCACCTAAGAGCCGCTCTTCCTTGACCTCGAACCCTCCTTAAGTTAGCCTTTGGTCCAAGGCCGGGGGAGACTCGAGGAGGCGGACAATGTCAGTTGAGAGGCAGAAGCCGGTACCGAGCGACATCGACATCGCGCAGTCGGCGAAGATAAGGCCCATTGTCGAGGTCGCCGAGGGCTACGGGATCTGCAACGATTGCATCGACCATTTCGGGAAGTACAAGGCCAAGGTGAGGCTCGAGTTCCTCAAGGACAACATGTCCCTCCCGGTGAGGGCGAAATACATAGACGTGACGGCGATCACGCCCACCCCTCTCGGAGAGGGAAAGACCACCACGACCGTGGGCCTGACCCAGGGCTTCGGCGCCATCGGACGCAAGGCGATAGCCGCCATACGCCAGCCCTCCATGGGGCCCACCTTTGGCATCAAGGGCGGTGCCGCGGGCGGAGGCTACTCCCAGATAGTCCCGATGGAGGACTTCAACCTCCACCTCACTGGAGACACCCATGCGGTCTCGGTCGCGCACAATCTCTGCGCCACCGCCCTTGACGCGAGGATCTACCACGAGTGGCGCTGGTCCGATGCCTATTTCGAGAAGATGGGCATAAAGCGCCTGAACTTCGACCCCTATGAGACCTGGTGGAACCGGGTAGTGGATATGAACGACCGCTCCCTGCGCCGCGTGATAGTGGGCGTCGGTGGCGTCGAGAACGGGCCTTTCCGCGAGTCGGGCTTCGACATAGCGGTCGCCAGCGAGGTAATGGCGATCCTCGCCCTGGCCAAGGACCTCCGAGATCTCCGGGAGCGCATGGGCAGGATTGTCCTGGGACTCGACAAGGCAGGCCACCCCATCACCACCGAGGAGCTCGGCGTAGCGGGGGCGATGACCATCCTCATGAAGGACGCCATCAAGCCGAACATCCTGCAGACACTCGAGGAGCAGCTCGCCTTCGTCCACGCGGGACCCTTCGCCAACATCGCACACGGCAACTCCTCGGTCCTGGCCGACATGATAGCCTTGCGCATCTCCGACTATGTCGTCACGGAATCCGGCTTTGGCGCCGACATGGGCTTCGAGAAGTTCGTGGACATCAAATGCCGCACCTCGGGCCTCATGCCCGACGCCGCCGTCGTGGTGGCCACCGTGCGCGCCCTCAAGATGCACGGGGGCGGCCCCAGGGTCATTCCCGGCAAGGCCCTTCCCGCGGCCTACACCGACGAGGACCGCGAGCTCGTCAGGAAGGGCATCCCCAACCTCAAGGCCCACCTCGCGATACTGCGCAAGTTCGGAGTTCCCGCGGTCGTGGCCATCAACGAGTTCCCCACTGACACCGAGGCCGAGCACGACATAATCCGCGAGGCGGCCATCGCCGCAGGGGCCGTGGACGCCGTGGTCACGCGCAACTGGGCCATGGGCGGGGAAGGCGCAGCCGACCTCGCCAGGGCCGTGGAGAAGGCCGCCCAGACGGGCTCGACCTGCGCGCCCTTCTATCCCCTCGAGCTGTCGGTGAAGGAGAAGATCGAGCGAATAGCCCGCGAGATATACGGAGCAGACCACGTGAGCTACACCGCCGAGGCCGAGAACAAGATCGAGGTCTTCTCGAAGCTGGGCTACGACAAGCTTCCCATCTGCATGGCGAAGACCCAGTACTCGATCTCCCACGACCCCGCGGTCAAGGGAGCGCCAAAGGGCTTCATCTTCCCGATAACCGATGTGAGGCTCGCTGCGGGAGCGGGCTTCCTCTACCCGATGTCGGGGACCATCACTACCATGCCGGGCCTGCCATCGAAGCCAGGCTACATGGGCATGGACATCGACGTCGATACCGGCAGGATAATCGGCCTGTCGTGATCCAAGGGAGAGTGGATGCGTTTCGAGATCGAGAAGACGGTCCTTGAGGCGGCTCCCGACATCGTCATCGGTGTCGTCGTCGCCAGGGGAATCGACAACAGCCGTCCCAGGCCCGCCATAAGCGCGAGGCTGGGCGAGGCCATAGCCGAGACCCTGCCCAGGCTCGCGTCCAAGGCCAAGGAGGATCAGCGGATACAGGCCTACCGCGAGGCCTTCTCCCGCTTCGGGATAAACCCCAACAAGTACCCCTGCTCCATAGAAGCCATCATGAGCCGTCTGCAGAAGGGCGGGAACCTCCCCTCCATCAACCCCATCGTCGACCTTGGGAACGCGGTGTCGATCAAGTACATCCTGCCCATAGGAGCCCACGACCTCGACCAGGTAGGGGGCGAGCTGTCCCTGAGGCGGGCGGTGAGGGGGGATCGCTTCCTCCCATTCGGGACCGACCAGGAGGAGGTCGTGGACGAGGGAGAGCTCGTCTACGCGAGCGGGAGCACTGTGCGCACGCGGCGCTGGATGTGGAGGCAGAGCGAGATAGGGAAGATAGTGGCAGGGAGCTCCTACGTATTCTTCCCGATCGACGGTTTCGCCGGGATCAACGAGGCTGCGGTGCTGGAAGCCCGCGACGAGCTCGCCCGCCTCGTGGAGAGCGAGCTCGGAGGGACGGCCGTGACGGGCCTCGTTGACCGCGGAACGCCAGTCTTCGAGGCCTAAAGAGGGCGAAGGAGGACTTGCGAGATGATACGGAAGATGAGGGACGAGGACTCGCTCTCCGTCCTTGCGATCTACCGGCAGGGAATCGAGGCGAGGAGCGCGACCTTCGAGACCGAGCTCCCCACCTGGTCTGAATGGCTGCGCGGCAAGCTCGAGCATTCGCGCTTTGTCTACCTGGAACGCGAGCTGCCTGTCGGCTGGGCAGTCCTCTCCCTCAGCTCCTCCAGGGCGGCCTATGCGGGTGTCGCCGAGGCCAGCATCTACGTCCACCAGGAGCACCGGAGGAAGGGCATCGGCGACCGCCTTCTCAGGGCGCTCGTGCAGTCCTCGGAGGAGCATGGGATATGGACCCTCAGCGCCTCGGTCTTCCCGGAAAACGAGGCTAGCATCGCATTGCTCAAGAAGAACGGATTCCGGATAGTCGGGCGGAGGGAAAGGATCGCCAGGCTGGACGGGATCTGGCGCGACACCATCCTCCTCGAGCGGAGGAGCGACGCGATCCGATGAGGAGCGGAACAAGCATGGTGACACGTAGCTGGGAGGAGGGCGACCTGCCCCAGGTCCTCGCCCTCCTCAAGAGCCTTGCCGAGAGCCTGCACGACGACATCGCCTTCGAAAGCGAAAGGCTCCGGCGCCAGTTCAGGAGCATGAAGCGGAAACCCGAGATCTACGAGAGCTTTGTCTGCGAGGAAGCCGGGGCCATCCTAGGCTTTGTCTCCATTGTCTTCTACGAGAGCGCCTTCCACCACAAGGGGACTGCCCTTTTGAGCGAGCTTGTGGTCGCCGCGGGGGCGAGGGACGCGGGGATAGGAGAGCGCCTCCTCAGACGGGCAGTCGAGGAGGCCGAAATCCGCGAGATGGACGAGGTCGAGGTCGGGGTCATGAAGGACAACGAAGCTGCGATCCGCTTCTACAAGAAACGGGGCCTCGTCGAGGAATACCTCCTCCTCGGGCTCGATCTGGGCGGGGACTAGCGATGGCCTAGGCCGACTTGGCCTGCCTCACCGCCGCGAGGGCCCGCTCGTAATCGGGCTCGATGCCGATCTCCGGCACCTGCTGGGTGTAGACGACCTTGTCGCCCGCGTCGACCACGACGATTGCCCGAGACAGGAAGCCCGCCAGGGCACCGTCGATCAGTTCCACGCCGTAGGCCTTGCCGAAATCCCGTCCCCTCAACTCAGACAGGGGGACGACGACATCGACTCCCTCGGCCTTGCAGAACCTGCCCATGGCGAAGGGCGTGTCCCGGCTCACCGTGAGCACGACGGCCCCCTCGAGCTTCTTGATCTCCCTGTTGAACTTGACCGCCGAGGTCGCGCAGACCCCGGTGTCGAGGCTGACGACGATGTTGAGGATCTTGACCTTGCCCGCGTAGTCCTTGAGCGACACGTCGCGGAGTTCGGCAGTGGTGAGGCGGAAATCCGGAGCCTTGGTGCCGAGCTCGGGGAGCTTCCCCGAGCTGTGCACCTGGTTGCCGTTGTGTATGATCGTGGCCATCTTAAGACGCCTCCTTTGGTTTCTGCATGGAGCGCCCTTCGCGCCCTTGCTCTGGAAGCTACTAAGGGCGGGGCCCCCGGATCAAGGCCGCAGGAGGGACGGGTTGGGCGCTACATTCCGTAGGGGAAGAGGATGCCCTGGGTGTCCCGCAGGCGGCCCTCCACCTCATCCATGATCGCCTTCAGGTCCTTGGACTCTGCCACGAAGTCGAGCCTGTCGCCGGGCACGACGAGGACGGGGGAAAGGTCGAAGCCGTCAATCCATTCCTCGTAGAAGCGGTTGAGGCCGGCGAGGTATGAGTCCTCTATGGAGGACTCGATTTCCCTGCCCCTCATGGCTATGCGTTTCTTGAGGGTGTCCACCGAGGCCCTGATGTAGACGACGAGGTCGGGAGGAGGAAGGAGGCCCTTGAGGGTCCTGTACAGCTCGCAGTAGCTCGACCAGTCTCGTTCGCTCATGGAGCCCTGCTCGTAGAGGTTCCTCGCGAAGACCTCGGCGTCCTCATAGAGGGAACGGTCCTGGACCACGGAGTGCGGATCTTCCATGAGGGCGCGGTGCGCCCTCACGCGGTGGGTGAGGAAGAAGACCTGGGAGTTGAAGGCCCAGCGCTTCATGTCGGAGTAGAAGTCCGCGAGATAGGGGTTCTCCGCGACAGGCTCGTAGTATGGCCTGAAACAGAGGCGCTCCGCGAGGAGGCCAACCAGAGTGGACTTGCCCGCTCCTATGTTGCCGGCGAGGACGATGTACTTTTTCATGCGGTCAGTCTTTCGGCCCTAGGATAGACGTTGCGCCACACCGAGCGCAAGCGGTGGGCCAGCTTTTGGCCGTCCAGGGCCAGGCCGATCGCCTATGGAGTCAGGCGATGGCGATCCCTGGGGAAGAGGCTGGCCTGGCGGACGTTCTGGAAGCCCATGATCTTCTGGGTAAGCCGCTCGAGGCCTATGGCGAAGCCTCCGTGCGGCGGGCAGCCGTACTTGAATATCGAGGCGTAGGCCGCGTAGTCCCCCTCCTCCATTCCGTTGCGCTCGAAGCTCTCCTTGAGCATCGTGTACTCGTTGATCCTGCGGCCCCCCGTCGTCACCTCGAGGCCGCGGAAGATGCAGTCGAAGCTCATGGTCGACCTGCCCTTGGGGTAGGCGTAGAAGGGCCTGTGCTTGCGCGGGAACTCGTTCACGAAGACCAGGTCGCTGCCGCGCTCGCGCTCCGACCAGGCGCATATCGCGCGCTCGACCTCGGGCGTGATCTCGTAGGCCTTCGTGCCCGCCTCGCGGTTCGCGATCTCGATCGCCTCGTCGTGCCCTACAACGGGGGCTTTCGCCACTTCCTCGGGAGTCGGGACGCGGGCGCCCCAGGCCGAAAGCTCGCGCGAGTTGCGGGATGAGACCGCCTCGAAGATCGAGGAGAAGAGCCGGCGCTCGAGTTCGATGAGGTCGAGCTCGCTTTCTATGAAGGCGAGCTCGAGGTCGAGGGAGCAGTACTCGTTGAGGTGCCGAGGCGTGTCGTGCTTCTCGGCCCTGTATGCCTGGCCGATCTCGAAGACCCGCTCGAGTCCCGAGGCCACCATCGCCTGCTTGTAGAACTGAGGAGACTGGGCCAGATACGCGCGTTGTCCGAAATAGTCGACCTCAAAGAGTCCCGATCCCCCTTCCGTCCCGGTGGCCACGAGCTTCGAGGTCTTGACCTCGGTGAAGCCCTGGGATCTCAGGGTGGTTGCGAAAGCCTCGAGGATTGTCGCCTGGACGCGGAAGGCCCCGAGGGCCTTGGGGTTCCTCAAGGAGAGGAAGCGCTGGTCGAGGGCCGATTCAAGGGACAGTGAATCGGGATCGGCGTTCACCTGGATCGGGATTCCGGGCTCTGCGGGGGCGATCAGCTCGATGGAGGTGGCGGCGAGCTCCCAGCCGCCAGGGGCCCGTGGGTTCTCCCTCGACTTGCCTCGCACCCTGATCACGGACTCAAGCGTAGCCTCAGGCGCGGCATCCGCGACCACCTGGGCGAGGCCCGAGCGGTCGCGGAGCACGACAAAGCAGATCTTGCCGAGGTCGCGGACCCTATGGATCCAGCCGGCGAGCTCGACATCGGCCCCTTCCTCATGGGGCAATTCGGCGGCGAGGGTCCTCATGATCCGATCTCCTTACGTATCGCGGCCTCGAGGGCCCGCGGGTCTGCCATCCCCTTTGACGCGCGCATCGCCGCGCCCATGACGCGCGAGAGTGCCTTCGCGTTCCCGGCGAGGAAGGCATCTGCCGAATCCCTCTCGGCCGCCACGGCCGAACGCGCGATGGCCTCGATCGCCGGATAGTCAGCGATGCGCGAGCGCGATGCCTCCTCCAGGTGCTTCCGCGGGTCCTTGCCTTCCACGACGGCCGCGTCAAGGGCGGCGCGGGCCACGCCTGCGCCGATCTCGCCCGCGGCGAGGCCCTGGACGATGGCGGCGAGTCCGGGCCCGTCGAGGCGCTCGATGACCTGGGAGAGGCCGAAACGGTTCACCCGGGCCCTGATGTCGCTTTCCATGAAGGTCGCTGTGGCGGCAGCCTCGGCGCCGGCGGCAAGGGCCGCGTCGAAGAGCTCGGCGAGACCGCGCTCCTCGACGATGGAGTCGGCCCTCTCATTCGGAATGCCGAGTGCAAGGAGGGCGCGCTTTCGCGCGAGCGGGGATGCGATGGCAGCCGAGGCGATGCCGGCGAGGTACTCATCGCTCGCGGCGAAGGCCGGTAGGTCTGGCTCGGGGAAGAAGCGGTAGTCGTGGGAGGATTCCTTGCGGCGCATGGTCGCCGTTGCCCCGTGGTTCTCGTTCCAGAGCCTGGTCTCCTGCCAGATCCTCTCACCCTCATCGAGGGCCTTGGTCTGCCGCTCTATCTCGAACTCGATCGCCTCCCTGACAAAGCGGAAGGAGTTCATGTTCTTCACCTCGACCTTGGTGCCGAGGCCGGCGCCCTCGGTGTTCACGGAGACGTTCGCGTCGCAGCGCAGGCTGCCCTCCTCCATGTTGCCGTCGCAGACCCCGAGGTGGCGCACCAGGCGGCGAAGGGAGCGGAGCATGGCCTCGGCCTCGGTCCCGCTGGAGAGCTCGGGCTCGGTGACGATCTCAAGGAGGGGGCAGCCCGCGCGGTTGAAATCAAGGAGGGACTTCTCCCCGGCATGGATCATCTTGCCCGCGTCCTCCTCGAAATGGCATTCGCGCAAGCGCAGGGTCTTCGCGCCGCCTCCGAGCTCGAACTCGAAGGCACCGCCCCTGCCGACGGGACGGGCGAACTGGGAGATCTGGTAGTTCTTGGGCATGTCAGGATAGAAGTAGCTCTTCCGCTCGAAGAAGCTCTCGCGCTCGAGGGTGCAGCCCAGGGCATGGGCCGTGCGGTAGGCCATGGCAAGCGCCTCCTCGTTCAGGGCGGGAAGGACGCCGGGATAACCCATGCACACGGGGCAGACGTTCGTGTTCGGCTCGTCGCCGAAATGCGCGGGGCATGAACAGAAGGCCTTGGTTCGCGAGCGCAGGTGGATGTGGATCTCGAGTCCTACAAAGCTCTGGTATTTCATGCGGGGCACTCCTCGCTGTACAGCGGCGGGGCCGCTGGGGGGATGTGGTCCGCGAGGACCCGCGCGATGGCAAAGAGCCTGTCCTCGCCGAAGGCCCTGCCCATGAGCTGGATACCCGTGGGCAGACCGCCCTCAAGGGTGGAAGGCATGGCGAGTGCGGGAAGCCCAGCGAGGTTCGCCGCGCAGGTGAAGCGGTCGGCGAGCTTCTGCATGAAGGGATCCATTGCCGGATCCCCCCTGCGGAAGGCCTGGGTCGGGAAGACGGGGCTCGCGATGGCGTCGACGCCAAGGGCGGCGGCGGCGAGCTCGCCGGCGATGAGGCTCCGCAGCTTCTGGGCCTTGTGGTAGTAGCGGTACTGGAAGCCCGAGCGGAGGACATAGGTCCCGAGGAGGATCCTGAGCTTCACCTCGTCGCCGAAACCGGCGCTGCGGGTCTTCAAGACGAGCTCCTCGTGGCTCTCGGCTCCCGCCATCCTGGCGCCGTAGGATATACCGGTGAAGCGTGCGAGGTTGGCCGAGGCCTCGGCTGTCGCGATGACGTAGTAGGCTGGCACCACGTGAGCGAGCGAGGGCAGCTCGATGTCCACGACCTCGGCTCCTGCATCGCGCAACGCGTCGATGGCATTGCGGAAGCCCCGCTCGACCCCAGGCTCCAGGCCGAGGAGGGAGCCGGACGGTACGGCGATCCTCGAGCCGGCCAGGGGCCCGGCCGCCCCGCCCGTGTGAGCCCTGCGGTCGGCGGCCTCTTCCCCGGGCGCGTCGACGCTCGTCCTGTCTCGCGGATCGCGGCCGGCCATGGCTACGAAGACGGCCTGGGCCAGGTCGACTGTCCTTGCCATCACGCCGGCGGTCTCGAGGGAGGAGGCGTAGGCGACGAGGCCGAAGCGCGACACCGCGCCATAGGTCGGCTTGAGGCCATAGAGGCCGCAGAAGGCGGCGGGCTGGCGGACCGAGCCGCCTGTGTCGGTGCCGAGGGCGAAGGGCACCATGCCGGCGGCCACCGCGGCGGCCGAGCCGCCCGAGGATCCCCCTGGCACCCGGTCGCGGTCCCAGGGGTTGAGGCTCGGCTTGTATGCCGAGTTTTCGGAGGAGGAGCCCATGCCGAACTCGTCGAGGTTTGTCTTGCCGATGCAGGCCGCCCCGGCCTCGAGGAGCCTGCGTACGCAGGTCGCCGAGTAGGGCGAGCGGAAGCCGTCGAGGATGCGCGAGCCGCAGGAGAGGCCCATGCCCTCGACGGCGATGTTGTCCTTGACCGCGAAGGGCAGGCCTGCGAGGGCTCCCGTGGCGGCTTTTCCATCCTTGTCGAGGGCGCGGACCGGATTTCTGGGATCGAGCTCGAGGAAGGCGCCGAGACCGCGCTCCCTTTCCTCGAGTACGCGGGAATATGCTTCGAGCCGGGCTCCAACGAGGATCCCGCCCCAAGGGGGAAGATGAGACATGGAGACCTCCGGGTCTTACAGGACGTTCGGAATTACGACGTACCGCCCCGAGGTCTCCGGGGCGTTATTGACGAGGGAGTTCGAGAGGGGATTGTTGGAAGGATTGCGGTTGTTGAAATCGGTCGGGTCATCGGCGCGCTGTGGCGTGGCGCCAGCGGCCCAGTGGCTTCGCGCGGCCACGGCATCGAGGTCGAGGGCGTCCATCGCGGAGAAGAAATCCAGCATCTGGGCGAGGGACCTTTCGAAGCCCTCGCGCTCGTCGCTTCCCAGAGCCAGCATGGCCAGCTCGGCGGTCACGTCGAGGTCGTCCTTACGCATAGAATCGTACCCCCGGGACACTTTCCCACATCGGGAGGCGCGGCGTCAAGCGGCCCAATGGACCCTTCGGTCCCCAGGGGCTCCTTGAGCCTTGCGGCAAATTGACAGGGGGCTCCGGCACCGCTATCTTGGATCCTCGAAGGCCCGAGTGTCCGGGAAGGAGAGCTTGGATTGGAGCGATCCGCAGCCTTTCGCGCGCGCGTTCTTTCTTCCCTGGTCGCGGTCCTTTCCGGCCTTGCCTCGGGTCTCGGCTTCTTCATGCGCGACATCTACCGCGACAATCGATGGACAGCGACCCAGCTGCTCGGCAACGACGCGGTCACACTCTTCGTAGCGACCCCTGCCCTCCTTCTCGGCCTTGTCCTATGGGCCCTGGGTTCGCGGCGCGGAGCGATCCTCAACCTTGCCATGCTCCACTACATGCTTTACAACTTCGCCTTCTACCTGTTCGGCACCGCATTCAACTTCCTGTTCCTGGCCTATGCCGCGATCTTCGCACTCTCGATCCTTGCCCTCGTCTTCGGCCTCAGCTCGAGGGAGCTCCCCGCGATCGCCTCGGCCTTCTCCGGGACCGCGCCCGCCCGCGCGGCCGGCGCCTGGCTCATCTTTGTCGCCCTCGTCGTTGGCGGGCTGTGGACAGCCCTGTCGATCGTCTTCATCGCCAGCGGAAGGCTCCCCCAGGTCCTCGTCGATTCGGGGCACCCGACGAGCGTGGTCTTCGCCGTTGACCTCGGCCTTCTCGTGCCCTTTCTCATCCTGGGCGGGGTCTGGCTGTATGCGAGAAAGCCCTGGGGCTACGTCCTTGGCACTGCCCTCCTGATCAGCTCGGCCACCTATACCCTGGCCCTCGCCGCGATGGGTGTGAGCGCAGACAAGACAGTCGTTCTCGGCGCCGCCTTCCTGGTTCCCCTCTGGATGGCCCTGAGTCTGGCGAGCCTCGGCCTGGCGGTCTCGATGCTCGCCCGCTTCGCGCCAAGGCCGAAGGCATAGTGCAGCATGCGCGTCGCACTTGTGCAGTCCCGGCCCGTCTTCGGCGAGCTCGACCTGAACCTCGACAGCCTCGTCGGCGCCGTCTCGAGCGCCGAGGCAGACTTCTTCGTCCTCCCCGAGCTCTGTCTTTCGGGCTACGATTTCGACAACAGGTCCGAGTGCTCCCGCTACGCCCTGGGGGCCGAGGACCCGAGGGTGCTCGAGCTCTCGCGGGCCGCGACAGACAAGGGCGCGGGCATCGCCTTCGGTTTCGCCGAGGCCGCAGGCCAAGGCGGGCTCTTCAACTCGGCCATGCTGGCCTTCCCCGACGGCCGCGCGAGGGTATACCGCAAGACCCACCTCTTCGCGCGCGAGAAGCTCTGCTTCGATCCTGGGGACTCGGGCTCCTTCGTCGAGGAGTTCCTGGGGACGAGGATCGGGGTCGCAATTTGTTTCGACTGGATCTTCCCCGAGAGTTTCCGCACCCTCGCCATCCGAGGAGCCGACCTCGTCGCCCATTGCTCGAACCTCGTCATGCCCTACTGCCAGCGGGCCGACTTCGCCCGGTCGATAGAGAACCGCGTCTATGTCTTCACGGCGAACAGGATCGGAACCGAGGAGCGATCGGGCCGGCGTCTTGAGTTCACGGGCGAGAGCGTGGCCCTGGCCCCCGACGGCAGTTACCTCCTGCGACTGCCCGTCGACCGGGAGTAAACGTCAAAACAACCGCGCGTTGAGCGCATAGCTCGAATCGGGCATCTTCCTTTCGAGGAGGATGCCGATGGAACGACACGGCCCTGAGTTCTGGAAGAAGCGCATTGCCGAGCAGCAATCGCGGAGGCAGAGCGTCGTCGACTACTGCGATCGCCAGGGACTCTCACGGTACACCTTCATACGGTGGCGGAGTCGCCTTGCTGTGGTGGCGGGGAGCGGCTTGGTGGAGATCAAGAAGTCGCCTGACTCCAGGTCCAGCTTTCGTGGTGACTTCGACGCAGTGCTGGAATTGTGCCTTGGCGACGATCTCCGGGCCCGGTTCCGGTCCATGCCGGAGCCAGAGGCGCTCGCCGAGTTCGTCGCGGCGCTCCGGAACGCGCGATGAGAATCGACCTCGAAACGGCGAGGGTCTTCGTCCGGCCGGGCGTGACCGACATGCGCAAGCATATCAACGGGCTCGCGGCGATCGTGGAGGGAACGATGCGGGAGAGCCCCTTCACGGGGAACCTCTTCCTGTTCGCGAACCGCCAGAAGACCACCTTGAAGGTGATCTATTGGGACCGCAATGGATTCTGCCTCTGGATCAAGCGGCTCGAGAAAGACCGCTTCCCATGGCCGGACGATGAGGCGGCCGCCCGCGAGATCACGCACGACGAGGTGCGAATGATGCTCGCGGGAATCGATTTCTGGCACCGCCACGGGGAGCTTCGCTACACGACGGTGCTATGATGGCGCATGGGCGACACGATGACGAAAGCCTCGCAGGCGAGGCTGGACGAGGCGCTGGGCGAGATCGCGCTCTTGCGCGAGCGGGTGCGGGAACTCGAGCGGGCGAATGCGCTGCAGGCGGAAGAGATCCGGATCATGAGGCTCCGGGAACACAGACGCGGCAGCGAGAGGATGAGCGATGAGGACCGGCGCCAAGGCCTCCTATTCGACGAGGCGGAGCTGCATTCCTGTGCGCCGGCCGATGCCGTTCCGACCGAGACCGTCCGCATAGTGAAGACCACCTACGTCCGGCGGAAGCCCGGCCGCAAGCCCTTGTCCAGCGGGCTGTCGAGGATCGAGCAGGTGATCGACCTCTCCGACGAGGAGAAGAAGGTCGACGAGGGCTGCGAACTGGTGCGGATCGGCGAGGAGACGAGCGAGCAGGTCCACGAGATCCCGCAGCGGTACATCGTACTTCGGACGGTGCGTCCGAAGTACGTCGTTCGCCGCCGTGACTCCGAGGACGGCGAGGAGCCCACGGAACTGCGGATCGCGGGGCTGCCGCCGCGCATTCTCCCCCGGAGCATCGCGACACCGTCGCTCCTGGCTTCGGTGCTCATCGGGAAGTTCTGCGACGGCCTGCCGTTCTACCGCCAGGAGCGGATCTTCGCGCGGCACCGGCTGGAGATCAGCCGCCAAGACATGGCGAATTGGGCGATGGCGGTCGCGCCCAAGCTCGAGGGCCTGATCGGGCTCATGAGGCTCGAGCTGCTTGCGGGCAGCGCCCTGCACTGTGACGAGACCTTTTTCCAGGTGATGGACGAGCCGGGGCGGTCGAACACGACGCAGTCCTACATGTGGGTGACGACCGGCGGATCGGGCGAACGGCGCGTCGTGCTCTACCAGTATTCGCGCACAAGGAGCTCGTCCTTCGTCAACGACTTCCTGGGCTCTTATTCAGGCTACCTGCAGACCGACGGCTACGACGGGTACAACGCGATAGGCGAGAAGGAGGGCATCGTCCATGTCGGCTGCTGGGCCCATGCCCGCCGCCGGTTTGTCGAGGCACACAAGGTTTCGGGCGGTGAAGGCTCGGCCATGCAGGCGATCGCGCTGATCGGCAAGCTCTACGAGATCGAGGAACGCCTTCGCAAGAAGCACTTCGGCGAAGTCGCGGCGCGCGACGTCGAGGTCTTCGGCGCGGAGCGTCGCCAGGAGACCGGGCCAGCCTTGGCCGCGATCAAGGACTGGCTCGACGCGAAGGCCCAGGCGATCCCGCCCCAGATGGCGCTCGGCAAGGCGATCTCGTACGCGCTCGAACAATGGCGCCGTCTTGTCCGTTACCCTGAGTGCCCCGTCCTGACGCCCGACAACAACGAGGCGGAGCGCGCGATCAGACCTTTCACCATCGGACGCAAGAACTGGGTGATCTCCGGCAGCCCCCGCGGCGCCTTCGCGAGCGCCACGTTGTACTCATTCATCGAGACGGCAAAGGCGAACGGACTCGAGCCGTACTACTATCTCCGCCACGTGCTAACCGCCCTGCCGACGACGGCCGACGCGGCGCTTCTAGGACTACTGCCGTGGAATCTTGGTCCAAAGGCCTTCGACGCACTCACTGCCGAGGATGCGCGGCTTTCGCTCGATTCATTACCGGTAGTCTGATTTTCAAAACAGGTCGATCCGCGCCGTCGATCCATCGTTGCGACTTGGGGAGAATTGACGCTTACAGTTCGTGGCCCGGCCAGCAGCCGAGGTCATCCGTGAGGAGAAGAGAGGCGATGGCGGATACATCCTGTTCCTCGGCAGCGCGAGCCTCCTGGCCGCCCTCTGGGAAGAGCATCTGGTGGACGAGCTGAATGTCCGGATCCAGCCGATCGTCCTGGGCATGGGGCGGCCTTTGTTCCCGGTGGTCAAGGAGCGCCAGAACCTGGCCCTGAAGGACAGCCTGATGTTCAAGTCCTCTGTGGCGGCGCTTCGATATGAGGTCCTGCAGTGACTTCTGAGTCTCGGCAACGTGCTTCCGACCTACAACTTCTGCATGGGTGAGAGAAAGGATAATTGATCGAATGGATCTGATAGCCGTGATCGCAATTGCAGTTGGATTGTCCATGGACGCCTTCGCTGTAGCCTTGACCAATGGCACAATAATCAAGGAGCTTTGAGCTCGACATCCTTGGTGGGATAATTCTCGTTGGCATTGGAACCAAGATACTGATCGAGCATTTGGCCTAAAGGTCTATTGCCGATATGATCAAAGGAGTCCTCGTGATGCAGAAGACTGCGGTTCTTCAGGACAAAAAGGTGAACATAAAGATGGTGCTGTCGGGATTGTGGACCGCGATAATGTTCGTATACCTGTATGCCGATGTTCTGTCGCTGTTCAGGCCGGGCATAATCAACAAGATGATCGATGGATATATGGGCCCATTTAGGGTGGATCAGATGGCATTACTGCTGGCTGGTCTGCTGATGCTGGTATCCATTATCATGATTCCACTTTCTCTGTTGCTGGCCGCAAGAGCAAATAGAATAGTCAATATCGTGGCCGCGATATTCCTCTCCCTCGTAGCGGTCGCGAATATCATGGGCGAAGTTTGGATATACTACTTGGTGTACGGGATAATTGAGCTGGTGATTACGATTGCGATCATAATCCTTTCAATAAGATGGCCTGTCGAGGCATGAAAGTAGCGAGCCTTCGTAAAGGGTGATTGAGGAAACATGAAGGAATTCACGGCGATAAATTCGGATCGGGGCATGGCCGAGCTCCAGAAATACCTCTGCGCAGCCGGCACCGAGGTCCTGGCCATCGATTTCGAGGCTGAGAGCAACCTCCACGTCTACGGCGAGATGCTCTGCCTCATCCAGGTGTTCGACGGGGCCAGGTACTTCGCCATTGACCCTTTCCGAATATCCAGGGATGCCCTCGCCGGATTCCTTGAGAACAAGAGGATCGTCAAGCTCTTCTATGGCTCCGAGTCCGACCTGAGCCTGGTCTACAAGCAGTACGAAATAAAGATAAAATCGGTGCTGGACCTCAAGGTCCTGGTCGACATCCTCGAGCTCGAGAGGAAGGGCCTTGACTGTGTGCTCTCCACCGTCCTTGGAAAGACCATCACCGGCAAGGGCAAGTACCAGATGCACAACTGGACCCTGCGGCCTATTAGGGAGGAGGCGATAGAGTACGCCCTGACCGATGTGGAGCACCTCTTCGAGCTCAGGGACGAGCTTGTGAAGAGGATCATGGGAGCAGGCAAGTACCTGGAGCTGGTCTACGGCCTCGTCCGGAGCAGGAACGAGTTCGACAGCAAGTCGATACCGACGATATTCAAGTCCGGCGAGTACAGGAACCTCAAGAGCGGGGAAAAGGAAAGGCTCAAGCAGATCTATGTCCTGAGGGACGGGATCGCCAAGGGCCAGAACCTCCCCCCCAACCTGGTCCTTGAGAAGAAATACCTCTTCCAGCTGGCCGCCGGCGAGATCGCGATCGAGAGCATAAGCTTCTCGAAGAAACTATCGGAGAAGAGCATAGGGGAGATGCTGGCCTCGCTGAGTGAGCTTCTTGGGCGAGGCAAAGAGCAGTAGCAGAAAATGGGAAGGGAGAAAGCCTGACATGAAAATAAACGCAAACAACGTAGATGAGTACCTGGAGCAGACGGATCCGAAGTGGAAGGACATGATGAGGACGATGAGGGCCTTCATCAAGAAGAACATACCAAAGGCCTTCGAGGAGACCCTGAGCCACAACATGGTCGGCTATGTCGTCCCTTTGAGGATCTATCCGAGGGGCTATCTCGGAAATCCCAAGGAACCCCTGCCCTTCATAAGCCTCGCGGCCCAGAAGGACCACATAGCCCTGTACCACATGGGCCTTTACGGGAACGAAGCCATCAAGGACTGGTTCGTGAAGGAATACGAGAGGACGATGGAGAGGAAGCCCGACATGGGGAAGTCCTGCCTCAGGTTCAAAAAGGAAGGGGACGTGCCCTTCGACCTGCTCAAGGAGCTGCTCAGGAAGATCAACGCCGAGGAATACATCATCCTCTACGAGCAGACCGCGGGGAAGGCCAAGAAGAGCGGCTGACAGAGGGAACATGAGCCTCGAGAAGCAGATGAACAAGGCGACCCCAGAAGTCGCCACCTTCAAGACCATGAGGATCGCGGTGGGCGTCCTTGCGATTTCCTTGCCCATTACAGTGGTCCTGGCCGGGCTCTTGCTTGGCGACATCAGGGGTTTCTTAAACTCGATAAGTGCCTACTACAACTCCTCGATGCGTGACATCTATGTCGGCGAGGTCTGCATGATCGCCTTCTTCCTCCTGAGCTACAAGGGCTACGACAGACACGACAACTGGTCCTGCAACATCGCAGGCATCCTGGCCTTCGGCATCGCCCTGTTCCCGACCATCGACAACAGGAAAAGCGGCTACGTGTCCTGGATCTGGTTCCTCGACCCCGTGACGGTCGACTGGGTCCACACCGTCTGCGCCTCGGCCTTCTTCTGCGTCCTCGCCTACATCTCGATCTTCCTGTTCACCCACACCCACGAGGGGGCCCAGGTCGTCGGGGTGAAGCGGAGCAAGAACCTGGCCTTCACCGGCACCGGCATCCTGATAATGCTCGCCCTGGTCTCCCTCCTGACCATCAACCTCAGCAATCCCTTCTCCCTGAGGGGCACGCCCGTCACCCTCGCCCTCGAGGCCCTTATGATGATCTCATTCGGGAGTTCCTGGCTGGTGAAGGGCGTCTTCTAGATAGAGAGGAGCGAAAAACAGATGACAAAAGAGTTTTCCAGGGCGCGGGCGTTGTCGGACTTCAGAAAGGCTGATTCTGAGCTGGCGGTCAAGACACTCACGAACGCGTTTTGCGAGGATCCCTGCCTCAAGTACCTCCTCGACTCGAAAACCTACGATCCAGAGAAGGCCAGGCACATCCACGAATACACGATCAAGATCGGCCTGCTGTATGGCCTCATCACGAAGACCAGCGAAAGGCTCGAAGGTGTGAGCATCTGGCTGCCCCCAGACAGGGTGGACGTGTCCTCCTGGATGTTCATTCGGGCCGGAGTGCGCATTCCGCGCAAACCTGCCGTCTATTCCGGAGTTATCCTGCCACCTGAACGCCCATGCTGAGTAACGAGACGGAGTCTATGTCAGGTGGCAGG
>JANXYO010000023.1 GCA_025356015.1 Spirochaetaceae bacterium
CATTGGTGCAAAACCGTCGGGATGGATTACCATCATCCCGACGTCAGGATATCGGACATGATTTCCGGGACGGGTCGGCGGGCAAAACCGTAGTATAATCCCGGCATGCCCTCGCCGATCCTGGCCACCAAGCTATTCATACCGCTGCCCCGTCCCCAGGCAGTTCGAAGGCCCGCCCTGATCGAGCGATTGAACGAGGGTCTCGGGCAGAGGCATGGGCGGGCGCTTACCCTGGTCTCCGCCCCCGCCGGCTTCGGGAAGTCCACCCTGCTCGCCGAGTGGCTCGACGAGGCCATGCGCCTGTATTCGAGGCTGGGCGTCGCATGGATCTCCCTGGACGAGGCCGACAGCGATCCCTCGAGATTCCTCCTATACGTCATCGCAGCGCTGAGGAACGCCGAGCCAAGCTGCGGCGCGGACGCGATGGCTGCCCTCCTGTCGCCGAGGCCGCCCTCGTCCGAGTCGATCCTCACCGACCTCATCAACGAACTCGACGGAATATCGAAGAATGTCCTGCTCGTCCTCGACGACTACCACGCGATCGACTCCGTCCAGGTCGACGAGGCGCTCGCCTTCCTCCTCGAGCACCTGCCCCTGCGCATGCGCCTGGTCATCGCCACTCGCGAGGACCCTAACCTGCCCCTCGCCCACCTCCGCGCCCAGGGAGAGCTCCTCGAGCTGCGCGCATCCGATCTTCGCTTCACGACCGGCGAGGCGGCCGACTTCCTCGGCCGGGTGATGGGACTCGCGCTCAAGTCCGAAGAGATCGCCGCCCTTCAGGACCGGACCGAGGGCTGGATAGCCGGGCTGCAATTGGCAGCCCTGTCGATGCGCGGGAAAGAGGACGTCGCGCTCTTCATTCGCTCGTTCACGGGGAGTCACCGATTCGTGCTGGATTACTTGGCCGAGGAGGTTCTCCGCCGCGAAGGCGAGGAAATTCAAACCTTTCTCCTTCGGACTTCGGTCCTGGACCGGCTATGCGGTCCGCTCTGCGACGCCCTTATGGAAAGCTCATCGGGCCAGGAGACCTTGGAATACCTAGAGCGCGCCAACCTCTTCATCTCGCCGCTGGACGGCGAGAGGCGGTGGTATCGCTATCACAGACTCTTCGCGGAGCTCCTGAGGCAGAGGCTCGACCAGCGCCTGGCTCGCGAGGCCGTGGCGGAGCTGCAGCTTCGGGCAAGCCGATGGTACGAGGACAACGGCCTCTTCATCGAGGCCTTCAAGTACGCGGCGGCTGCCGGAGACCTAGACCGAGCCGAACTGCTGATCACGGGCCGGGAGATGCCCATCCATTCGCGCGAGGCCGTGATCGCCATCCTGGACTGGCTTTCTTCCCTCCCTGCCTCGGCCTTGGAGGGGCGGCCCGACCTTCGGCTGCGCTTCGGCGCGATGTCCCTCGTCGCGGGCAGGACCGCCGGAGTCGAGGAGGCCCTCCTGGCAGCGGAGCGGGGGCTGCTCGCCGCCGACGCGAGCGGGCGGAACGGCGGCCTCCTCGGCCAGGTCGCCGCGGCCCGGGCCACCCTAGCCGTGACGCGCTACCAGGCTGACGAGATCATCCTTCAGTCTAGGCGAGCCCTCGAGCTGCTGCGGCCCGACGACCTGGGGTTCCGCATGACGGCGACCTGGGCCATGGCCGTCGCGCATTTCCTGAAGCGGGACCGCTCGGAGGTCGGCAAGACCTTCGCCCGGCTCGAGTCCATGAGCCGTATGGCCGGGGACGCCTTCTTCACGCAGCTGGCCCTCTGCGGCCTCGGGGAGGTCCAGCAGCAGGAGAACCTCCTGCGCGAGTCCGCCGACACTTACGCCCGTGCCCTCCGCTCCTTCGGGGACAATCCCCAGCCCAACGCCAACGAAGCCCATCTCGGCCTCGCTCGGGTATACTACGAATGGAACGAGCTCGACGCCGCGGAGGAGGAGGGAGAACGCGGCCTCGCCCTGGCGAGGCAATACGATCCTTCCATCGACCGATTCATCCTTTGCGAGCTCTTCCTCGCACGCGTCAAGTTGGCCAGGGGCCAGGTCGCGGCGGCGGCGGCCAGGCTCGAGGAACTCGCGTCGAAGGCGCGGTCGCCCGACTTCCTCCATCGCCTGCCGGAGATAGGGGAGCTATGGGTATCGGCCCTCCTCCGCGGAGACGAGATCGAGGCCGCCGCCTCGCTCGCCGCGAGCCTCGAGCTCCCGCTCGCCCGGGCCCGCGTGCTCCTGGCGCGGGACGAGCCCTCGCCGGCCCGGGCCCTGATCGAGGCGAGGCGCGCCGAAATGGCCGGGCGCGGCTGGCAGGACGAACTCCTCAAGGCGACGATCCTCCTGGCGATCGCCCTGCGCGCGGAGGACAACGAAGGAGAGGCCCTCGCGATCCTCGGCCAGGCGATGGCGACCGCGGAACCCGCCGGATTCATCCGCCTCTTCCTGGACGAGGGCCCGCCGATGGAGAGGCTCCTCGCCGGGGCTGCCGACCGGGTACCGGCGCAGGCCTACGCCCGCAGGCTCCTCGCCGCTTTCGCGGGCGAGCTTCGGCCGCGCGATGGAGCCGGCGCCGGGTCCGCAGGCCCCCTCGACCAGACCCTCGTCGACCCACTGAGCCAGCGAGAGCTCGAGGTCCTGCGCCTCATCGCCGAGGGCCTTTCCAACCAGGAGATCGGAGAGCGCCTCTTTTTGGCCCTGGACACGATCAAGGGCCACAACCGCAGGATCTTCGACAAGCTCGACGTGAAGCGGCGCACCGAGGCCATTGCCCGCGCCCGAGATCTGGGCCTCCTTTAGGAGAATGATCCAGCCCTATCGACGCTCGGATCGAAGCCCCTCGCGATCAGCCACAGGGCTAGGACGATCTCTTGAACGAATATGGGGAAAGCCAATGCCAACCTCGCTCCCGAGGGCATGGGCGTCCCGCCGAATGCGCCCAGAAGGACCATCGTCAGCAGCATCGCCAAGGCGACCAGTCCCCAGAGCGACAGCCAGCGGGGGACGAGCCTCGACCGGAGAAGGACGAAGTAGTACATCGAGGCGCCGAGGCAGAAGGCCAATACCCCGAGCGTGAAGCCAGACCACAGGCCTACCTCCTTGACGACGGAGGCCGCGATTTGGAACTGCGGGGCGAGGGCGGCGCCTGCCTTGGCGTATTCCTGGCTCATCGGCAGCAGGGCGAGGAGGCTGAGGGCCGCGATGATATAGAACACCCCCTCGACGAGCCTGAAACAGACGGCTCCGAGAGCCAGGCCCTCGCCGCGGCTTCTCAGGACCGGATACAGGGACATCGCGATGCCAGCGCTCGTGGCGGCTGCGATGAATTTGAAGATAACCGACAGGATCAGCCGCGAGTGATCGACGGAGATGGCGGTCAGGTAATCCGGAGCGTTCAGTCTGGATCCGAGGATGCCGTCGCCGACCAGGGCCGAGCTTGTCGCGGCTATAAACAGAAGGCCAGTGAGGACGGCGCTCTTCCTTTGCGAATTCATTCGTTCCCCCTTTGGATGTCCACGGACTCCTTCAAGCCGAGCGCGAAGGCCCGCGCGCGCTCCATATCCTTCGCGTCGGGACGGCCTTTATTTATTCCCCCGAACAGCTTCAGGAAGCTGTTGTCGTTGAAGCCGGCGCAGCCGAACTCCCCTACGATCCGATATCCGGCGAGAACGAGCCTGCGGCGCAGCTCGGCGTGGCTAATGCGCGAGTTCTCGGCGACCATCTCCTCCCCGGCGATGGCGACCGGCATTCCGTTGGTCGAGAAAATGAAGGCCTTCCGGTCCGCCGTTCGAGGCAGGGAATCGGCGAGGCGCAGGAGGGCTTCGTGATGCTTCGCGTCGAAGATCCCCGAGCCGAAACCGATGAGGTCGTATCCTTCGAGGGTAGCGGGTTTCACCTGCTCGGGCGACCTTATCACCGCGCCGAGAACGGTGGCGATCGCGTCCGCGACCTTCGCGGTGCTGCCCTTCGGAGCCAGGACGGCGATTATGAGGGCCTTCGATTTCGCCGCCGCGGCCTCCGCGGTCGGATCCGCCAGAGGCTCCGTTATCGTGGTAGTCGCGCCAGATACGGTATCGGTTCTAGTGCTCGTACAGGCCATTGCCAAGGCGGCGATCATGGCGAGGGCAGCGCCGCGCCTCCTCCTCCGGGCCGACCTATCCCGCGCTCTCAGAAGAAGCACTTGATGCCTCCGCCGATTATGGTGCCTCCCTTGAAGGCGCCCTCCTTCAACGGCCCGGCTATACCGGATCCGATCTCCAGATAGATGGCCTTGCGCTCGAACGCGAACCATTCTGCCCCGGTCAGGACGTTGAGGAAACAGGAGGTCCCTTCAAAGGAGTTCAGCAGCCCCTTTTGAATCCCGAAAGCCAGGCCTTGATACGTCCGGATCTTCGATTCCCAGTCCTCTGAATAGAAGGCTCCGATTGAGGGATTCGCGAAGAGGGCGGCCGTGCCGTCCTTCGTGTCGGCGACGACGCTTGCGTCGAGCCGGAAGTGCAGCTTGCCCAGCTGGTAGCCCAGCTGGGCGCCGGAGGCCGAGCTGCTCCCGTACAGATAGGCGGGAAAGCCGTAATAGAAACCCTGGTGCCTCGAGTCGAGCCCCTGCGTCGCCCCCGCCGCTTCCGCGGAAGCGGCCGCGCCGACGCAGGCGCAGATAAACGCGATGATGATAATCCGTCCTGCCTTGATCCTCATTCCGTCCTCCAAAGCCAAAGTAATAATGCGCTTCGCTTGCGCGATCAGGAATCTATCTTCTTTCAGGAAAATCCCATAAACACGCTAGTGTGTTTCCGAGTGTGTATTGGCCTGAGCGCAAATCCACACTTTCGTGTCTACGCGCCGCCCCGCCGGGACCGCTATACTTCGGCTCGAACCTAACATGAAGGAGGCTTTTCATGGCTAGTTCAAATACGAATGCCCGCGTCACCGGCGTCCTGTTCATCCTGGGAACGGTGCCGGTGATCGCCGCGATGCTGCTGTGGGGGCAGTCCGTCTCGTCCCCGGATTACCTTTCTTCGATGGCGGCGAGCAGAGTCCACGTACTTTTATACGCCCTCACCGTCATGGTCATGGGCCTCGCCTGCGCCGGCATCGGGATTTCGCTATACCCCGTCCTGAAGCGGTACGACGAAGGTCTGGCGGTGACTGCGATGGGGTTCCGACTCATGGAAGGAACCTTGCAGATCGTGAGCGCCATCGGCATCGTCGCCCTCTTGGGGCTCAGCCAGGAATTCGTGAAGGCAGGAAGTCCTCCCGACTCGTTTTTCCAGCCCGTCGGCTCCGCGATCAAGGCGGTCAACGATTGGGTGGGCAACGGCGTCTATCTCTTCCCCTGGTGCATCGGGGCTTCGATCTACTACGCGATTTTCTTCCGGACCCGGCTTATCCCCCGATGGCTGTCCATATGGGGACTGCTGGGGCTCGCGCTGATGTTGGTCTCCACCTTCGGCGCCATGTTCGGCCTTTGGGGTTCATTGTCGTCGATGCAAATTCTGTTCAACATGCCGATCCTAGTGCAGGAACTCGTTCTCGCCGTCTGGCTTATCGTCAAGGGATTCGCTTCTCCCGCAGTCGCGAGGGTATAGACCGGACGGGGGCGCTATGCATGCGCGGGGAGCGTCATGCGGTATGAAATCCGGATCGAGGGAGAGCTGGGTGACGAGTGGGCCGGTTGGTTCCGCGATCTCGCCCTCGTCAGGGAAGGCCAAGGAGTCACGCTCCTGACCTGCTCCGTAGCCGACCAGGCTGCCCTCTTCGGAATCCTCAAAAAAGTGCGCGACCTAGGCATGTCATTGATATCCGTCTATCGCATCGGAAATGGAGGTACGTTGTGAGGAGCCTTTCGAAAGCCGGCGGCATCGCCGCCCTGTATCTCGCGGCGGCATACCTGGCCGCCATGCCCTTCTTCCTCCTGGCGGTGAATTACGCGAGTCTAGTCGATCCCCTGCAAAAGGTCGCATCGCTTGCCGCCAACCGAAGCGCCATGCACGCCATGGAGTTCGTCGTCTACGTGCTGTTCGGGCTTGCCCTCGTCGTGCTCGCCATCGCGCTTCACGAGCGCCTGAAGGCGGGCGCGGAGACCTTGATGATGGTGGCGACTCCGATAGCCCTGATATGGGCGGGCCTCCTCATCGCGAGCGGCATGATATTCAATGCGAGCATCTCGCCCGTCGTCGCGCTATTCTCGAGGGACCAGGCCCAGGCCGCCGCGCTCTGGTCCGCGGTCGATACGGTATCCTCTGGCCTGAGCGGCGACGGCGAGATAGTCGGCGGCGCCTGGATGCTCTTGGCCAGCCTGGCGGCGCTACAGTCCCGCGGATTGCCCAAAGCCTTGAATATCCTCGGTATCGATAGCCGCGGTCGGAATACTTTCGGTCGTTCCTGCGCTCAAGGACTTGGCGCAAGTCTTCGGGCTCGGGCAGATCGCCTGGTTCGCCTGGCTGGGCATCGCGATGCTGGCCGAGAAGCGGCGGCAGGCTTAAGGGTAGCCGTTTGAAGGCGATCGTATCCAGGCGCTACGGGCTGAAGGCCCTCAGGCTCGAGGACGTCCCCAAGCCCGTCCCGCGCGACGGCGAAGTCCTGGTGAAGGTCTTCGCCACCTCCATTAACTTCGCGACGATGTTCCTCGTGAAGGGCAGGCCCTTCATTATCCGCATGGCGAAGGGCGGGCTCCTCAAGCCGCGATTCCCGGTTCCCGGCGGCGAGTTCGCCTGCAGGATCGAGGCAATCGGCGGGAGCGTCGCTCGGTTCAAGCCGGGCGACGAGGTCTACGGCGACAGCTGCTCCGCGGGCTACGGAGCCTCCGCGGAATACCTTCGTGCGCCTGAGAGCGCCATTTCGCTCAAGCCGGCTAACCTGAGCTTCGAGGAGGCCGCGGCGGTGCCCCAATCCGCCCTGGTCGCCTTGCAGGGCCTTCGCGCAGGGGGCGTCGGGGAAGGAAAGCAGGTACTGGTCTACGGCGCCTCGGGGGGCATCGGAACCTTCGCCGTGCAGATCGCGGCGGCGTTCGGGGCGCGGGTCACGGGCGTCTGCGGCGGCGGGAATCTGGAGTTGGTGAGGTCGCTCGGCGCGGACGAGGTCCTCGACTATTCGAAGGAGGGCTTCGCCCTCGGCGAGAGCCGCTACGACCTCATCCTCGCCATCCGCGGATATCGGCCGATGGAGGAGTACGCCCGCGCGCTCGCGGCGAAAGGCGCCTATGTGATGGCCGGCGGCTCGTGGAAACAAATCGTTCAATCGGCGGCCAGGGGGCCGAAGGTGCTGGCGTCCCAGGGCAAGCGCCTCGGCCGCTTCAAATACTCGCCCGACCCGGGCGACCTCGCCTTCATGACAGGGCTCATCGAGTCGGGCAAGGTCAGGCCGGTCATCGACAGCCGCTACGAGCTGCGGGACATGGCCGAGGCCTTCCGCCATTTCGCCGAGGGCCATGCGAGAGGGAAGGTGGTAGTGAGGGTCCGGCCCGACGAAGCCTAGCTGTTCCTTCCCCTAAGGGGCACGAAGGCGACGCCCGACCAGCTGTCGCATACGAGGCCGCCGGAGCGCCGCGCGACGCGGTACAGGCGGCCTCGCTCCTCCGGGTAGAGGAGTATGCCACCTTCGCCCAGCTGGCCGAGCAGGGACTCCTCCCTGAACGACGGCCGCTCGACTCCGGCCGATACGAGGATCCGGTCGAAGGGAGCGAGCTCGGGGAAGCCGGCCGAGCCGTCCGCCTCGATGACCTCGACCCGCGAGAGGGCGGCGCAGTTAGCCTTCGCCCGGGCCGCAAGCTCGCCCACTATCTCGGCGGCGATCACCACTCCGCCCGGGGAGCAGAGCAGGGCGAGGATCGCGGCGGCGTAGCCGCAGCCCGCGCCTATCTCCAGGACGCGGGACCCGGGGGATACCGAGAGCTTGTCGAGCATGAAGGCTACCATGGACGGCTGGGAACAGGTCTGGCCGTAGCCTATGCCGACCGGCTCGTCGATATATGCTGCCCAGCGCGCGTCTGCCGGTAAGAAGGCCGCCCGATCGACCGCGCGCATGCACTCGAGGACCCGCCCATCCCGGATCCCGCCTCCGAGATAGCGATCGGCCCGGTATTTCACGAGCTGGACGAGTTCCTCATTGCTCTCGGCCTGGCGCACATCAGCCTTCCTAACCGGCTATCAGGCCGAGAAACGGAGGAGGAATTCGGCGCCCCTGCCGCAGTTGCGGCCGCGCTCGAGCTTCCCGCCGATCTGCTCGGTCAAGGTCTTCACGAGGAGGAAGCCGAAGCCTCCCCCGCCGCCCGGGCGCGCCAGAGCCGCGAGGGCGGAGTCGGCGATCCCTATCCCGTCGTCGGCGACGCGGAGCTCGAGGCCGCCTCCCTCGATTTCGAGGAAAGCGAGCTCTATCTTTCCCGGCACCCCCCCGGGGAAGGCGTATTTGAAGGCATTCGTCACGAGCTCGTTGACGATGATGCCTAGGGGAAAGAGGAGCCGCGAATCCATGGCCCTGTCGACGATATCCCAGGCCAGCAAGGCGCCCGAGGACCCGGAGTATTCGGCGGCTATCCCGTCCAGGAGCGCGCCCAGGTAGCCGCGGGCGGAGATATCCTGGGCGCCCTCCGAGCGGTACAGCTTGTCGTAGAGGATCATCATTCCCATTATCCGCCCTCGCATGTCGCTCAGCGCCGATCTCGCGGCGGGGTCCAGGATCATGTCCTCTTGGATCGCGAACATGCTCGCGACCAGGCTCATGTTGTTCTTGATCCGATGGTGGACCTCCCTGAGGAGGAGCTCCTTCTCCGCGAGCAGCTGGGCGATCCTCTCCTCGCCCAGCTTCCGGTCCGTGACATCGCGGCCCGATGCGCGAAGGCCCAGGTACCGGCCTGCGTCGTCGAAGATGGGCGTCCAGGAGACGCTCAGCCATCGGAGCTGCCCGTCCCTGCGCACGAACCTGAATTCATAGTTAGAGCCCGCCTCAGGGCTCCGGACGGCCTCCCGGAACCTCTCGACGAAGGCGGGCATATCCTCCTCGGCTATGAGCGAAGCGATGAAATCCGGCATGGCTAGGATTTCCTCCCTCGAGTAGCCGGTTATCTGCTCGACCGCGGGATTGACCCAAAGGTATTCGCCGGAGGGGCCGAACCACGATTCCCAATCGGCGGTGTAATCGGCGATCGCCCTGTACTTCTGCTCGCTCTCGCGCAGGGAGCTCTCCGCCCGCCTCAGCCTCGTGACGTCGATTACCTGGAAGACCCGGCCCTTGTAGGCGCCGGAATCGTCGAAGATGGACCGCCAGGACGCCGAGGCCTGCCAGGGTACGCCGTCCTTGCGTACGGCGTCGAATTCGAAGCCGTCGAAGTCGTTCCGCTTCTCGAAGGCCTCCTTGATGGCGAGGGCGACCCGTTCCCGATCCCCCTCCCGAGCGAACTCGTGGAAGCCGCTCTTGAGCTCCTCGGGCGAATAGCCGGTCAATCGGAGACTGTTCTCGCTCACGTAGATCGGGGTCTCGCTGTCGGGACCGGTGAGGATCACGAGGGAGGGTATGGCCGCGAGGACGGCCCGCAGCCTCCTCCGCTCGTCCGCGAGTTCCAGCTCGTCGAGCTTATGGTCGGTTATATCCAGGGCCGTCGCGGCGAAGCGGGAGCCCCGTCCCGAGGGATCCTCGATCCTCTTGGTTTGCGCGCGGACCCATCTGAGCTCCCCGCCCGGGCGCAGGATCCTGTACTCCATGTCGAAGGCGCGCCCGCCCGCCGCCATCTCCGCGCGGCACGCCTCCACGCGCGGCAGGTCCTCGGGATGCACGGCCGCCATGAAGGAAGCGGGATCGCGCTCGAGCTCCTCGCGCGGCAGTCCCCAGATGCGTTCGTAGGAGGGGCTGATCAGGAGCATCTTCCCGGATTCGACATCCTTTAGGTAGAAGGCCTCTTCTATCGATTCCAGGACCTGCCTCATGTCGTTCCGCTCCTCCGCGAGCCGGCGCTGGGCCTCGAATAGCTCGAAGGCCATTTCTATCGAGGAGAGCAGGACGAATTCCCCGGAGTCCTTGATTACGTAGCCGAAGTGCCCGATGTCGCGAACCTTCTCGACCATTCCCCTCTCGGCATGGGCGGTGAGGAAGACGATCGGGACGGGCCTGACGGCGAGGATGCGTCGGGCCGCCTCGGCGCCGTTCATGCCCGGTCCCAGGTCGATGTCCATCAGGACGAGGTCGATGCCGCCGTCCCTTCGGATCCCCTCTATGGCCTCCTCGCCCGAGAGCGCAACCTCGACCTCGTAGCCGGCCCGCCCGAGGGTCCCGGCCTCCGCGAGGGCGATGATGGCTTGGTCCTCGACGAGCAACAGCTTCTTGGGAGTGGGCATTCCGGGGACTCCTACGGAAAGTTCTTGTTTGCTCAATGGGCGAAACGCTCGCGGCTATAAGTTTAGCGGCTCGGGCGGCGGTTCACAAGTTCCGCGGCGATCTCGGCCCAAACCCAAAAAAACAGGCGGGACCCGTGAGGGTCCCGCCTGCGGTTTGACGGTTAGGCCGTCGATGCGGCTCAGGCCTTGTTTAACTCGTTGGCCTTCGCTTCAAGCATTTTCTCGGCCTCGATCATCTCGGGGCTCTCTTTCTTGGACTTGTTAACGGCCCAGAGGATCGCGACGATGGAGCCGAGGCCTACGATGAGGCCGAGGATCCAGCCGTTCGCGACGCTCTGGTTGGTCTGGGTGACGCCGAACTTCATGACCAGGACGAGCACGAGGAGGCTGACCATGTTCATGACCTTGATCAGCGGGTTGATGGCGGGGCCGGCGGTGTCCTTGAGGGGATCGCCTACCGTGTCGCCGGTGACCGCGGCCTTGTGGGCCTCGGAGCCCTTGCCGCCGTAGAGGCCGTCCTCGATGGACTTCTTGGCGTTGTCCCAGGCTCCGCCCGCGTTGGCCATGAAGACCGCGAGGAGCTGCCCGACGAGGATGGAGCCGGCGAGGAAGCCGCCCAGGGCGAAGGGCCCGAGGAGGAAGCCGACGAGGATGGGCGCGAGGATGGCGAGGATGCCGGGCCCGATGAGCTCGCTCTGCGCGGTCTTGGTGCAGATGTCGACGACGCGGGCGTAGTCCGGCTTCTTGGTGCCGGCCCAGATCTCCTTGTCGAGGAACTGCACGCGGCACTCCTTGACGATGAGGAAGGCCGCGCGGCCTACCGCCCTGATCAGCATGGAGCTGAAGAGGAAGGGCACGGCGCCGCCGAGGAGGAAGCCTATGATGACGATCGGCGTGGCCACGGAGAGCTGGCCGGCTATGTTGTTGTAGAGGTCCATGTTGGCCGCGAGCTGGCCGATCTTCTCCTCGCTGCCCATCGCGATGACCGCGATGAAGCTGGAGAAGAGGGAGACGGCGGCGATGACGGCGGAGCCGATCGCGATGCCCTTGGTCTCGGCCTTGGTGGTGTTGCCCACCGCGTCGAGGTCGGCGAGGATCTGCCTGGCGCGCTTGTACGAGCCGGGCTTCTCCTTCTCCATCTCGGCCTTGTCGTAGCCCATCTCGCCGATGCCGTTGGCGTTGTCGGCGACGGGGCCGAAGACGTCCATCGAGATCGTATTGCCCGTGAGGGTGAGCATGCCGATGCCGGTCATGGCCACGCCGTAGGCGACGAACAGGGGATTGCCGGAGCTGGCGAAGGTGAACACCGAGATCGCGATGGCGACCGCGATGACGATGATGTTGACCACCGAGGATTCGTAGCCGACCGCGAAGCCCTGGATGATGTTGGTCGCGTGGCCGGTCTGGCAGGCCTTGGTGAGGCTCTTAACCGGCGCGTGGGTGGTGTGCGTGTAGTAGCTGGTGACCTTGTTGAGGACCATGGCGAGCACGACGCCGACGAAGCAGGCGATGGCGGGCCGCATGTCCAGGCCCGGGACGCCGAAGCTGGCGAACCAGGGCAGGGCCGAGGTGTCGAAGTTCTTCGGCCTAAGGTAGAAGAAGCCGAGGATCACGAAGCCCAGGACCGAGATCATGGAACCGATCCAGAAGCCGCGGTGCACGTTGTGCAGGGCGATGTCCGAGGTGTCGTCGGCCTTGGCGCGGACCGTGTAGGTGGAGATGATCGAGCCCAGGACGCCGATGCCGCGCACGAGGAGCGGGAACATGACGCCGATGTGGCCGAAGGTGGCCAGGCCCAGGATCATCGCCGCGACGATCGTGACCTCGTAGGACTCGAAGATGTCCGCCGCCATACCAGCGCAGTCGCCGACATTGTCGCCGACGTTGTCGGCGATGGTCGCCGCGTTGCGGGGGTCGTCCTCGGGGATGTCCTTCTCGACCTTGCCCACGAGGTCGGCGCCGACGTCGGCGGCCTTCGTGAAGATTCCGCCGCCGACCCTCATGAAGAGGGCAAGCAGGGTGCCGCCGAAGCCGAAGCCGAGGAGGGCCTCGTAGGCCTGCTCACCATACATGAGGAAGATGAGGGTGCCGCCGAGGAGGCCGAGGCCGTCGGTGAGCATGCCGGTGATCGTTCCCGTGCGATAGCCGAGCTGGAGGGCCGAGCCATAGCTCGTGCGCGCCGCGGCGGCGACGCGCAGGTTTCCCTGGGTCGCGAGACGCATGCCGACGAAGCCGACGAGCCAGCTGAAGGTGGCGCCGATGAGGAAGGCGCCGGCGCGGCCGAAGTGGAACCAGGGGTTCGGGCTCGATGCCGTGAAGTACAGGAGGAAGGCGATCACCACCATGAAGGGGGCGACCTTCTTGAACTGGGCACCCAGGTAGGCGTTCGCGCCCTCGCGGATGGCCTCGGCGATGTCCTGCATCTTCTTCGTGCCCTTGTCGGCCTTGCGGACCTGGCCCACGAGGAGGAGGGCATACAGGAGGCCGGCGACGGCGATGCCGAGGACGACAAAGAGGGCGACGCGCTCGACGGCCGAAAAGCGCGGGTCAGTGAGGAAGCTGAAGGCCCTGAAGCCCTCTGTCCCCGACGCCACGGCCTGGCTGGTCTGGGCGCCGATGATGGCGACGAAGACGGTCAGGCCGAGGAGCACGATGAGGGACACCACGATGTTGCGGCGATTCTTGCGCCGAGCATCGCCTGTAGGCGATCCGATCATATAAAACCTCGATAAGGACGGATATGATTGTTTCCGATGAACGGAAATCGCGATAAGGGAAGCATGGAATGAATGGTTTTGCCAAGTCCAAAACGTCTTTTTCGATAAATATCAAGCAAATATCAAGTAAACGAGATAAATGCACATAATTTCTTATATGGTCGTATTGATCGCTTATGTCCGGATATGATCGTTTACGGCCACGGGCCTGGGGTAACGAAAAAGGCCGGCGCCCTCGATCGGACCCCGGCCCCTCATCTGGTCCCCGGCGCCCTAGGTACCGGAGAGGGAACTGCGGTACTTCTCGACTTCCCAGTTCCTGATGAAGTCGACCTGATCCTGGCTCATGTGCCTCGGCCCGCCAAAGCTCTCCGAGTAGGCGGCGACTTTGCAGGCGTCCTCGAACAGGTGCATGGCCGTTTCGGCGCTTGCCGCCGTCGGACCGAAGGAAAGGGCTCCGATACCCTTGATGACAATAATGCGGGGCGCAGTCCCGTTCCTCTCCTCGAAATCCATCCAGGCGGCCAGGACCATGGCCGGATCCTCCACATGCAGGAACTCGTGTCCCGCATAGACGATATGGTCGGGGCTGAAGGGTCGCACGAGGGGGGAGAAGGCCCGAGCCGATTCGGCCCGCATGATGATCTCAGCGTCGGCCCTGAGGCGGACATGGGCTGGCTGCGCAGGGAGAATGGCGAGGAAGGCGGAGAGGGCGAGGGCGCTCATGATGTCCACGCAAACGGCCTCGGTCCGAGGCCGCCGTCTGAGCTCGGCCCCAATGCGCGAGACGACCATCGAGGAGAGACGCTCGATGCCCGCGGCATCCTCGGCCGCGACGAGGAGGCCATGGTTCTGCATGAACATGAGCTGGGGTCCGCAGCCATGGGCCATCCGGAAGGCCTCGACGGCGCGCTTCACCTCGAGGGCGAGGACATAGCCGGGATCGACGAAGGGGACCCATATGGCCTCCTCGCCGAAGAGCCGCCTGAAGGCCTCCTCCCCTTGCCTGGCGCAGGTCATGCCGTTGACCATGGCGGGGTGGGTGTGGACGACGTAGGCCTGTGGAAAGAGGCCGTGCATCAGGGTCTCGACCGAGGGGCGCTTTGTCTCGCCGGGCGAGCGCGCGGCCATCAGGTCGGCCAGGACGGCAGCCTCCCTCGCCTCTGTCCCCTCGGGATAGGAGCGGTCCCAGATCGCGTCGAGGGCAGCCCTCTCCATGCAGCAGAAGCCCTCGGAGGAGATCGTCCCGAGGGCGAAGCCCGAGGCCTTGATGTGGAGCCTCGAGGCCTCCTTGTAGGAGGTGTTGCCGCCCCCCGCCAGGACCCACTCGGGATCCGCGCCGAAGCGGCGGGAGATCGACACGAGGGTATCGAGATCGACCATCGCGTCTAGCTCCTGCCGGCCAGGACCCGCTTCTCGTAGTCCTTGACCGCGGCGACGTAGCTGCCGTCTCCGGGAACGCGCGAGCGTCGGCAGTATTCCTCCCAGACGGCGCCGAAGGGCAGGCCCTTGGCCTCCTCGAGGAGGGCGAGCCTTGAGAAGCCGTCGCCCTCGATGTCGGCCTTGAGGAGAGCCGTCCTCGGCTCGAGGAAGGCGAAGAGCAGGGCCCTGCGGGTCGCGCGGGCGCCCAGGGACCAGGCCCCGATCCTGTTGATCGAGGCGTCGAAATAGTCGAGGCCGACCCTGATCCGGTCCAGGGCGCCCGAGCGCGCCAGCTCTCGCGCGAGGTCCATGAGCTCGTCGGTCTGGACCACGACGTGGTCCGAGTCCCAGCGCACTCCCCTACTCACGTGGAGGACGATGCCCGGGACAAAGGCCAGGATCGCGGAGAGCTTGTCAGCCACGCTCTCGGTCGGATGGTAGTGGCCCATGTCCAGGGTGAGGAACTTGCGCCGCGACGTGGCATAGCCGAGGTAGAAGTCGTTGGAGCCGACGACGAAGGCCTCGCTCCCTATCCCGAAGAGCTTGCCCTCGACCGAGTCCTCGATCTCCGCAGGGGGGAGGACCTCTGCGAAGATCTCGTCGAGGGAACCGCGCAGCCGGTCGCGGTAGCCCATGCGGTCCACAGGGCTGTCCTTGGCCCCATCGATGATCCAGGTGTTGTGGACTGCCGGCGAACCCTGGGCCCTGCCCATGGCGGCCGCGATGCGTCTGGCCCGCCTGACGTGCTCGATCCAGAACTCCCTCACCTTCTTGGAACGGTGGGAGAGGGTGTAGCCCTCGGCAGCCATGGGGTGGGCGAAGAGGGTCGCGTTGAAATCGAGGCCGAGTTTTTTCTCCCTGGCCCAGGCGATCCATGCGGCGAAGTGGCTTTCGTCAACGGCGTCGCGGTCGACGCTCCTGCCGCCGAATTCCCCGTAGGAGGCATGGAGGGCGAAGCGCTTGACTCCGGGGACGAGGGTCATGACTTCCTCGAAGTCGGCCCTGAGCTCGGCGGCCGTCCTGGCCTTGCCCGGATAGTTGCCGGTCACCTGGAGGCCCGAGCCGCTGAGTTCCGCGGCCCCTGTCTTCTCGAAGCCGCCGACGTCGTCCCCCTGCCAGCAGTGGACCGAGACGGGGACTGCGTCGGCCGCGCTGATCGCGGCTTCGGCGTCAATCCCGAGCTCGGCGTAGCGCTCGCGGGCGATGGCGTAGGCCTTCTCGGTGTTCGAATCGGACATGGTGCGCTCCTTTGGGCTTTTTCTCATTCCGTGCCTGCGGCCCCGGTCTTCCCGTGCAGACACAGCCGATTCTACAGCCTTGGGCGGCAGGATTGCCACCATGGGGAGGACCCATGGCGGCGAAAATCGCCACCCAGGGCACGGGCTGGGCCCCGCCGCCAGCCTGGGCCCCGCACGAGGCGAGGCATCGGGGAGGGCGGGGAGCGAAGTTCCTTGAAGGGCCGCTTCGGGAGGCCGACAATCAAGGGGTCGATGAAGCATCATACCGCAATCCGCTGGCTCGAGGCGCTCGCCGTTGGGGTCCTGGTCTCCCTCCTCGGGCTCCTCTTCCCCGGCGACCAGGGCTTTGCCGGCCTCGGCTACCTCCCCCAGGCCCTCACGGCAGTCGTTGTCGCCTCCCTCCTCGGAGCGGGCCCCGGCGTCCTCGCCCTGGTCTCGGCGGCTCTTGCGACAGCCGCCCTCCCCTTGCTCGCCGCCATCCTCGGCTTCCGCTTCCCGCCCGCCTCGTCCCTTAGCCTCCTCGAGCTCGCGCGGATCCCCGCGGCCGTTTCCCTCGTCGGCGCCCTCGCCGCGGGCTCGATACGCGACGCGGCCGAGAAACGCGAGAAAAAGCTCTTCGAGCGGATAAGGGAGACGGTGAGAAGGAGCGAGCGGCTATCGAACATGACCGACACCCTCATCAAGATAAACGAGGAGCTCGAGGCGAGGGTCTCGGGACAGCGCGAATCCGTGTCCACCCTCTACGCGCGCATCAGGAAGATGGACAAGCTCGAGCTCGGCTCCGTCCTCGAGGCCCTGCTCGAGGGAGTGAGGGCCTTTTCCCAGGCCGAAAGAGCCGCGGTCTACGAGTACGACCCGCTCTCCGGGAGGCTCGCCCTCCAGACCTGGATCGAGGCAAAGCCCGAGGAGGCACTCGACCTCGCCGACTGCATCGAGGGCTGGGCCTTCCGAAACGACAGATCCTTCAGCCTGCGAATGGTCGGCTCCGAGCTCGGCCTCGCCCACATCGACACCAAGCGCAGCATCCTGACCTATCCCCTCAAGGCAGGGGAGCAGGCCTGGGGCATCCTCAACATCGATGAGATGCCCTTCTACCGCTACAACCCGACGACCGAGAAGAACCTCGAGATAATCGTAAGCCTCGCGGCCGCCTACATCCGCCGCTCGGTCGACTTCCGCGAGCGGGTCCTCAAGCGGCCCCGCAACCTGGTCACCGGCCTTCCCGGCTACGGCGAGCTCGTGCGCCTCCTGGGCGAGGAGCTCGCGAACCGGGATCTGGTCAGGGGATCCCTCTCCGCCGTCCTGGTCGAGTTCCTCGATTTCGACAAGCTCGTCTTCGAGCACTCCGGGGTGAAGGCCCTGGGCATCATCAAGACGATCGCGGTTGAGAGCGCCAAGTCGGAGCGGGCGATAGCCTTCCACTACAAAAGCGAGAGCCAGCTCGCCTTCATCCTTCCCGGAAGGGACAGGGACGGGGCCTCCCTGTTCTGCCTCGAATTCGCGCAACTCGTCGATACCAGGGCGCCCCAGATAGACGGAGTGGCCATCAGGCTCGAGCCGGTGTTCGGCCTTGCCGCCGCGGGCCAGGCGGCAGACACCCAGACCCTCCTGGCCGAGGCCGAGAGGCTCCTCGCCCTTTCCCGCGGCGCCTTCGTCGAGCGCGCCGAGGGCATGGGCGGAGCCGCGTCATGAACGGCTTCGACTACATACGCCACATCGGCGACTACTACCTCCCAAAGACGCCCCACGGCGCCCTCCTCGCCGTCCAGTCAGGCTACCTCCCCCTCGAGGGCTTCATCTACAAGGCCTCCTCGGTGAAGTCGATCTTCGAGGAGCCATGGGACCTGGGGGAGCTCGACAGGATCCTGGCCAGGCCGGGCCTGGACCTCGGCGAGGCCATGCTCCTGGCCGAGATTTTCTGGACGATGACCCACGGCGAGGACAAGGAGATCGCCCTGTTCGCCGCCGAGAGCCTCGGTGCCCTCGAGAACCGCTGGGCCCGCAGGATCGAGGAGCTGGGAGTGCGGGGCTCGCTTGAGTCCTGCACCGACGAAGACTGCTTCGCCTATGCCCGGGCCCTCTATGAATACGCCCTCATCGCTGGCCGCCACGGGCCGATCAGGAACTACTACCTGCGGGAGGCCTTCTACGCGCTGACGAAGCGCACAGACGCCCGGCTCGAGGGCGAGGGTTTCGCCCTCGCCATGCGCTGCCTCCTCAAGCTGGGCCTCCTCGACCAGGCCGAGTCGATCCTCGTTGATGCCCTCGAGGAGGGGCCGAACACCGAGCTTCTCCTCCTGGCCCTCGAGACCGCCTTCCTCAAGAAAGACAGCCACCGCCTGCGGGAGATCCTGGACGAGGTCGACATCGGATCCCTCGACCTGAGCGAGGAGCTCAAGTCCCTCCTCCTGTCGTGGAAGGCCTGAAGCCGGTGCGTGTCTGCCTTGTCATCGAGGGCTCCTATCCCTTCATCACGGGGGGGGTCTCGGCCTGGGTCCATGAACTCATCGGCGGCCTGCCCCAGATCGAGTTCGCCCTCTACACCTTCTCGCCCGAAGCCGACCAGGAGCTGCGCTACGTCCTCCCGCCCAATGTCGTCGAGCACCGCGACGTGGTCCTCACCTCCACTGCCGCCTCGAAGCGGCGCAGGGGCCGCAGCGCCTCGGTGGGCGATATCCTGAACGCCCACCTGCGCATGATCTCCGGCGGGAGCGTCGACATCGCGTCCTTCATCGGCGCCGTCCCCGAGGGCGTCGGCATCCACCGCGACGCGATCCTCGACACGAGGGCCTGGCGCTTCGTGGGCGAGCGCAACCGGATCCACAACCCCCTGTACCCCTTCGCCGACTATTTCTGGGCCTGGAAGAGCGCCCACGACCTTGTGTTCAACGTCCTCGCCTCGCAGGCGCCGAAGGCCGACATCTACCATTCCCTGTCCACCGGCTTCGCCGGCCTCGGGGCCCTCGCGGCCAAGGTCCGCCGGGGGGCGCCCTTCGTGCTCACCGAGCACGGGCTCTACCACAAGGAAAGGGAGATCGAGATCCGCAAGGCCACCTTCGTGAAGGGCTACCAGCGCGACATGTGGACGCGCCTGTACAACCGAATCGCCGAGCTCTGCTATCGGAGCGCAGACCTCTGCACCTCACTCTTCGAGGACAACCGCGGCCACCAGCTCGCCCTCGGGGCGCCGAGGGAGAGGACTGTCGTCATCCCCAACGGCATCGACATCGAGCGCTACTCGGTGCTGCGCATGAAGCGCGACGCCTACTTCAACGTGGGTTTCGTGGGCCGCATCGTGCCCATCAAGGACGTGAGGACCTTCCTGGTCGCGGCGAAGCTGGTCCTGGAGACCGAGGAAGGCGCCCGCTTCCACCTCATCGGCCCCGACGACGAGGACAAGAACTACGCCGCCGAGTGCAGGCGCCTCGCCGCCGACCTCAAGATCGACGACAGGGTCGACTTCGTCGGCCGCCACGACGTGCGTGAGTACTACCGCTTCCTCGATGTCGTCGTCCTCACGAGCGTGAGGGAGGCCCAGCCCCTCGTCATCCTCGAGGCCTACGCGGCAGGGATCCCCGTCGTCTCGACCGACGTGGGCAACGTATCGGAGCTCCTCGAGGGAGACAGGCGCTTCATAGCGCCCGTCAAGGACGCTGCGGCCATCGCTGCCGGGATAGTCTATGTCGCGAGGCACGAGGATGAGATGCGCTCCCTTGCCCTGCGCAACCGCGCGAGGGTGCTGGCCTCCTACGACAAGAAGGAGCTCCTCCTGCGCTACGCCGAGCTCTATGGCCGCTTCGCCCCGCCGGAGAGGGCCGCGGCCGGACCGGCGGATGGGAGCTAGGCGATGGCCGGCATAGGCTTCGAGCTAAGGCGCCTCGTCGAGACTAGGACAATACGCGGCTTCGCGAGCGCCGCCTTCTCAGGCATCGTTATCGTCGCCGGCCCCTGGATAGTCACGATACTAAGCCTCGCGGCCGCCCAGCACCTGAGTTTCTTCTCAGCCCCCGATGTCGCCCTCGCCTTCACCGGAGCCATGGTCTGGGCCCTCGCGATCTCATTGTGCCTGAGCACAGGCTTCCTCCATATCTTTGTCCGCCTTTCGGCAGACCTCATCTATGAGGGGAAGAAGGGCGAGGCCGCGGCCCTCCTGCTCAAGGTCGCGCTCTTCGTCGTCGCCCTCTCCCTCCCCCTTGGCTATGGCTTCGCCGCCATCCTCGTCGAAGAGAGCTCCCACGCCCTGCTCTTCCGCCTCGCCTTCGCCGGCCTCATAGCCTCGGCCAACGTCCTCTGGGCGGCTATGATGACGGTGACCGCGATCAAGCGCTACGGCCAGGTCCTCGCCGCCTATGCCGCCGGCATGGGCCTCATGTACGTCCTGGCCGCCCTCCTGGGACCGGCCTTCGGCGCGGCGGGAGCCCTCTGCGCCCTCGCCATCGGCTACGCTTCCACGGCGGCCGTCCTCATCGCCGCCGCCGTGGGAGGCCTCGGGCTCTCGCCCTGCCCCTCGGCCGCAAGACGTCTCGCCTCCCATGCCAGGCGCTACCGCAACCTGGCCCTCGCGGGAAGCCTTTACGCCATGGGCACCTGGATCGACAAGATAGTGCTCTGGGCCGCGAGGGGAAGCGCGGCGATAGGCACCCAGCTCTGGGTCTACCCCGAGTATGACACGGCCTTCTTCCTGGCCAACCTCGCCCTCATCCCCGGCCTCATCTATTTCACCCTCGCGACCGAGACAAGCTTCAGCCTCGATCTGCGGCGCTTCCTCACCTACCTCGCCCACAGACGGCAACCCGAGGTCGAGGCGGCGAGACGCAGGCTTGGCAGCTCGGCGGCCTCGGCCCTTGCCGCCCAGTCCACATTCCAGGCCATCCTCTCCGTGGCCCTCGCCCTTGTCGCCCCCTTCATCGCGCGGGCGCTGGGAGCGGACGGCGGGGTCTTTGTCATCCTCCTGGCCGGAGGCTTCTTCCAGCTCATACTCCTCACGACCCTGAACATGCTCTTCTATCTCGAGCTCTACCTCGCCGCCGCCCTGGCGAGCTTCTGCTTCCTCGCGGTGAACGCCCTGCTATCCCTGGCCTTGGTCCTCGGTCCCGTCCCCCTCCCCCTCGGCCTGCCCTACCTCGCGGGAGGCTTGGCCGCGTCCGCTGTCGCCCTCGGCTTCCTCTTCAGCGGCATCTCGCGTTTTGACAGGATCATCTACCTGCGGGCATCGGGGGAGGATTACGGGCTCTAGACGGGCGCTGCGGGTATGGGACGGGAAGAGCGGGGCCCTTAAGGCCTATTCCCTGGCTTCGGGGCCTGCCTCGATGGCTGAGATCTGGTCGATGCGCTTCTGGTGCCGCTCGATGCCGGAGAAGGGCGTGGCCAGCCAGGTGTCGACGATCGCGAGGGCAAGGAGCTTCCCGACCACCTCGGCCCCGAGGGCGAGGACATTCGAGTCATTGTGCTCCCGGGTGAGCCTCGCTGTGAATTCATGGCAGCAGAGGGCGGCCCGAATGCCTCGAACCTTGTTGGCCGCGATCGAGATCCCGATGCCGGTCCCGCAGATGACGATGCCCCGATCGCAGTCCCCGCTCGCGACGGCCCTGGAAGCCAGCTCTCCGTGGACGGGATAGTCGCAGCGCTCCCTGTCGTGGGCGCCGAAGTCCCTGACCTCGTGCCCGGCTTCCTCCAGGTGGGAGAGTATGATCTGCTTGAGCGGAAAACCGACATGGTCTGATCCAAGGGCTATCTTCATGCCACACCTCGACTGGGGGGCATTCTATCCCATGCTCCCGCCCCTATCCTATATGCCGAGCTGGAGGGAGGCCGCCCCGATCATGGGGGAGTCGCTACCCAAGGCGGCCTTCTCGATCCGCAGACGCTTCTTGCCCGCCCAGGTGGGGAAACCGAAGCGCGGGACGAGGAGCCTGAGGGGTTCGATGACGAGCTCCTCGTGTTCGCACATGCCGCCGGAGATGATCACAGCCTGGGGCGAGAGGATGCTCACGCAGTTGGCTATTCCAAGGGCGAGGTACTCGACGGATTCCCGTATCAGCTCGAGGGCCAGGGTATCTCCCTCCCTGGCGAGGGCGAACACTCCCTCGCTGCTCCTGTTGTCCTCACCCAGCCTTTCCGGAAATCTCTCGAGGGCCTGCTCGAGGATGCCCGTTCCCGAGAAGTATCGCTCGAGGCAGCCCTGGTTCCCGCAGGAGCAGGGCCGGCCGTCCTTGACGATGACGGTGTGGCCGATCTCTCCCGCCGTGTTCATGCTCCCGTGGAAGATGCGCCGATTGAGGATCAGGCCCGAGCCGATTCCCGTGCCCAGGGTGATGCACACTATGTCCTCGTAGCCGCGGGCTGCCCCGTAGAGGAGTTCGGCCAGGGCCGCGGCCCTAGCGTCCTGGACGACCAGCACTTCGTGACCCAGCTCCTTGAAATAGCGGCCAAGGGGGACATCCCTCCATCCCAGGTTGGGGCAGTATTCGACAATGCCGGTCTTGATGTCGGCCGTGCCCGGGACTCCGACTCCAGCGAAGCAGAGTCCCCCGGGCTCAAGGCCGGCTCCCTTGGCCAAGGCAGGGATCTCCCGGCAGATCCTCTCGACCAGGGACAGGGGATCCATGGACCTGTCGGTCGGGATGCGGAGCTTCGCGATGACCCTTCCCTCAGGATCGACAAAGCCGATGTTGGCCTTCGTCCCCCCTATGTCGATGCCAAGGCTGTATTGACCGGTCTTCATCCGGCCATGATGACAGAAACTCAAGGCCAAGGGCAACGATGGCGAGCGACCCCGGAGCAGCCCGGAAAATGGGAACGCCGCGAAGCCCGGGAAGGGGGGCCAGGCGGCGTTCCATCAGACAGAGGGGAAAGGGCTACCAGGTGGCTGTCTGGCCCTTGTAGGTGTTGAACCTGCTCGTGATCGTGGTCGGGTCGAGGACCGAGGCGTAGACGTTGACCCCGGTTATCCTGCCGTTAAAGCCGAAGTAGCCCCAGGTGCTGTTGTAGATCGAGGGAAGCTGGGAGCCGACGAGGACGGCGCTCGAGTTCGTCTTGTAGCCACTGCTTGAGACTGAGCCTGCGGTCGCGCCCGAATTGTTGAGCACCCCGTTGATGTAGAGCTTGATGGTTTTTGCGCCGACCGTATCCCAGGTTGCCACAAGGTAGTACCACCTGCCCTGGTTGAGATTGATGGTGCTGGCCACCATGTCATAGGAGCTGCTTCCGGGATAGTCGAGGACTATGGCCATCTGGCCGCCGGCGCCCCAGCCCTGGAGGGAGAAGCACTCGTCGCTGAAATCGACGGCGGTGCCCTTGTGCACGATGCCCGCTGTATCGGTCAGCTGGCTTATGTAGATCCAGGCCTCGACGCTCCCGGTCTTGCCCATGCTCTGGGTGACGGTCGCCGCCGCGGGGGCGATGATATTGCCCATCGCCTGCTGGCCGTTGAAGCTGGCGACCGCAGTGCCGCCGGAAAGGAGGTTGGAGACGGGCGCCGCGGGATTGCTGGCTGTCGCGGTCTGCTCGGTGATCGAGGTGTAGACGGTGGCGAGGGCGCCAAGGCCGCTCGTGTCCACAGTGGCCACAGCGTAGGGAATGGTCCCTGCGGAGGGGCTCGTCTGCTGGTTGCGGGTGAAGGCAAGGGTCGAGGGATCGGCGGCCAGGACCTCGCTCACAGTACCCGTCGGCGTGTACCTTGTGTTCGCGGCGTTCGAGAGGGTCGCGTAGTCGCTGCTGAGCTGGGTGAGATAGAAGTCCTTCTGGCCAGCTATGTTGACGACCCGGGTCTGCATGTTGGTCGTGATCAGGCCGCTTCCGGTGGGCCCGTTCTGGGCGCCGTTCAGGCCATAGACGACCTGCTGCCTAAGGACCGATTCGGCGAGGCTGTCGAACTTGGCGCCCGTGAAGACCCCGGTGACCGT
>JANXYO010000028.1 GCA_025356015.1 Spirochaetaceae bacterium
GTCGTTCGTGAGGCGCGAGATGAGGTCGCCCGGGCCCTTCGCGTCGACGTAGGACATGGGCAGCCTCTGGATCTTGGCGAAGGCCTGTCTGCGCATCCTGAAGACAATGCCGTTACCCACCTTCACGAGGAGGATTCCGGAGATGCCGTCGGACAGGAGGGAGGCGACATAGACCCCGAGGAGGGTCTCCATGGCCTTCAGGAAGCCCGGAAGGTCCTTCGTCCTCTCGAGGTGCTCGGTGATCGCCATTCCCACGAGTGCGGGGGAGAGGGTCTTGAGGGCGACGCCGGCAATGATGAAGAGGGCCGCGAGGACCACGAGGGCGAGCTGTGGCCCGAAGTAGCGGACGAGGCGGATGAGGGTGCCCCTGAAGTCCCGCGCGTTCTCGATCCGGACGGAGCCGGGCCCGTGGCCGTGCCCCCCCCTTCCCATGCCCATCCCGCCGGAATGCGGCCTCGAGGAGCTTGCCGTGCTTCTTGTGTCGCTCATCGCCCCTCCTCTTGGGTGTCGCATATCGCGCGGTACACCGGGTTGCCGTCAAAGAGCTCCTCGTGGGTGCCCGTCCCCCTGATCTCGCCCTCGTCCATCACGACGATGCGGTCGGCCCGCCTGACCGCCTGGGCCTTCTGGCTCACGACGACGAGGGTCTTGTCCCTGGCCCCGGAGAACAGGGCCTCCATGACCTGGCCCTCGGTGCCAGAGTCGAGGGAGGAGGTGGAGTCGTCCAGGATGAGGATGTCGGGGTCGGCGACCACGGCGCGGGCGATGGCCAGCCGCTGGCGCTGGCCGCCGGAGAGCCCCGTGCCCCTCTCCCCCACCAGGCCGTCCCAGCCCTTTTCCCCGACGATGTCTGATGCGCAGGCCACCTGTGCCGCCCTCTCGAGTTCCGCCTCGCTCGCCTCAGGCCTCCCGAAGGCGAGGTTCTCCCTGATGCTTCCCTTGAAGAGTACCGTTTCCTGGAAGGCGAGGGATATCCTGCCCCTGAGGGTCTCCAGCGAGTAGTCGCGCACATCGATGCCGTCGACGAGGACCGAGCCCGAACTCGCGTCGTAGAAGCGCGGTATCAGGGAGACGAGGCTCGTCTTGCCCGATCCCGTTGGACCGATGATCCCGATCCTCTCCCCTGCCTCGATCGCGAGGGAGATCCCCTTGAGGCAGTCCTCCTGGCCCCCGGGCCCCTGCGGCCCGGTCCCGCCCTGCGAGGCGTAGTGGAACCGCACATCGCGGAATTCGATCCTGCCAAGGAGGCGAGCGGCGGAGATCGCGCCCGGCTTCTCGACAATGCCCTCGCTCGTGGCCATGAGAGCGCCCAGGCGCTCCGCGGAAGCGGCCGCCATCGAGATGAAGTTGGCCACGAAGCCGAGCATGAGGATGGGGAACATGGCCATCATCGCGTAGTTGCTGAAGGCGACGAGCTGGCCAAGGCTCAATGAGGCCGGGACAGCCGCCTGTGCCGAGGCGAGTATCTCGCGCCCGCCCAGCCAGAGGGTCAGGAGGACCCCGATCTGGGCGAAGAAGAAGAAGACCGGGAAGAGGCCCGACATCGCCATGCCTACCCTGAAGGAAAGGCGGTTGAGCTCCCTGTTGCGGTCCGCGAACCTCGCGACTTCGGCGTCCCTCCTGGCAAAGGCCCTGACCGTCTTGGCTCCTGAAAGGTTCTCCTGGACCACGTTGTTGAGGGCGTCCATTGCCTCCCTGACCTTCTTGAACAGTGGCTTCACGAAGGAGGTCACTCCCAGGAAGAGGGCGAGGACTGCCGGCATGAATACCGCCATGACCGTGGCGAGCCTGGCGTTCGTCGTATACATGATGGCGATCGCGCCAAGGATGTACACCGAGGCCTGGACGACCATGAGGAGTCCCATGCGGATGAACATCCTGATCGTGTTGACGTCGGAGTTGAGCCTGACTATGAGCTCCCCCGTCCGGTAGCGGTCAAGCGAGTGGAAGGAGAGGCTCATGACCTTCCTATACAGGTCGTTGCGCAGCTCGCAGCCCATGCCCTGGGCCGCCCTTATGACGGCATAGTTCGACGCGAAGGAGAAAATGGAACCGAGGAGGCCAGCGATGAGGATGGCCGCGGCCCCCTGCCAGACGATGGAGGCCTTTCCCGCCCTTATGCCCGCGTCGATGATCCACTCGGTGATGCGCGGCTGCACCACCCCGAGGAGGGAGGACAGGACCAGGAGGATCAGGGCCACGACCAGGACGCCGGAGTAATTTCCGAGATATCGGAGCAGCTTGAGCAGAGCCTTCATCGATTTCCTTTCGACCTTGGGGGGGCGGGGGCGCGGGTCTTGTGGCTTTCTCTGTTGGACAAGATAGCGAGGTCGCAGTCTGCCGGGCAAGCCGGTGCCGAGGCATCCGGTCCGATTTGGCCTGGAAGGGAGCGATGGCCTCGAAGGGAGCGAAGGCGATGCCGCTTTGGTCCTTCCGGCTTGATGCCGGGGGCGGGCCGCGCCATAGTATGTGAGGAGGTGGACATGCAGGCAGCCGACAGCGAGCCCGGTATGGAAGATCTGGTCAGGCTCTCGGTCTTTTCGTCGATCGGGACGAGCATTGTCGCGGAGCAGAGCATCCATGGGGTGCTCGACCGGGTCATGGAGCATATCGGCGCGTTCTTCGGTCCCTTCAATTGGTCCCTCCTCCTCGTGGATGCCAACCAGAGCGAACTGGTCTTCGCCGTCATCGTCGGGCGGCCGGCCGACACCCTCCGCGGCACCAGGATCCCCATCGACGAGGGAGTCGCGGGCTGGGTCGCCACCCACGGAAGCCCTGCGATCGTGGAGGATGCGCAATCCGATTCGCGCTTCTCCGACCGTCTCGACCAGATCACAGGTTTCACGACAAAATCGATCATCGCCGTCCCCCTGAGATCGAGGGAGAAGGTCTTCGGTGTCATCGAGCTGATCAACCGCCTCGACGGCAGGCCCTTCAGCGCCTACGACATGCGGGTGCTATCCACCATAGCCGATTTCGCGGCGATCGCTGTCGAGAAGGCTTACTACCTCAACGAGGCCCGCCGCCTCTCCGAGCTGGACCCCCTTACGGGCACCCGGAACCGGAGGGGCCTGCAGCTCGCCGTCGACCGTGAGACCATAAGGATCGCGAGGTACGGCGGCGACCTTTCGCTCCTCCTCGCGGACATCGACGATTTCAAGGCGATCAACGACGGCCATGGCCACGCGGCCGGGGACATCGTCCTCAAGCTAGTCGCCGACACTCTCATGAAGACGGTCCGCGATGTTGACACTGTCGCCCGGTATGGAGGCGACGAGTTCATCGTCCTCATGCCGGCGACGGGTCCCGAAGATTCCGAGATCGCGCGGCTGCGGCTCAAGGCCGCCCTCGACGCGGCGGGACAGGCGCATGGGGTTCCCTTCGGCGTGACCCTCGGCGTCCACACCTCCCAGGACCTCGATTTCGACGAGCTCTTCAGGGAATCCGACAAGGACCTGTACAGGCGCAAGGCCGATCCCCTCATGGTCGCCGACAATCTCCTCGCCGCCCTCGACGAGGAGGAGCGCAAGGGCAGCCGGCCCGCGGGCGGTCAGCAGGGAGCGGGACAATGAACGCCGATGTCTTCACGTTGTGCGACTTCGCGCAGGAGAGCGACGGGAAGCTCACGATCGTCGGCGCCTTCGACACGATCTACGCGCGTCGCTTCCCCGCCGTGCATCCCGCCATGTGCCTCGCGGTGAGGCTCCGGTTCTACATCCACGAGGCGGGGAAACACTCGATAAAGATCGTCTTCGTCGCCCAGGACGGGAGCGAGGCGATCAAGACGATCGACGGGGAGGCCGTCGTCAAGGACTTCTCCGGATCGTCGAGGGTGATCCACAGCGTCTTCACACTCATGAACACCCCCATCGAACGGGAGGGGACGCTGAGCATCACCCTCACGGTCGACGACAGGGAGCTCCTCACCTCGCCCCTGTACGCCAAGAAGATCTAGGCCAGGGCCGCGAAGAGCAGGACGCAGACCAGCTCGCCGAGCTCGACCGCAGCCCCCAGGGCGTCGCCGGTGAAGCCCCCGATCTTCCTTCGATAGAGGAAGGCCATCCAGGCGCCGGCGCCAAGAGCGCCCCCGAGGGCGCAGAGCGCGGCCGCGAGGCCGGTCGCCGTTCCCGGGCCTGCGATGGACAGTGCCAGCAGCGGGACGAGGGCGAGGGCAAAGCCGGCCGCGGCGCGGAAGGGCGAGAGGCCGCGCAGCAGGGCGCCCAGGCCCTCGGGACGGGCGGGAGGGCAGAGCATGGGCACGATGGCCGCGCCGAGGCGGCCCGCCGCCGGGTAGGCGAGGAAGAGGGCGACGATCCCGCTGCCAGACAGGCTCGCGAGGGCTGCCGCCTTCGCCGCGAGGGCGAAGAAACCGTAGAAGAAGGCGTAGGATCCGATCCGTGGATCCTTGAGGATCTCGTGCCGCTTCTCCCTCGGCGCGCAGGGGGTCATGGCGTCCGCGCTGTCCAGAAGTCCGTCCAGATGGAAGAGGTTGAAGGCCGAGTACTGGACGAAGAGGGCGGCGAGGACACGGAGAAGGTGGTCGGCGAAGAGTAGTGAGGCGAGGACGTAGCCGGCCAGGGCAGCGGCCGAGGCGGCCGCACCGATAAGCGGCAGCCAGAAATCGGCCCTCGAGAAGTCGCTCTCGAAGGCGGCCCTGACGGGGATGCGCGAGACGAGGCTGAAGACCGAAAGGAAGCGCCGCAATCCCTGCCTCAGCTTGTCCTCCCCTGCCTGCCTGCGAGGGCCGCGGCCAGGGCCCGGCGACCCGCCTGTGCGCCAGCGAGACCGAAGATCTCGATGTTCACCCTGCCAGGGAAGGCCGATAGGGCAGGGACGAGGGTGAGGAGCCAGGCCTCGTCGCCGGCGAAGGCAGCGTGGTCGAGTCCCCCGCAGAGGCCATGGAGGTGGATCTCCCTGACCCTGTCCTGGCGTTCCGCGATCCAGGCCCCGGGGTCCCCGCCCTCCCTGAGGATCCTGCCGGTGTCGGCGCAGAGCGGCAGGCCCGGCAGGGCCGCCTCGGCGAGGGCGAAGGCGGAGGCACCCGTGTACTCGACGAGGAAGTCGTCGCCGTAGCGCCGCCTCCAGCCAGCCAGAAGGCCTGCCCAGTCACCCGACACAGTCTCCCCGGCGGGAGGATGTGCGACATAGCTATCGACGAAGTCCCTCGTCGACTCCACCAGGGACTCATCCCCCGGCCCGAGGGGATCCGGAAGGTGGAGGCTGAAGGCGAAGCGACCAGAGAGGGCGGCGATCGCCTCCCTTTCCCGCTCGAGGATCGCCTTCGCGTCCTCATCCCATGAGAAGAAGAGGAGCTCGACACCCTCTATCCAGCCCAGGTCCATCATGAGCTCGAGGTTCTCGAGCCAGGTGCCGGGCACGAGGTAGGAGGGGACTGAGAGCAGCACGGCCGTGGCCTACTTCACCCGGAGCGGGACGCCGGCCACCATGAGCACCACGCTGTCGCAAGCCGCGGCCACCCTCGCGTTCGCCGTGCCGAGGAGAATCCCGTAGCGCCGGCTGAGCGGCTCGAGCGGGACGAAACCCATGCCCACCTCGTTGCTCACTATGACGATGTCGCGCGGCAGGCGCTCGATGAGGGCGGCGAGAATCGCGTCGAACTCGTCCTCGCGGCCGTAGTGGATGAGGTTGTTGAGCCAGAGGGGGAGACAGTCGAGGACCATGCGCTCCTCGAGTCGCTCGTGGATGTCGATGCCCTCCTCGACGGTATCGAAGCGGTCGGAACGCTCGAGCCTGTGGCGCTTTATCTTCTCGCGCATCTCGTCGTCGAAGGCCTCGGCGGTGGCCAGGAAGCGGCGGGGAGGGGGGAATCCCAGGGCCAGCTCAAGGGCGTGGCGGCTCTTGCCCGATTTGATCCCGCCCGTGATGAGTGTGCGCATCGCTTTCGGTGATAGCCCGGCAGGGGTGCCGGGGTCAAGCGCCACTTGACCCCTCCGATGCCGCCACACTAGATTTAGGCCCTGTACAGGCGCCGCAAGGCTTAATTGGGAAGCCGGTCAAAATCCGGCGCGCCCCCAGACACTGTAGGAAGGCTAGTTCGGGACCGGTCCTATAAGCCACTGCGCAAGCGGGAAGGCGATGGACGCGCATCGGTTGTGCCTTCGAGCCAGGAGACCTGCCGTACCCAAACCGCGCCCTGGGCGCGCAATCTCCGGTTATTCACTGGGTGCTGAATAATGACGGTCCATGGAACGCCTCCCGCTTCCCCGACGGCCACGATCCCAGCCTCCTCGACGTGACGAACCCCAAGGAGCATCGCATGGAGGTCCTCGAAAGGACGATCGCCGCGGTCGCACCACGCGACAGCAAAGCGGCCGAGGCGGCGCGCTCTCGGCAGAACCAGCTCACCAAGCCGGGCGGGAGCCTGGGCCGCCTCGAGGAGCTCTCGATAGCCATCGCAGGAATGACGGGCGACCCGAGGCCACGCCTCGGCGAGGGCGCCGTCTTCGTCATGGCCGGGGATCACGGTGTCTGCGAGGAGGGAGTGAGCGCCTTCCCCCAGGCCGTCACCCCCCAGATGGTGCAGAACTTCCTCCATGGCGGAGCGGCGATAAACGTCCTCGCGAGAAAGGCGGGAGCCAGGGTCGTCGTCGTCGACGTCGGTATCGCTTCCGTCCTCGCTCCCGCGCCTAATCTCCACCTAAGGAAGGTGGCGGCCGGAACCCGCAACATGGCCAAGGGACCGGCCATGACCCGTGACCAGGCCATCGCCTCGATCGTGGCGGGCATCGAGGTCTTCGAGGTGAGCTCGCCCGCTCCCCCTTCGGCATCGCGGCCACCGGTGACATGGGCATCGGGAACACCACCGCCTCCGCCGCGATCACCGCGGTCATGACCGGCCTCGACCCGCTTTCGGTGGTGGGGCGGGGCACGGGCATCGACGACACAGGCCTCGGCCGGAAGAAGGCCGCCATACTCAAGGCGATATCGCTCAACGCTCCCAACCGCCAGGACCCTCTGGGAGTCCTGGCCGCCGTGGGCGGCTTCGAGATCGGGGCGATCGCAGGGACCATCCTCGCCGCCGCCGCCCACCGCGTCCCTGTCCTCGTCGACGGCTTCATCTCCGGAGCCGGCGCCCTCATCGCCCGGGGCCTCTGCCCGCCAAGCTCTGAGTATATGATCGCCTCCCACCTGTCAGTCGAGCCCGGCCACAGGGCCGTCATGGCCGAGCTAGCCCTCGAGCCCCTGCTCGATCTCGGGATGCGTCTCGGCGAGGGGACGGGAGCTGCCCTCGCGATGATGCTCTGTGACGCGGCCTGCCGCGTCCTCGACGAGATGGCCACCTTTGGCGAGGCCGGCGTCTCCGGCGCCTGAGATACGGGAAGGGGAGGGAGGCAATGAGGCTCAAGTCTGCCAGGACGCTTTTCGCCGTCGCCCTCTGCGTCCTCTGGGCGGGCCGCGCCGCCGCCGCCCCCGTCTCGGCGGCCGACTCATTGGGGCGCATGGTCTCCCTCGATGGTCCGGCCGCGAGGATTGTCTCCCTCTCGCCCGCGGCGACCGAGGCCCTCTTCGCAGTGGGCGCGGGTGGCCAGGTCGTCGGCGACACCACCTACTGCGACTACCCCGAGGCGGCGAGGAGCCTACCAAAGGTCGGCGGCTACGTCGCCGAGACCGTCAGCGTCGAGCGGATACTCGCCCTCAGGCCAGACCTCGTGGTGAGCGGAGGCTCCCTCCACGCCGCGCTCGAAGCCTCCTTGCGCAAGCTTGGCCTCAGGGTCTTCGCCTACGAGCCCGCGGGCTTTCGGGATGTTGCCGACGCGATGATGGCCCTCGGAGTGCTCTCGGGCAAGCCAAAGCCGGCCATCAAGGCTGCGGCCTCCCTCACCGCCGCCATCAAGCGCGTCACCGACGCGACGGCGGCCATACCCGCCTCGCGCAAGCCACGGGTTCTCTGGCTCGTCTATGACGACCCCCTCATGACCTGTGGCTCGGCTTCGCTTCCCCACGCCATCCTCGAGGCCGCGGGAGGGCGGGACATCTTCGCCGACCTCCGCGGTCCCTGGCCCCAGGTCAGCTCGGAGGCTGTGATACGCAGGGCGCCCGAGGTCATCCTGAGCCCCGACGACATGGGCGACAAGGTGAGCGCCTCGCGGATCGCCGCAAAGGCCGGCTGGTCGGCCATCCCCGCCGTCCAGACAGGGAGGATACTCCTTCTGCCAGCGGCCCTCGTCTCCAGGGCCGGCCCCAGGCTAGCCGCCGGCGTCATGGCGGCCGCCCGGGCCCTCCACCCCGAGCTCTTCCCGTGAAGGCCGCACGAGAGGCCAGGGGGGCGGTCGACATACGCCGCCGGGCCCTGGCTGGGGCCACGGCCGCTGCCCTCGCCTTCCTCTGTGCCCTCGTGGCCAGCCTATGCATCGGCTCCTCGCCCCTGCCACCGGGACAGGTGCTCAGGGCCCTCGCCGCCCGCCTCCTGCCCGGCCTCCTGGGACAGGGAATGCTTGCCGATCCCATGGCCGTCGTCATCGTATGGGACCTGCGTCTGGCGCGGAGCCTCCTCGCCGGCGTCGCCGGGGCCGCCCTGGGCTCGGCCGGGGCCGTGATGCAGGGCCTCTTCCGGAATCCCCTGGCCGATCCCTATGCCCTCGGTGTCTCGTCGGGAGCATCCCTCGGCGCCGTGGCGGCGATCGCCCTCGGCCTGGGATCGCCACTTGTCGCCGTTGGGGCGACCGAGCTCCTCGCCTTCGCCGGGGCCCTTGGCTCCGCCCTCCTCGTTTACACTATAGCCCGCTCCTCGAGACGCCAGAGCCAGACCGCCTCCCTCCTCCTCGCCGGCGCCGCAGTGGGCTCCTTCCTCGGTGCCCTGGTGTCGCTCATCGTGACAATAGACAGCCGTGACCTCCAGCGCGTCTTCTTCTGGCTCCTCGGGGGCTTCGGCGGCAAGAGCTGGAGCGACCTTGGCGCTGCCCTCCCCTTCGCGGCCCTGTCCATCGGCCTCTCGGCCCTCCTCGCCCGTCCCCTCGACCTCCTGGGCGCCGGGGAGGAGGCCGCCTCTTCCCTCGGACTCGAGATAGAGCGGACGCGCAAGCTCGCGGTCGCGGCCTCGAGCCTCGGCGTCGCGGCAGCGGTCTCGGCCGGCGGGATCATCGGCTTTGTGGGCCTTCTCGGGCCCCATCTCGCCCGCCTCCTGGTTGGACCCGGCCACCGCCGCCTCATCCCCGCCTCTGCCCTCACGGGTGCCGCCCTCCTCATGGTGGCCGACGCCATCGCCAGGTCGGTCGCCTCGCCCCTCGAGCTCCCTGTGGGCATCGTGACCGCCCTCGTCGGTGCGCCACTCTTCCTCCGCCTCCTTGCGCGCCGCCTCCCGGGCGATGCCCCGAGGCAGGCCGCTCCATGAGCGGCAGGATCCTCCGTCTCGCCGCCACAGGCCTCTCCTGCGGCTACCCAGGACGGCTCGTGCTCTCGGGCATCGAGCTCGACCTTGCCGAGGGCGAGGTCCTGGCTCTGATCGGGCCCAACGGCTCGGGCAAGACAACGCTCTTTAGGACCCTCTCTGGCGAGCTCCGTCCCCTCGCGGGTGAGGCCCTCGTAGCCACCCAGTCCGGCTCAGCCCTCGTCGGAGCTCAGGGGCTTTCAAGGGCCGCGCGGGCCCGGGTGATCGCCCGTGTCCTCCAGGCAGAGAGCCCCTCCTGGCCTTCGACCGTGCGAGAGTACGTGGAGGCAGGGACTTTCGCGAGCACAGGCTGGTTCGGGTCCCCTGGCCTGGCCGAGGCCCGGGCCGTCGTGGAGGCCATGAAGGCGACAGGCATCGCCGAGCTTGAGGGGCGCAGGGTGACCGAGCTTTCAGGCGGGGAGTTCCGCCTCGTCCTCATCGCCCGGGCCCTCGCCCAGAAGCCAGCCGTCCTCCTCCTTGACGAGCCGGCGGCCGAGCTCGACATAGCCCGGCAGATGGAGGTCCTCGGCCTCCTGCGCGAGCTTTCGGGCCGGGGTGTCGCCGTGGCCTTGAGCGTGCACGACCTCAATCTCGCGGCGATGGTCGCCGACAGGGTCGCCCTACTGGCGCGGGGCAGCCTCATCGCCGTGGGCAGGCCGCGCGAGGTCATCACCGCGGAATCGGTTGCCGCCGCCTACGGGGCCTCTGTCGTCGTGGGCGATCACCCAGCCGGGGATCTGCCGCACATCGTCCACATCCCCGACTGGCTCGACAGGAATCCGCCCAGGGGCCGGGGGCGGGGCTAGGCGGCGGGATCCCTCGCGAAGAACAGGGCGAGCTGGGCGTAGACCTCGGGGTATTCGGAGCGCAGCAGGTGGGACTTCTCGAAGAAGTACTCACAGGCGACGGCGAAGAACTCGTCGGGGGATTCGGCCGCGTAGCTGTCTATCCGCGGTCCCTTCCTGCGGGACCGGCGCGAGGGCCGCCTGTCGATCTTCGCCCTGAGGTCCTCATAGGCGGCAGAGAAGGCGCGCTTCCAGTCGCCGGGATCCATGCCCGCGCGCAGGGGGGGGCAGCCGTCGTAGCCGCCGCTCCTCCCGTCCAGCTTGTGGGCCATCTCGTGGATGACCACATTGTAGCCGTCTCCCCAGCCAGAGGCCTCGATGTCGACCTTTGAAAGGGCCACGGGCCCCAGGTCGAAGGCCTCTCCGGCGAACTCGTCGTCGTACTCGTGTATCACCCCCGCGGAGTCGACATCCCTTTTTTCAACCTCGTACTCTCGGGGCGTCACGATTATTGTCGACCAGTCGTTGTACCAGTCGATGCCAAGGCCCAGGAGGGGAAGGCAGGCCTGGGCCGCTATCGACACCCTCGTCTCTTCGTCGAGCTCCAGGCCCCCCACCGGGTCGAATATCTTCTCGCCGAGGAAAATCGTGGAGAGCTCGCGAAGGATGGCGAGGTCTTCGCTCGAAAGCCACCCGAAGATCCTGTGCTCGCGGATGGCCCAGTCCCAGAGCTCATCTGGTATGGGGGAGTTGGCGAGGATCTTGCGGCGCCGGGCCGCACGGAAAAGGGGAAACAAGGCCATGAGCAATGATAGCCTAAAGCCGGGGCCGAAGGGAAACGGGGGAATTTTTATCGCTAGAAATGATTGTTTTCCGCGCCTGTCGCGGTATCTTAACCGTACGTGCGCTCCATAGCGGGGGCACGGATCAAAACTCGCCTCAAAAGGGGAGATCATGAACCGCACCACTCACGTTTTTGTCCTAGTGGCGCTGCTTGCGCAGGCCGCCGGCAGCTTCGCCCAAGATTCTGGACAGCCTTCCGAACAGACAGCCCTCCAAAATGCCCGCGACAAGTACCAGGCAAGCACCCCAGCCCAGAGTTCCCAGGAAAGCCAGGAAGCGGGGCCAGTGGACTCCCATGGCCAGGGCGAAACCCAGCCGGGGGCTTCGGAACGGGCCTACTCGCCCTTCGTCCTGGCCCTCGTGCCCGGGCTGCAGCTCCCGGCCGGCTTGGTCGACACCTCCTTCAGCCTTGCCTGGATCGGCGCCCGGACCGGCGACATCAAGGGTTTCCAGTGGGCCGGGGTCTTCAACCTCGCGGAGAAGGTCGAGGGCTTCCAGGGCGCAGGGGTCTTCAACCTCGCGGGAGCTGTTGACGGTTTCCAGGGCGCGGGCGTCTTCAACATAGCCAGGGGAAGGGTCGACGGTTTCCAGGGCGCAGGCGTGTTCAACATAGCCCAGGCCGCCGAGGTGCCAATCCAGGCTGCCGGGGTCTTCAACCTCGCGAAGAAGGTCTCGGGCTTCCAGGCCTCGGGCGTGTTCAACGTCGCGGGCGATGTCGAGGGTGGCCAGGTCGCCGGCGTCTTCAATGTGGCGAAGAATGTCAGAGGGGCCCAGATAGGACTCGTCAATGTCGCCCGCGAGGTGGAGGGTGTCCAGCTGGGTCTCCTCAACATCTCGCGCAGCGGTGTCGACAGCATAGGCTTCACCTACGAGCCAGGGACCGACTACGTATACGGCCACTGGCAGGCCGGCACGGCCTACCTGTACACCCTTGTCGGCCTTGGCCTTCCCAGGCGCCAGTGGTTCAACAGCGACGAGGGCATGGTCCTCAGCTACGGGCTCGGCAGCAGGTTCCGCCTCGATTCGGCCTATATCGACCTGGACGTCTCGGCCGAGAGCTTTGTCGGTTCCAGGCTCGGCGACTTCCTCGACGCGAAGGAGAGCGAGCAGACCGGGTCCGCCTGGAGGGCTGTCTGGGGCCCTGCCTATCCCTCGGTACGCCTGAGCCTCGGCATTCCCCTGGGCCACCGCATCCACCTCGTGGGCGGCCTCAAGATGGACGTCGACCTCGACGAGCGGCCAGGTGTCCCGGCCGAACTCAAGGAGGGCAGGTCCTTCCATGATACCTGGTTCGGACGTGGCTTCACGCTCTGGCCGAAGTGGTTCATTGGCATCAAGTTCTAGCATCTGGAGCCTGCCCCGCTTCGGGGAGCGCCTCGACTTGAGGACACGCTCGAAAGCGTGGCGGGGCCGCGCTATACTCTGTTGATGGTCGCCAGACCTCCCCCAGGGGCCCGTGGCCCCGGAGGGCCGACGGCCGCCCACAAGGAGCCAAACATGAAGCGTTACTGCATCGGCCTCGTGCTGGTCGCGATGTCAGCCACCGTCTGGGCTGTCGGTTCAGCCCTGGTCGGGAAAGTCGACTACATCGAGGGAGGCGCCTCGATAAGCCGCCTTGGCAAGACCCTCGGCGACATCAACATAGACGATCCTCTCTACTCGGGCGACCTTGTGAAGACCTCGGGCGACGGGATGCTCGTCATCGCGATGGACAAGGGCACTGGCATGAGGGGCACGATAACAGTCCGCTCGAGGGCGGCCCTCTACATCAAGCTCTCCCTCGTCCAGGGCCAGCCCAAGACGAGCATCGACCTCCTCGCCGGCTCGATCGGCTCGAAGGTCTCAAAGATATCGGGCACCCCGACCATGTCGGTGGGCACGAACGGCGCGGTCATGGGAGTGCGGGGCACGGAGTACGCGGTGGCAGTGTCGGTCAACGACGCAGTCCTCGTGACCTGCACCGAAGGCCAGGTCGCCGTGAGCGACGGGACGGGCGAACTGCCTGTCCCCGCCGGCAAGGTGATCGAGAAGCGGCCGGGAGAGAAGCTCCGCTATCTCCCGGTGGCCGTCTCCTCGGTCAAGGACTACAGCCAGCGCTGGATCGCCGACGAGATATCGGCCTTCAAGTCCGACGCCCCCCGGGCACTCGCGGATTACGCGAGGCGCTACAATGAGCTCGCCGTGAGGTTTGCCGCCGCGATGGATCCCTTCCAGAAATCGGAGGTGGTCAGGAAATGGTTCGACGAGGACCGGGCGGGCACCCAGGTCAATCCGATGGATCCCGGCGTCCTTCGCGAGAAGAAGGAGGTGGCGGCTTATCTCCTGGGCATCCGCAGGGTCCTCTTCCTCTTCGAGCGCATCTACTATCGCGTAGATGACCTTTCCGATATCATCGTCGGCACACCCGACGAGAAGAGGGAGCTCACCAAAGGCGTGACCGCGGGCGATTTCCTGCGGCGCGTCAGCGAGGAACGTGACCAGCTCTCGAGGCAGGTCGCGAGGTTCCGCTACGCGGAGAAGCTCTACGAAGCCAGGAGCCCCGAGGGCGATGTCTTCGGTTCCGGTCAGCAGACCGAGGACTTCTTCAAGTCCTCAGATGGTTTCTAAGGCGGCACGGACGGGGCCGCCAGCGGAGGTACGAAGATGACGACAGTGCTCTCGCTCGGCGGTTCCATAGTCGCTCCCGAAAGCCCCGATGCCGCATTCCTCAAGGCTTTCGTGCAGCTCGTGCGAGCCTACCTCTCGGCGGGGGACTCGCGCCGCCTGATCATCGTCGTGGGCGGAGGCGGGCCGGCCCGGCGCTGGCAGCAGGCCTACCGCGAGGTCATGGAGTGCCGGGCCGGGGACGAGCACGAGGCCCAGGACTGGATCGGGATCATGGCGACGAGGCTCAACGCCCAGCTCGTGAAGGCCCTGTTGGGAGAGCTCTGCCCCCAGGACGTCGTCACCGACCCGACCGCAGTGGGCCTTTTCATGGGACGGGTCCTCGTCGCCTCGGGCTGGAAGCCGGGCTTCTCGACGGACAACGACGCCGTCCTCCTCGCGGAGCGCTTCGGCGCCGACCGCATCTTCAACCTCTCCAACATCGCCAAGGTCTACACCGACGACCCGCGCACCAACCCCGAGGCCAGGCCCATCGACGCCATCAGCTGGGCCGAGTTCAGGAAGCTCGTGGGCGAGGAGTGGAGCCCCGGCAAGAACAGCCCCTTCGATCCCGTAGCCACGAGGAAGGCGGCCGAGCTGGGGCTCTCGGTCATCTGCGCCGCGGGTAGGGATCTCGCCAACCTGCGCGAGATGCTTGAGGGCAGGAGCTTCGTCGGCACCCTTATCGGGCCGAACTAGGAACGATGGCGGGCAGGACTCAAAGCCATCAGCGGAACATGGCCCGGGCCAGTTCCAGGTCCTCGATCGTGTCGACCTCGGTGGCGGGCCACGAGGAAATGTCCACAGCTCGGAAGGCGAAACCCTGGTCCACCATGTCCTTGAACGAGGCCTCGTAGTATTCGTTTTCCCTCATCTCGTCCACGATCCGGCGGCGAAGCGTGCGGAACAGGCCATCCCTTGACTTCCGGTCGAAGATCTCGAATCCTATGGACTCGCCCGCAGCCTCCCGGGGATCGAGGGTCTTCGCGACGTCGGTCATCCAGAGCGAGGCATCGCAGGCTATCTTCATCTCCTCCTCGCCGCATGCATGCCGGTAGAGGGCGATGCAGGGCCGATCGGGACAGGCTATCAGGGAACCGATCAGCTCTGGTGGAAACAGGATATCGCAATCCAGAAGGAGGAATTCCCCGCTCGCCGCCGGCTCCGCGAGCATGAGGGAGTAGGCGTTGTTCGTCTCCGCGAAGCGGTCATTGTTGATCCAGAATACTGGAAGCGCCGGGAATGCCTGGGCCATATGGGCCCTGATCATCTCGGGCCGATAGCCTGTCACCACGACGAGCTCGTCCACACCGACGGTGATCAGGTTCTCCACGGCGCGCTGGATCATGGATTTTCCGCCCACCTCGAGCAGGCATTTCGGCATGAGATCGGTCAGGGGGCGCAGGCGGGTCGCCATGCCCGCCGCGAGGAGGACAGCCTGCATGTCAGCCGCGGTTGGCGAGAATGTCTTTCATGATCTCCACCAGCAAGTGGTTCTGCTCGCGGGTTCCGATGGAGATGCGGACACAATCCTCGAAGATGGCTTCGGTGAAGAACTTGATGACAATGCCCTTAGTCAGCACCCTTTCCTTGAGCAGATTGAACTCCGCCGACGGGAGCCGGGCCAGGATGAAGTTGGCGCATGACCGGAAGGGCTTGAATCCCATTGCCTGGAACTCCCGGAACAGCATCTTCCCGTCCTCGATGATCATCTCGGCCTTCTCGCGGTAATAGGCCGCAGATTCGCGATCGAGGGCGGCGAAAAGCATCTCCTCGGAAATGCGGTTGAAGCCCAGATACTTGCTGTTGTGCACCACGTACTCGTCGAGCCCGGCACCCAGGAAGCCGAAGCCGATGCGGAGGCCCGCGAGGGCGTAGTACTTGGACATCGTACGCAGGACGATCAACCCGGGCCAGCGCGCGATTTCGCCCTCGGGGAAAGAGGGACCTCCAAAGCCCCAGTAGGCCTCGTCGAGGACCAGGACGGTCTCCGGCGCCTTCGCCTCGAGGTAACGGCGGATCCGGCCGGGCTCGAGGTAGTTGCCCGTGGGATTGTTGGGAGATGCGAGGATGAATACACGGGGTTTGGCCGCGAGGATGCGCATTATCTCCGCATCATCGAAATCCCAGGTATCCTCCTGCTCCTTCAGATGGTATTCGACGAGATTGGCGCCGATCTCCTTGACGATATGCTTGTAATACCACCACGACATGTTGGGAACGGCTATGTCCGACCCCTTCGTCGCCGCCCAGTAGATGATCTGCTTCAGGAGATCCTCGGCCCCATAGCCCACGACTACCTGTTCGGGAGCTATGCCGTATTGCTCGGCAATCCTGGACTTGATTCGCCGGGGGTAATCCCGGGAATAGGTGGAGAAATACTCCATGTCCATGTGGTCGAGGACGGCGTGGCATTTGGGGGAGGGACCGTAGTTGTTCTCGTTACGATCCATGATGATCATTCGGTCCATGTGTTCCCTCTTTCCGCGAAGACGAAGGATCTGTCAGGAATCCGTTCCAAAATCCGACAGGGAAGCATTTTACCGGTGCGGGCCATGTTCCGCAAGGACGGGCTCGAGAAGACGGAGGCGGGCGGCTGATGGGGCTATTGCGCTGAGCGACACCACATGTTAGGTTTCGCCCGAGCGAGCAGAATGAAACAATCAGGATTTGACAGAACGGTCGGCCGGAAAAACCTCATCGACACACGCGACCTGCTGGAGGGCGTGGGCATCACCATGTTCCTTCACTGGGGCACCCTCCTTGGCGCAGTCCGCGAGAGGGATTTCATACCCCACGACGACGACATCGACGTCGGCTTCTACTTGACCGATCTCGGCCGCTTCCTGGAACTGAAGCCCGAGTTCGAGGCGAAGGGCTTCGAGTTCATCACCGAGAACATCGATAACCGGGAGGACGGGTACATCTACAAGGTAATAAGGGATGGAGTCGACATTGACCTCTTCCCCGCCCGGGTGGTCCACCGGTTCTTGAAGGGAAAGCTCTGGCAGCTCGACGAGAGGACCACGGTTCAGAGCCGCTTTCTCGACTCAATCGAGACGATCGAGTTCCTCGGGGAGACCTTCAAGGTGCCCTCGGATCCCAGGGGCCTGATGCGCAACCTGTACGGCAAGACCTGGAACATCCCAATTGCCGACTATCCGGCCCGGGTCGACTGGCCAGTGCGCATACGCAAGCTCCTCGTTTCCCCGCTCAAGATCCCCTTCTATGTCCTGCGATTCATCATACGCCGGACCAAGCTCTGGGCTGATGGACGGAGAGCCGGGCAGTGATCGGCGCCCTCTCCCCAGTTGGAGAGGATCCCGGTTCAGCCGGTCCCGCATAGCCAGCCGATACAGGCCGCCAGAAGACTCCGAAAGGATCCTGTTTCCATATCCCTGGAATGGCCGTATCATGGAATCTCCCTAAGTACCACCATAAGGCGTGGAGGAGAGACAGGAATGAGTGCCCAGGCCCGAGCTTTTCCCAAGGACTACATAGAACGCGGTTTCGAGCGCTGCCGCGAGTTCGGCATCGACCCGAGCCAGGTCCACTCCCTCCGGATCCTCGGCGAGGAGGAACTGCGCGAGCGCCTGGCCCGCAAGCGCGAGCTCATCGTGGCCGCTGAGCCCTTCATCAGCCACCTCTACGACTTCCTCAAAGGCAGCGACTTCTTCGCGATCCTGACCGACGAGGAGGGCTGCATCCTGTCCCTCATAGGAGACGAGGGCATCCTCCGCGAGGCCTTCGCCATGCGGATGGTGCCGGGCGCCTTCATGGACGAGCGGAGCATCGGGACAAACGCCATGGGCACGGCCCTAGCCGAAGGCATGCCTGTCCAGGTCTCGGGCGACGAGCACTTCATCCGGGCCTACCACCGCTGGACCTGCTCGGGGGCGCCCATCAGGGACGCCGAGGGACGGATCATCGGCTCCCTCGACCTCACGGGCAACAGCGAGAACGTCCACCAGCACACACTCGGCATGGTGGTCGCGGCCGTCAACGCGATAGAGAAGACCCTCGTACTCGGCTGCAAGAACGAGGCTCTCAAGAGCACAAAGCGCTTCGTCGAGACCCTGATCGACTCGATCCAGGCCGGCATCGTGTCGGTGAACCTCGAGGGCGAGATCCTCTCGGTGAACTCCTGGGCCCTCGGCATGTTCGGCTTCGGGAACCAGGAGATGATCGGACGCCGCGTGGGCGCCTTCCTTCAGAACTGGGGAGAGATCCGCATGGCCTGCGTCTCGGGCGGGGACTTCCAGAACAAGGACGTGCTCGTCGATGTGCGGGCCAACAAGCTCTATTTCAACCTCACCTGCTACCCCATCATCGGCGAGAACGCCGAGCCGACGGGCGTAATCCTCGTGTTCAAGGACGTCAGGAAGGTCCGCAAGCACGCCAACGAGATCCTTGGCCGCAGGGCCCTGTACACCTTCGACAAGATCATCGGCGGTTCGCGCCCCATCGTCGAGGCCATCGAGTTCGCGAAGAAGGTGGCCGACTGCCGCTCCACCATCCTCATCTCCGGCGAGTCGGGGACGGGCAAGGAGATCTTCGCCCAGGCGATCCAGAACGCGAGCTCCCGCTGCGAGGAAGCCTTCGTCGTGCTCAACTGCGGCGCCATACCGCGGACCCTCATCGAGTCCGAGCTCTTCGGCTACGCCGACGGGGCCTTCACAGGGGCCAAACGCGGGGGTCAGGCCGGCAAGTTCGAGATCGCCGACGGAGGGACCATCTTCCTCGACGAGATAGGCGAGATGCCGCTCGAGATGCAGACGAGGCTCCTGCGGGTCATCGAGGAAGGCACCGTGATGAGGGTGGGCGACTCAAGGGACATCCCCGTGGACGTCAGGATCATCGCCGCGACAAACAAGGATCTCAAGGCCGAGGTCGCCCTGGGCAATTTCCGCATGGATCTCTTCTACCGCCTGAACGTCCTGCCCCTCTTCCTGCCCCCCCTGCGCGAGTGCAAGCAGGATATCCCCCTCCTCTTCGACTACTACATGAACAAGATCTCCAAAAAGCTCAACAAGAAACCCGTGCAGGTGAGCGCCGAATACCTCGAACAGCTCGTGGCCTACGAGTGGCCGGGCAACATTAGGGAACTCGAGAACATGATCGAGCTCCTCATAAGCAGCGAGCGCCTTCCCGCCCTGCCGGGAGTCAGGCGGAGCGAATCCCTGCTCTCCGGCCTGCCCCGGCCCAAGGCCATGGCCACGAGCCTTGAGGACTCGGAGCGCCAGGTCATCAGCGAGGCCCTCACGGCCTGCGCCGGAAACATCTCGCTCGCCGCCAAGCGCCTCGGAATCGGGCGCAACACCCTCTACCGGAAGCTGGAGAGGTATGGGATCGAGTGTCCCATTGTGGAGCATGGTTCCGTAGTGGAACAGCCACGGGAGAAGGCAGTGTCCTGATTTGGAACAAACCCCCGGGGCGCACTGGTTAAAAAAGGAAAAATGCCCTGTCTTTGCCGCGCCCGGTCGCATATTCCGGAATAATCCGCAAGGAAACACGGTGGCATGATACCTGCTTTGTATCCATAGAGCATTTCGAGGAGGCTATATGGATACCCTGCTGCGGATCGACATGGGCGCCAAGGGCGGACCGTCGATAAAGAAAGAACCGGTTGGCGCCTACGCTGGCCTCGGTGGCCGCGCCCTCACCTCTGCAATCATCTCGAAGGAAGTTCCCCCGCTCTGCCACGCGCTCGGCGCAGAGAACAAGCTCGTCATAGCGCCCGGACTCCTCTCCGGAACTCCGGCCTCCCAGTCGGGCCGCCTCTCGATTGGCTGCAAGAGCCCCCTCACCGGAGGGATCAAGGAATCCAACGCCGGAGGCCAGGCTGCCCAGGTCCTCGCGAGGCTCGGCTACGCCGCGATAGTCCTCGAAGGCGCTCCCGCTGGCAATGAGCTCTACAAGATCGTGATCAACAAGGATTCCGTGAAGATCACTGTCGACAACAGCCTGAGGCTCCTCGGCAACTACGCCCTCATCGATGCCCTCAAACCCATCCATGGCGACAAGGCCGCCTACATCTCCATAGGCCAGGCCGGCGAGATGAAGCTCGCCGCCGCATCCATCGCCTGCACGGACATGGAGCTCCACCCCACCCGCCACGCCGGGCGAGGCGGAGTCGGCGCTGTCATGGGCTCAAAGGGCGTCAAGGTCATCGTCCTCGACGACGAGGGCACAAAGATGCGCGAGCCCAAGGATCCCGAGAAGTTCAGGGCCGCGAACAAGGTCTGGGTCGAGGGTCTCAAGAAGCACCCCGTCACCGGCGGCGGCCTCCCGAGTTTCGGCACCAACGTCCTCACCAACATCATCAACGAGGCTGGCGGCTTTCCGACGAACAACTTCGCCACGGGCCAGTTCGCGGGGGCCTCGAAGATCTCCGGCGAGACCATGGCCGCCCTCGAGACCCAGCGCGGCGGACTCGCGACCCATGGCTGCCACCGGGGCTGCGTCATCCAGTGCTCGGGCATCTACAACGACGCCAAGGGCAATTTCCTCACCAAGCAGCCCGAGTACGAGACCGTATGGGCCCACGGCGCGAACTGCGGCATCGACGACCTCGACACGATAGCGATGCTGGACAGGCTCGACGACGACATAGGGCTCGACACCATCGAGATGGGCGCGACCATAGGCGTCCTCATGCACGCCGGCCTGATCAAGTTCGGGGACAAGGAAGGAGCGATCAACCTCCTCAAGGAAGTCCAGAAGGGAAGCCCCCTGGGCAGGATCGTCGGCTCCGGCGCCGCCATGGCGGGCAAGGCCTTCGGAGTGGAGAGGGTGCCCGTGGTGAAGAACCAGGCCCTTCCCGCCTACGACCCCCGCGCCATCAATGGCATCGGCGTCACCTACGCGACGAGCCCCATGGGAGCGGACCACACCGCCGGCTACGCGATCGCCACCAACATCCTCAAGGTCGGCGGCTTCGTCGACCCCCTCAAGAGCGAGGGCCAGATCGAGCTGTCGCGCAACCTGCAGATCGCCACCGCCGCGATCGACTCCACCGGGATGTGCCTGTTCATCGCCTTCGCAGTCCTCGACCAGCCCGAGACCTTCCAGGCCCTGGTCGACCTGATCAACGCGTTCCATGGGCTCTCGCTCACCGGGGACGACGTCACCGCCCTAGGCAAGTCGATCCTCAAGAACGAGAGGGACTTCAACAAGGCCGCTGGCTTCACCAAGGAGATGGACCGCCTGCCCAAGTTTTTCACCCGCGACGCCCTCGCCCCGCACAACCAGGTCTTCGCCGTGAAGGACGAGGACCTCGACAAGGTATTCAACTGGTAGCCATGCAGCTCGATCAAGGGGCCCCCGAATGGGGGCCCCTTTTGAACATCCTCCAGGCAGGCTTCCTCGTGGAGTCGAGGCTGGGTCTGAGCGTGCGCGCGTTCGCCCGCGAAACCCTTGGCTTCGACGACGCCTACATCGAGGGTCGCATTAGCACTGTCTTCCTCGATTCCGAGCCGGTCGACGACATCGACACCGCGCTCGTGTGGGAGGGCTCGCGCATTTCCCTCTCCGCCGCCATGCCCGGCCTCGTCGGGGCCGTCATGCGCCGCAACAGCGCCTACGCTTCCTTCAGGAAGGGCATCAGCTACGGGGACAAGGGCACCCTCACTGGTGGCGAGAGTAGGAGCGGGAGGGGACGAGTCCGCGTGAAGCTCTTCAACTCGATCATGGTCGAACGGGGCCCTGGGATCCTGGGACGCGGCATCATCCTCGAGGCCGCAGAGCTCGAGGCAGCGTTACCGGGAGCAGCGGCAGGGGGGGGCGAAAGCCCCGGACCGGATGGGCTCGTGGAGCTGAAGGTCACGCCCAGGAAATAGCCTCCTAGGGCCCTAGTTAGGCAAGGGAGCCGGGGCGGGGGCAGCCCCGTCCTGGCCCTCCTGCCCTCGCGCATCGAGCTTTTTCGCGAGGGCCTCGTAGCGGGCCTGTTCATCTGTCCTGCCCATCACGGCCGCCAGCGAGACGAGGCCTGCGAGGGCCTTTCGGGTAATCCCGACGTCGCCTGATGCCACAGCAGTGTCGAAGGAGCGGAGCCAGTAGGACCAGGCCTCCTCGTTCCGGCCGATCTTGGTCGCGAGATTCGCGCAGGCCGCGAGGTCCCCCGCGATGCCCCGGCCGTTCTCGGCAGCCTTGTCGGCCGCGAGGGCGAGGAGGGCCGACGCGAAGGCCTCCTCGGCCTTGCCCTCGGCCGCCTGCACGGAGGCCATGACATAGCGGTTCGCTGCGAGCTCGGTCCAGCGCTTGAGCTTCGAGTTAATGGCGGCCGCCTTTCCGAGATCGACCACAGCCTCGGCGCTCCGGCCAAGGGCGTTCTTCGCGACGGCGGAATCGTGCAGGGCGATGGCGAGGGTGCTCTCGCTCTTCGCCGAGAGGCGGATCGCCTCCTCGAAGAGGGCGAGGGCAGCTCCATTCTCGCCCTTCGCATAGCGCAGCTCGCCAAGGCCAAGGGTGGCCGTGGCCTCGGCGGCCGCGGAGCCGGCCATGAGGGCGTACTGCCGGGCAAGGCCGTACTCAGCCTCGGCCGAGCCAAGATCCCCCGTGGCGAGGTACACCCTCCCCAGCGAGGCGTGAGAGGCCGATACTCCCTCGAGGTTGTCGACCGAGGAGTTCGTGCGCAGGGCCTCGTCGTAGTACTTCGCGGCCTGGCTGTACTGCGCGGTCGCCATGAAGCCGTCGCCGAGCTTGGCGAACTCCGCGGCCTTGTTCCTGGTCTCGAAGAATTCCGTCTTGGGCTTCGGGGCCGATGAGCAGGCTCCGATCAGGGCTATGGCTGCCGCGATCGCGGCCATTGTATGTAGCTTCATGGGAAGGTCCCCGTCCTCATGCTCTGGTTGAGCGACTGCTGCTCCTGGTGCTGGGTGATTCCCCCCTTAAGCAGCGGGTTGTTCTTGAGTCCCTCGAGGACGTCCTGGGTCTGCTTGATCGCGGCCCTCGTGTCCTCGATGGTGAGGGCTATCGTGGGCATCTGGTCGCTCAGAGTTGCGGTGATGGCCTGCACGTCATGGAGGGCGCCCTGGATGTCAGAGATGCTCGCCATCAGCTTGTTGTAGATCGCGTTCTTGTCGTCGAGGATCGTCTTGATCGAACCCTTCGCGTCAAGGAGCTTGGGCACGAGACCGGTGGGATCGCGGATCGAGGCCGTCGTTGCCTCCACATTGTCGGCCACCTTCGCCATCGTGGCGACGAGTAGGTTGGCCTGGCCCACGAGGGTCTCGGTCTGGCCCTTCACGCCCACGACGAGCTGGTCGACATGCTCCATGGTGTCGGCAGCCCCCGTCACGATCCGGCCCAGTGGCCCCGAAGTCTGGCCCGAGATGGCGCGGTTGAGCTCGGTGAGGGTGCGGTTCACGGTGACGACGGTCTTGTTGACATTCTCGAGGAGGGGGTTCACGTTGGCCAGGAGCCGGGTGATGGTGTCGTCCTTGGGCGGTATGTCTACAAGCTCCTGCTCGATGAGGGCCCTGCCCGCCTCGGAATCGGCAAGGGGGACGAAGCTACCCTCGGGGAGCTGGGTCTTGCTCCTCCCGGGATGGAAGAGCAGCTGGGTGCCCAGGCCGATGGGCGAGGTCACGAGCTCGAGGACGGAGTTCTCCTTCGCCTTGCCGTAGTAGGTGTCGAAGATCGAGAAGCCCGCGTCGACCATGTTGTCGTCGGTGAGCTTCAGGCGCTCGATCTTGCCTACCTGGAAACCCTTCATGAAGATAGCCGTCCCCGGGGGAACGCCAGCGCCCGAATTGAAGCGGGTCGCGAAGTGGTAGTTCTTCGCGAACCAGCGCTGGTTGACCCCGAGCAGGATAATGCCCGCGACGAGCCCTACGGCCGCCAGGAGGACGAACAACCCGACGATCCGGTCCGCGTGCTTGATCCTGAACCTCATTTTCCGTCCTCCCGGCCGTCGCCTGAGTCCCCGTCGGGGATGGCGTTGATGATGTCGCCCAAGGTTGCCTCGCCCTCATCACGTGGCTCGGCTTTCTCGAAATCGGGGATGATATGGTGATCCTCGGCGAGGGCCGAGGCCCAGGCGTCCAGAAGACCCGTGCCCGCCTCCGCTTGCGCCGTCACCTCCTCTGCCCGCCGCTGCCGCAAGCGCCCGGTGACCGCCCTCAAGGGGCCCTCGGTGCGGGAGGCGACATCGGCGTAGGTCCCGTAGGCCAGAAGGGAGCCGTCGTTGAGCACGCCCACGTGGTCAGCGTATTTCCAGGCGAACTCGGAGATCGAGGTCACGATGACAAGGCTCCGCCCCTTGGCCTTCAGGGCCCCGACGATATCGAAGACGCGCTCTGCCGCGGACTCGTCGAGGTTGGCCGCCGGCTCGTCCATGAACAGAAGCTCGGGGTCGAGGACGAGGGCCCGAGCCAGGCCGATGAGCCTGCGCTCCCCCGAGGAGAGCTCGGCCGGCCGGGCCTTCAGGTCCTGCGAGTAACCGACAATCTCGGCGGCCCTGCGCACCATGCGGTCCACATCGGACTTGGGCGTGCGGGGTTCGTGGACGCGGATGGGCAGGGCGAGGTTGTCGTACAGGCTCTGGTTAGCCCAGAGGGCCGCGTCCTGGAACACGAAGCCCGTGACCCTCCGGAATTCCTGGTTCTCGATCCTCGACATCTTCGAGAGGGCCCGGCCCCGGAAGTAGACCTCCCCGGAACTGGGGACGACGAGGCCAGCGGCTATCTTGAGCAGCATCGACTTGCCCGAGCCTGCCGTGCCCATGAAGAAGGCGGTGCTGCCCTCCGAGAGGACGAAGGACGCAGCCCTTAGGATCTCGATGTCCTCGCGGACAGCCACTGCTTCCTTCAGCTCGACGATTGTATTTCCCATTGCTAGCCCAGATACTGCATGCCGGTGAGCAGGATGTCGGCGACGATGCACAGCATGAAGCTCGATCCCACGGCGCGGATGCCGGCGACCGGGACCTCGGTCGATGCGCGCTCGACCGAGAAGC
>JANXYO010000042.1 GCA_025356015.1 Spirochaetaceae bacterium
TTCTCCCTGAAGCCAAAACGTCTCGCCGCGACAGTCCTCGTGCCGACGGATATCTCTGAGGACCCGGCACTGACAGGAACACCGTCGATGCTGATCTCGGCGTCCCGGGGCTCGGCCAATATCGAGAGGGTTCCGGTCAGGCGCTGGAGGGCAAAGCGAAGGGTGTACCTGGTCTTCTCGGCGAGGATGATGAAGAGTTCCCTGGGACGGAAGCCCGGGGCCGAGACTCCGATGATATAGCTGCCGGGGGCCAGGCCATCGGCGTCGTATATCGTGTAGCCGACCTCGACGCGGTTGATTGTGACCAGGCTCGAGGGGACGGTGGATTGCACCTCGATGGCGGCAAAGCCCTTGGTCAGGGTCTTCTCGGTCTCCACAAGGACGGCCTCCTCGCTCACTGGTGCCGGCGGGAGGATAGCCGTCTGGGCTTCGAGGGTGCAGGGGAGGATGGCGAGGGTGAGGAGGATGGCCTGGACTATACCCTTTCGCATGGGCTTGAGCATAACCCGGGCAGGGCTCCCGGGACAATGAGCCTAAGAGCCTGATGGCCGGTAGGACTGAGCTTTTTCGATATCTGACACTTGAAATCAAGTATTGTTAGGAATTATCCTTCCTGAATCAAGCCCGGGGTTTTCCCGGGCCATCCGTCTCACTGGAGGATACATGAAAAGAGCCATAGCGGCCCTCGCGCTTCTTACCGCCCTCATCGCCCTTGACGCCGAGGATGTTAAGGTGGGGGTGAGGCCAGTCCCGCCCTATGTCATGCAGGACCAGGCAGGCAACTTCTCCGGCCTCTAGTACGATATCGCTGTCGCCGCCCTCGCGGTCAAGGGCCATACCCTCAAGCCCGTGGCCTACCCCCTCAACCGCCTGGTCCAGGCCTTCAAGGACAAGACCGTCGAAGCCGCCCTACCCATGCTCGCGGCCTCAAACGCCGGAGGCACCCTCTCCGACTCCTACCTGACTTGCAACAACGTCGCGATGGCCCTGAAGTCCTCGGTTCCAGGATCCGAAGCTCGCCGCCGACTTCAACGAGGGCCTCAAGGCCATCAAGGCGAACGGCACCTACGACAAGCTGATCCAGAAATACACGAAATAGGGCTGTCTTCCCGGACCGGGGGCGTTCCTGCTTTTGCGCCTCTCTGCTAGAGTCGCCCAAGAGTGCGCACCCGGTCCAAGGTCTTCCTGCCCCTCCTCGTCATCGCCGGCCTGGCCCTCGGCCTGGCCGCCGCGGGGCGGGGCCAGAGTGTCCACAGTCCGGCCTCCTCGGGCTTCGATCCCAGTCCTGCGATCCGGGCCAGGGCCAAGGTCCTCCTGGGCAGCCTCGACCTGGGCCAGGAGGCCGCCCAGGTCCTTCTTGTCGGCGTGGGAGGGAAGGGCCAGCCTTCCGTGGCGAGTCTCGGCCTCCTCTCATCCCTGCCCGTCGGAGGGGTGATCCTCTTCGGCTTCAACCTCACCGACAAGGCCGCGGAGCTCGGGCCATTCACCGCGGCCCTCCAGGATGCCCAAGCCAGAAACGGCACGGGGATTCCGCTCTTCGTGGCCATCGACCATGAGGGCGGCTCGGTGTTCCGTTTTCGCTCGAACGACATCACCCGCCTCCCTCCTCCTCTCGAGCTTGGCCTCCGCGGCCCTGCCTACGCGCGCGAGATCGCCCGCAGCGCCGCAGAGGAGCTTCTGGCCCTCGGCGTCAACCTCGTCCTCGCCCCCGTCGTCGAGGTCCTCGGTCCATCCAACGCAAAATTCCTTGGCAACCGCTCATTCGGGAGGGATCCCGCTCGGGTCGACGCCGTCGCCGCCGCCTTCATCGAGGGCCTCCAATCCTCTGGCCTCGCCGCCGTGGCCAAGCACTTTCCGGGAAACGCGGGCGCCGACCCCCACGCGGAGCTGCCGGTCTTGCGGGTCGATCGCGCGAGCTTCGACGCCGATTACCTTCCACGTTTCGCCTCGGCGATCAGACACGGGGTGGGAGCCGTCATGCTCTCCCACGTCATGCTGCCCGCCATCGATAATCGGCGGCCGGCCACCCTGTCCGCGGCCATCGTGGCAGGCGAGCTCAAGACCAGGCTCGATTTCGCCGGGGTCGCCCTCACCGACGACCTCTACATGAAGGCCCTCTCCTCAAGGGAGGCTCCGGAAAGGACAGCCGTCGAGGCCCTCGCGGCCGGCGCCGACCTCCTCATGCTGAGCGTCGGCGATGGGGCCCCGAGGATCCGCGACGCGATACTCAGGGCGGTGAAATCGGGCGCCCTGCCAAGGGAGAGGCTCGATGATGCCGTGCTCCGCTGCCTCATGCTAAAGCTCAGCTTTGGCATGGAGGCAGGCCTCGATCCCGCGATACGCGCGGGCCGTCTGGCTTCCTTCCCCGACCTCGTCTCCTCCCACCGCCGTCTCCCCGCCCAGGCGCGGGACTAGGCCAGGCCTAGGCTGGGCTCATGAGGACTGTGCAGCGCGCCGATCTTCTAGAGCAATGATCAAGCCCGGGATCGTCGGAATGGCCGCCAGTCTCTGCCTCCTTCTTGGCATCCAGGCCCTGCCCGCGGCACCGGGCCCCGGTTCTGGCCCAGCCTTGAGCCTCGGCCCCGGCGATGTGAGGATCGAGCAGCGCACCGACGGGGGCTACCATCTGTTCATCCGGGCGCGGCCCGGGCTCGGGTCTGTCCTCCTCACCGAATCGACAAAGGATCCCGGGATGAAGGAATCGAGCTATTCCTTCCGCGCCCTGGAGAAGAACCCCATCAACGGCGATGAAAAGCGCCTCCTCGGCGGGAAATTCATCGCCGCCTCGAGCCGGATATACTCCCTCATCGACTCGAACCCCGAGGCCGATCCGGCCTTCGGCTCGAGCTACCACATCTTCATCCCCTGGGTGGTGGCCTGGGGCTATCCTGGGACAAGGAGCGGCCAGGTATTCATCTCCGACGGGACCTTCATCAACATCAGGACCTTCGAGAAGAAATACGCCGACTATTCCGGGCCCTTCGCCGACAATCCCTACCTGGTCCATGTGAACCAGGTCGCCCGGGCAGCAGCAGCCATGGCCACAGGGGCAGACAAGGGCCAGGGGGCCGCGGCCTCCGGCCCGGCGCCAGTGTCCCCAGCTACGGCTGCCGCAGCCGCGGCCCCAGCGACAGACGCCCCAGCCGCTCCGGCACCAAGGCCCGCGAGTCCCCGCCCTGGGCCGGGCCGCAGTCCCGGAACAGCGCAGAAGGGGATCGACCTCTCCCGCTACATGGCGGCGACGGTCAGCGCCTTCGAGGCCTTGGCCACCGCCGGCAAGGGTCAGACGCGTTTCGCCCGGGACGAGAATGACATCACTGCCCAGCTTTCCGTGATCCTTGACGGCGCCGTCGGCGAGGACACCGAGCTGGTCATCTGCATAGACACGACCGAATCCATGCTGAACGACATCGCAGCCCTGAGGAAGAAGGTTCCCGCCATGCTCCGCTCGAGGCTCAGGGACTTTCCCTCGCTCCGCATCGGCCTCGTGCTCTACAGGGACTATTTCGAGGAATATCTGACGCGTCGGAGCGATTTCACGGCCGATATCGACCTCTTCGAGCAGGAACTGCAGGCCATCCGGGTCACTGGGGGCAGGGACATCCCCGAGGCGGTCTACGAGGCCCTGTACTTGGGCCTGAGCGAATTCCCCTGGTCGGCCTCGAGGCGGATCATCGTCCTCATAGGAGACGCGCCACCCCATCCCATCCCGAGGGCGGCGGTTGACGAGGCCATGGTCGACGAGACAGCGGCAAGCCTCGGGGTCGAGGTGGACGTAATTGTATTGCCTGAATGATCGAGACTTGCGCCGGAGCGCTTTTTCGGGTAGATTCCCGATTGTGGAGCCTTAGGGATTGGCCTAAGGGGCTTTCCGGCATTCGCGAAATCGTTTCAAGAAGTGGAGAGGGCATGAACGAGGAACGAAGGAAAGCACTACTAGCCCGGATCGGCCGCATCCTGGCCAGGAGATCAACCCGCATCGGCCTCGGCGCCCTCGTCTGCGCCCTCGTCTTCTCAGGCTCGTCCTTCAAGCCCTCCCAGGCCAACTCGACCTCGCTTGGCTCGATGGACATCGCCGTCCCCAACCTCGCCGAGGTCACGAGCGTTGACGCGAAGGACGACAGGGGCCTTTATTACTCGGCCTACCAGGTGGTCAAGGGCGACACGGCGGGCGAGATCGCCGACCGTTTCAACGTCAGCCTCGACACCGTCATCAGCTTCAATGACATCCAGGCCGCCCGGTCACTGAGGCCAGGCCAGATCCTCAAGATCCCGAGCATGGCGGGCATCCTGTACACGGCCAAGGTCGGCGACAGCAGCGCCACGGTGGCCCAGACGAACAAGATCTCGGCCGACAGGGTAATCGAGGCCAACAACCTCATGAGCGAGGCCCTCGAGCCCGGAAGGGTCTATTTCCTGCCCGATGCCCATCTCGCATCCTTCAAGCTCAGGGAAATCGCCGGCGACCTCTTCCGCTGGCCGGTCCGGGGCTGGATCACAAGCTGGTTCGGCTACCGCAGCGACCCCTTCAGCGGGACCAGGACCTACCACAACGGCCTGGATATCGGGGTCGATTCGGGCACACCCGTCCTCGCCGCGATGGAGGGAGTCGTCGCCGAGACAGGCTACTCGGCCATGTCTGGCAACTATGTCCTCATCGCCCACCATTCCGGCTGGTCGAGTTTCTATGGCCACCTCAACTCGATCTCGGTCAAGGCTGGCCAGAGGCTCGGCTCGGGCTCACGCATCGGATATTCGGGAAATACCGGCTATACCACGGGCCCCCACCTCCATTTCTCGGTTTTCAAGAACGGACGCGCGGTAAATCCCGCGAATGTCCTGCACTAGGCTGGCCCGATCCGGGCTGTTTTAAGTATTTGTAACGACCCCGCGCCCGCCTTTTGACGCGGCATCGCATTTCTGATACATTCAAGACCCATGATGGAATACCGCGGCATCCCCGCGTCCCCCGGCGTCGCCGTCGCCCCAGCCTTCGTCATCATCGACGAAGGCGAGATGCCCGTGCCCGCCTACTCCCTCGAGGCGGCCGACCTGCCCTCGGAATGGGCCCGTTTCCTGGTCGCTGTCGAGAAGGCCAAGGCCGAGGTCACGTCTCTCAGGGACCGCGCGCGCAAGGAGGCAGGAGAGGCCCAGGCAGCCATCTTCGAGGCCCATCTCCTCATGATGGACGATCCCGACCTCATCGAGAGGATCGAGGAGAGCCTCGGCGCGACCTTGCGCAACGTGGAGAGGGTGATAGCGGAGATAGAGCGCGAGCTCGTCGAAAAGCTTTCCAGGGCCTCAGATCCTGCCCTGCGTGACCGCGCCTCCGACATCCAGGACGTATCGCGCCGGATCCTCGGCCACCTCATGCTCCGCGAGCGCTTTACCCTCGCCGACCTCGAGAGCGACATCGTACTCGTGGCGCGCGACCTCCTTCCCTCAGACATGATCTCGATGAACAGGCAGAGGGTGAAGGCCATTGCGATGGAGGCCGGGGGCAAGACGAGCCACGTCGCCATCCTGGCGAGGGCCTTCGAGATCCCGGCCGTCCTCGGCATCGGTTCCTCCCTGGTCTCGGTGCGGAGCGGGACTGTCCTTGCCGTCGACGGTGACTCGGGCACCGTGATCGCCGATCCAGACGCCGCCGCCCTCGCCAGGAGCGCGGCCGCCCAGGAGGCGACCCATGTCCGCGACCTGGAGCTCTCGACCCTGCGCGACCTCCCCGCCATCACGAGCGACGGCGCCAGGGTACTCGTCAAGGCCAACATCGAGATGCCCGAGGAGGCCCAGGCCGCCCTGGGCCACGGAGCCGAGGGCGTCGGCCTCTTCCGCTCCGAGTTCCTCTTCCTCGGGCCCCACCATGTCCCCGGCGAGGAGGAGCAGTACTTGGCCTACTCGAAGGTGATCGAGGCGATGGGCGGGAGGCCCGTCACGATCAGGACCCTCGACATCGGCGGGGACAAGATCCTGCCCGAGCTCGGGGCCCAGGACGAGAAGAATCCCCTGCTCGGCTGGAGGGCGATACGCTTCTGCCTCTCCAACGTGGAGCTCTTCAAGATCCAGCTCCGTGCCATCCTGCGCGCGGCCGTGCGCGGCGACGTGCGCATCATGTTCCCCATGATCTCGACGATCGACGAACTCGAGCGGGCCCTCGCCATCCTCGAGGAGGCCAGGCATGAGTGCCGCGCCAAGGGCCAGGAAGTACCGGACCGCATACCGACAGGCATCATGGTCGAGATCCCCTCGGCGGCAGTGGCGAGCGACATCCTCGCGAGGAAGGCCGACTTCTTCTCGATCGGAACCAACGACCTCATCCAGTACACCATGGCCGTGGACCGGGGCAACGGCCGCGTCGCCTACCTCCACGAGCCCTACCATCCAGCCGTCATACGGCTCGTCAAGACGACCATCGAGAACGGGAGGAAGGCCAGGATCCCGGTCGCGATGTGCGGCGAGATGGCCGCCGACCCCCTCGCCTCAATCCTCCTCCTCGGCCTCGGCCTCGACGAGTTCTCCATGTCGAGCGCCTCCGTGCCCCTGGTCAAGCGCGCCATCAGGTCTGCGGACATGCAGGAAGCGCGCGAGGTGGCCGAAGCTGTCCTTTCCCTCTCATCGTCGGCCGAAGTGGCCGCCTATCTCTCCTCGCGTGTCCGGAGCTGAAAACGCCATGACCACGGAAATCGAAGAAGTCGAAGAGGCCCCGGACCGCCGGGTCCGTTACGAGAACCTGCCCGTCGTCGTGATAGCGGGAAGGCCGAACGTCGGCAAGTCCACCCTGTTCAACCGCCTCCTGCACAAGCGCCGCGCCATTACCGACCCGACCCCTGGAGTCACCCGCGACCCCGTGGACATGGTCTGGGAGCTCCGCTCGGTGGGCAAGCGGGCCCGGCTCTACGACACGGGTGGCTTCAAGCTTGACCGCGAGGGCCTTGATGGCCTGGTGGTCGAGAAGAGCCTCGCCGCCCTCGAGAAGGCCGACCTCATCATATTCCTCCTCGACGCCGTCGAGGTAACGCCCGAGGACGAGGAGTTCGCCGCCCTCCTGCGGCGCTGGACCCCAAAGATCCTCCTGGTGGTCAACAAGGCCGACAGCCCCGAGCGCGACGCCCTCATCTGGAGCCACGCGAAGTGGGGCTTCGAGCCCATCCTCTACGTCTCGGCCGAGCACGGCCGCAACATGGGCGAGCTCGAGGAGATGATCGCCTCCCGGCTCGACTTCTCCCGGGTCGTCGAGGTCGAGGAGGGCAGGGAGCCCATCAGGCTCGCCATCATGGGCAAGCCCAACACCGGCAAGTCCACCCTCCTCAACAGGTTCCTTGGCGAGGAGAGGTCGATCGTCAGCGAGATAGCCGGCACCACCAGGGACGTCGTCGAGGCCCGCTTCGATTTCAAGGGCAGGCCCATCATCGTCCTCGACACTGCCGGCATACGGCGCAAGAAAAAGGTCAGCGACAACGTCGAGTACTACTCGGTCAATCGCGCCATCCGCACCGTGGACGAGAGCGACATCGTCCTCCTCATGATCGACGCTGTCGAGGGCCTCACCGACCAGGACAAGAAGATCGCGGCCTTCGCGGCCGAGAAGGCGAGGGGCCTCATCTTCGTCCTCAACAAGTGGGACACGATGCCCGACCTCAAGAACAGCTTCGAGGCCTCCCGCGACAAGCTGCGCTACTTCTTCGGCCAGATGGCCTGGGCCCCCGTCGTCGCCCTCTCGGCCCTCGAGGGCACGGGCGTGGACAAGCTCCTCAACACCGTGGT